>NZ_JAJFBP010000023.1 GCF_020697055.1 Panacagrimonas sp. | reverse complement strand
TTCGTCGACGGGCAGCGTGTTCAGATAGCCGAACGAACACAGGCCGGAGCCGAAATCGTCCAGGCTGAAGCGGCAGCCGATCGATTTGAACGCGCCGATGACCTCGGCGGCGACGTCGAGGTGCGCGATGGCGGAGGTTTCGGTGATCTCGAAGCACAGCTTGCCGGCGGGCAGGCGTGCGTTCTTCACGTCGCGGTAGAGATCGTCCATGAAGCGGCCGTCCACCAGCGACGCGCCGGAAAGGTTCATCGACAGCCCGTGCACGCGTCCGAGCACCTCGGGATTCGCGTCCAGCCAGTCGAGCAGGAACGTGGAGCTGAAGCGGTCGAGCTCGGCCGCCAGGCCGTAGTTCTCGAGCGTCTCGATGATGCCGGCCGCGAGCGGCATGTACACGCCGTTGCGCTCCATCCGGATCAGGAACTCGGCCTTGGCCATCCGCGGCTCGTCGCCGCCGATGTCCATGATCGGTTGCGCGTGCAGGCTCAGGCGGCCTGCCTTCATCAGGTTGCGGAACTCGGTGACGGCGGCGGGGCTGTAGATCGGCATCTCGGCAACGCCGGTGCCGAAGCGCACGATCTGGTTCAGCCCGCGACGCTTGGACATGATGCAGGCCTGGTTCGCCTCGCTGAGCACGCGCGCCCAGTCGTCGCCGTGACGCCAGATCGACATGCCCAGCGACACGCCGACACGCGCAGAGCCGACGGCCGAGTCGTAGTGCATCTCGCTGAGCATGTCGCGCAGGTGCGCGGCTTCCTCGCCGGCGCTCTGCGCGTGGTCGATGGACTTGGCGGCGATGAACTCGTTGCTCCAAAGGCGGCCGGTGACGGCGTGCCCGCGGCTCCATTGCTGCAGCGCCTGTTCGACGCGCCGGATCAGGCGATCACCCTCCGCCGCGCCCGAAAGACGGTTGATGTCCCGAAGATTGCGCAGGTCGACGTGGATCAGCGCGGCGAACTCGCCGGGCGACCAGGACGACAGCTGTTTCAGGATGGAGTGGTGGCGTGAGGCGGAGGCCTCGCCGGCAAGCGGCATACCCATGATGACTGTATCGCCGTCCATGCAGGCCTCGAACAGAGCAGGTCGGACGGGCGGCGCGGGGCATGCGCCCGACGGCCGCGACGTCGCAAGAGCGGCACGAAGCCGCCATGAGGTTCGCTCCCTGCAGTCTCCGTTCCAGCAAAAAACGCCACGGGTTCGTCACCCGTGGCGTCGCGGCCTGCTGCGGAATTGAAAACCCGATCGCTCAGGCGTCGCGTCGCGGTTCCACCTGCTCGAAATCCACCGGCGTCGCCGACGGCTCGGCCCGCGTTTCGGTGGCAACCGGCTCCGGCTCAGGCGCTGGCGCCGTCGCGCCCACGTCCTGCTCGGCCACCGAGGGTGCCGCGTCGGTCGCCTCGTGCTCGGCAGGCGGCGGCGGGAAGCGCGTCTCCACCTGTTCGAAGCGGCTGACGAAGCGATGCGCCGGTGCCGGCTGCGGCGGAGCGGGTGGCGGCGACAACTCGAAGGGCGCCACCGGTTCGGCCGGCGGCGGCGGGATCACGTCGCGTACGAAGTCGTCGTTGACGGCCGGCGGCACGCGGCCCGCGATGCGCTCGAGCTCCTCGACCACCGCGGATTCCTCGACGGCTTCGGCCACATCGGCCGACACGGCGTCGTCGGCGCTTGCCGCGGCCTCGTTGTAGACGGCCGACGGCGCGGGTGCGGGTGCAACGTCGAAGCGGGTCGGGCGGAAGGCGTCGTCCGCCGATTCGGCGTTTGCGTCCGGAGTCGAATCCCATTGCGGCGGTGCGTCGTCGGTCGGCGAGGATCCGGGGGCGGCCTGCGCCTCGCGATAGGCGGCCGCTTCGTCGGAAGGCGCCGCCGTCAGTTCGGAGGCGACCACCGCGGCTGCGACGCCGCGACCGAGCGCGGCGGCGAGATCGGGCGGCAGCGCGTCGCGCGACACCGATCGCGTCGATTCGTCGCCCGCGCCGTTGGCCTGCGCCTCGGGCTGTTGTCCGTCGCCGCGACCCCGGCCCCGACGTCCGCGACGACCCCGTCCCTGACGGCCCGGTCCGGCTTCACCGCGCTCGTTGCCGCCTTCGCCGGCGACGGCCAGGCCGTCACGCGTCGTCGGGTCGCCCTCGTCGGCGCCGTCCTCGGTCGGGCGCGGACGCGGCGGTTGCTGCGGCTGGCCGGCCGGCTTCTGCTGCTGCGGCGGCCGCTGCTGCTGTCCGGCGCGATCCGGCTGCGCCGGACGATCCTCGCGACGCTGCGGCTGCTGCGGATTGCCAGCGCCCTGCGGCGCCGAGCCCTTGCCGCCGCGATCACGATCGCGGTCACGATCCCGACCTTCGCGACCTTCGCGACGGCCCTGCTGCTGCGGCGCATCGCGCTCGCCACCCCGGCGCTCGTTGTTGCCACCGCGTCGACCTTCGTCGCGACGCTGGCCATCGCGGCGATGATCGCCGCGATGGCCCTTGTCGCGGCGCGAGGCCGAATCGTCGCGCGGCTTGGCTTCCGGTTCGGGCGCGGCCTTGACCGGCTTTTCCTCGCGCGGGCGCGGCATGAATCCGAACAGCCACAGCAGGCGCGACCAGAAGCCCGTCGGCATGATCGGCTGGAGCGTGAAGACCGGTGCGATCGCCGGCGCGACCGCCACCGGCGGCGGCGGCTCGACGATCGGCGCGGGCGTCGAGGGCACGATCTGTTCGACCGCCGGCTTCTGCGCGGGCTTGGGCGGCGCCTTGACCTCGCCCAGTTCCTCGTGCGCCTCGGCGTCGTAGTCCTGTGCCAGGCCGTGACTGACGCCGCCGTTGTTCTCCTGGTTGATCTGGTCGCCGCGCACGCGCCGGATCTCGTAGGCCGGCGTGTGCATCGTCGGATTGGGCACGATCGTGATCGCGATCCGGTTGCGGGCCTCGATCTCGCGCACGTTGGCGCGCTTTTCGTTGAGCAGGAAGGTGCCGACGTCGACTGGCAACTGGGCGATGACGCGGGCCGTGCGGTCCTTCATCGCCTCCTCTTCGATCAGGCGCAGCACCGAGAGCGCGAGCGACTCGACCGAGCGGATCTGTCCGCTACCTTCGCAGCGCGGGCAAGCGATCTGCGTGTGCTCGCCCAGGCTCGGGCGCAGGCGCTGGCGCGACATCTCCATCAGCCCGAAGCGCGACAGGCGTCCGAACTGGATGCGCGCGCGGTCGATCTCCGACGCCTGCTCCAGCCGCTTTTCGACCTTCTTCTGGTTGGAGGAGCTGTTCATGTCGATGAAATCGATCACGATCAGTCCGCCCAGGTCGCGCAGTCGCAGCTGGCGGGCGATCTCGTCGGCCGCCTCGAGATTGGTGTTGAGCGCGGTCTCCTCGATGCCGCCGCCGCCGGTGGCCTTGGCCGAGTTGATGTCGATCGAGGTCAGCGCCTCGGTGCGATCGATGACGATCGAGCCGCCCGAGGGCAGGCGGATGGTGCGCTCGTGTGCCAGCTCGATCTGGCTTTCGATCTGGAAGCGCGAGAACAACGGCGTCTCGTCGCGGTACAGCTTCAGGCGGTTCAGCTGCTGGGGCATGACCGCGGCCAGATGCGTACGGGCCTGCTCGTAGATCTCGGGGTTGTCGACCAGCACCTCCCCGATGTCCGGGCGCAGGTAGTCGCGCAGCGCCCGCAGGATGATGTTGTTCTCCTGGTAGATCAGGAACGGCGCCTTCTTCTCGGCGGCGGCGTTGTCGATCGCCGTCCAGATCTCGATCAGGTAGTCCGCGTCCCACTGCAGTTCCTCGGCGGTGCGACCCACGCCGTTGGAACGCACGATCACGCCCATCCCGTCGGGCAGCTGCAGCGCGTCGAGGGCGGCCTTGGCCTCCTCACGCTCGTCACCCTCGGCCCGGCGAGACACGCCGCCGGCCTTGGGATTGTTCGGCATCAGGACCAGGTAGCGGCCGGCGAGCGACACGTAGCTGGTCAGCGCGGCGCCCTTGTTGCCGCGCTCTTCCTTCTCGACCTGGACGATCAGCTCCAGGCCTTCGCGCACGAGGTCCTTGATCGGACCCTGGCCGTTCACGCAGCTGCGGGCGATCTCCTTGATCGGCAGGAAGCCGTGGCGCTCGGCGCCGTACTCGACGAAGCAGGCTTCGAGCGATTGCTCGACCCGCGTGATGCGACCTTTGTAGAGATTCCCTTTCTTCTGTTCCTTGGAGGCGAGTTCCAGGTCCAGGTCATGCAGCTTCTGGCCATCGACGATGGCTACGCGCAGCTCTTCGGGCTGCGTTGCATTGATCAAAATGCGTTTCATGTTTGCGGTCTCGAGGGAGCGTGCTCGACCGCCGGGCGAAGGCAAAACGGTTCCGCGCTTCGGGAAATGCGCGTGTTCGTCGTGACCCGAAGCCTGGCGGGAGCACAGGTTTCTGGTGGCCGCCGCACAGCGCGATCAGCCAGAGGCTGACCGCGAGCACGACGTTTCGATGCCGCCGCGAAGCGGTTAAGCTGGTCAACGCTCGCGGGAGGCTGGAAGCCATCATTTGGTTCTATTGAAAACCCGGCGTGGCGCGGATGCGTTTGCCGGGCAGGGGCTCCGGTAGCGATGTCTCATAACCCTCGGAGCGCAAACATTTTGACACAACCCGCAACCGCCGTGCGCCACGTCCGCGCCGGGGCCCGCGAGGATGGGCAGCGGATCGACAACTTCCTGCTCCGACAGCTGCCGGGCGTACCCAAGTCGCACGTGTACCGCCTGCTGCGCTCCGGGCAGGTGCGGGTCAACGGCGGGCGTGCCAAACCGGAACGCAAGCTGGTCGAGGGCGACGAGATCCGCATCCCGCCGGTGCGGATGGCCGAGAAGGGCGAAGCGGTGCGTCCACCCGACGACGTCCTGAATCGGCTGCGCGAGGCCGTGATCCACGAGGACGAGCATTACCTGGCCCTGGACAAGCCGGCCGGCTACGCCAGCCATGGTGGCAGTGGGCTGCCGTATGGGGTCATCGAGTCGATCCGGGCCTGGAACAAGTACGAGTTCATCGAGCTGTGCCACCGCCTGGATCGGGACACCAGCGGCGTGCTGCTGCTGGCCAAGTCGCGACCCGCGCTGTTGCGGGCGCAGAAGGCGTTCAAGGAAGGCACCACCGAGAAGCGCTACTTCGCGCTGCTGGTCGGGCGCTGGAAGGGTGAGGACCGCGACGTCGACGCCGCCCTGGTCAAGAACAACGTGGCCGGCGGCGAGCGCTATGTCGACGTCGACGAGGAGGAGGGCAAGCCGTCGCGCTCGCGCTTCTCGCCGCAGGCGCGCTATCGCGACGCGACCTTGTGCGAGGTGCAGATCTTCTCCGGCCGCACGCACCAGATCCGCGTGCACGCGCTGGCGCTGGGGTATCCGGTGGCGGGCGATCGCAAGTACGGCGATCGCGGATTCGACAAGGCGATCCGCGACAAGGGCCTCAAGCGCATGTTCCTGCACTCGCACTTTCTCAAGCTGGCCGCGGACGGCGCCCTGCCCAAGCTGCTGCTGAATGCCCCGCTGACCGACGAGCTGCGTGACGTGCTCAGCCGGCTGCCGACGATCTCGACGACCGGTTCCTCGGCGCGGAGGGCGCGCTGATGGCCGGTCCGGTCATCCGGGTCCCGGGTGGCGGCACCAAGGGTCGGCGGCCGGGCATGGTCTTCGCCGTGGTGTTCCTGTTCCCGATGGCGCTGTGGCTCACCTACAACTGGTTCGACACGCCGATCGAGCCGGCGGCGCAGGCCGTCCTGGATGCCAAGCCCGAGACGGTGCCGCCGGAGGAGAACCTGTTCCTGGCGCTGCTGGCGTTTCCCATCGGTGGCGACGAGCCGGCGCACGTGCGTGGGGCCGCTGCACTGGAGGCGCTCGCCAAGGCGCCGGCACCCAAAGAAGGACAGCCGCAGCCGACCTACGCGCAGGCGCTCGACCGTCCGACGGCGCAGTTCGACGAAGGCCAGGCGACGATGTGCAGCCCCGGCAATCGGCCCGGCGCCTACGAATGCGTGCGCAACAGCCAGGCGCAGCGCGCGGTGTTCGACCAGCTGGTGCCGCGGATCCATCCGCTGCTGCTGCGCTACCGGGAGCTCGAGCGTTATCCGCGTTATTCGGATCCGCGACCTGGCTCGATCGACCAGCCGATGCCGGATGCGACCGCGTATCGCGTCGGATTGGTCAACCTGTCGGTCATCGCACTGGCGATCGGCGAGGGCAGCATCGAGCAGGGCGCCGCGGTGCTGGCGCGCTCCGCTGCGATCTGGCGACGCGTGCTCGCGGCGCGCGACGCCACGCTCGTCGACAAGATCGTCGCGTCGCGCGCATATGCCGCGCACCTGATGTTCGTCTCCGAACTGGTTCGCGAGTGGCCGCAGGCGCGCGAAGGCGCCGCGGCGGCCGAACTCGAGACGCTGCTGCGGCCGCTGGCCGATAGCGAACGCAGCCTCGCCGGCGCGCTGGCGGGCGAGTTCCGCATCCAGGCCCGCACCTGGGAACAGATCGCCGATCCGAGCCAGCCGGTCGTGCGCAAGGATTTCCCGGCGTCGCAGTCCTGGTGGTATCGCTTGATGACCAAGAAGAACGACACGATCAATCGCAGCTACCGCGAGCTCGATCGGCTCGCGGTCACCGAGCGCGAAGGTTGCGTGGCGGTGCGCAAGGCGTTCGACGAGATCAACGCCCGGCCGAAGGACACGGGCATGGGCCTGCGCTGGTACGAATGGTTCTACAACCCGATCGGGCGGATCCTGCAGCGCAGCTCGCACCCGGACACGTTGATCGACTACCTCGGCCGCCAGTGCAATCTGGTCGCGCTGCAAGGCATGGTCTCGCTGCAGCTCGAACTGGCGCGACGCGGTGAGTCGCCGGAGAACGCGGCGTCCGCCGTCGAATCGCTCGCCTCGAAGTTCAAGGATCCGAACACCGGTACAGCCTACGGCTACGACGCCAAGACCCGGACGCTGTCGTTCCACTACGTCGGCCGCGACGGCCAGTACGTGACGCCGCTGCCGCTGCAGCGCGTGCCTTGAGCCGACGATGGCCGGCGGTCGATACGACCTGTTGATCTTCGATTGGGACGGAACGCTCGCGGATTCCGAAGGCCCGATCGTGCGCAGCATGCAGGCCGCCATCGCCGACCTGGGCCTGCCGCCGCGCAGCGATCGCGCCATCGCCGAGCTGATCGGCCTGGGACTGACCGACGGCATGCAGACGCTCTACCCGGAGCTCGACACCGAGGAGCTGATCCGCCTGCTGATGAGCTATCGCGCGAGCTTCGTCGGCAAGCCCGGCGACCCGGTCGCCGCCGCGCGAGAGGCACCGCTGTTCAACGGCGCGGAGCAGGCGCTCGCGGAACTGGCTTGCGGCGGTTACGTGCTGGCGGTGGCCACCGGCAAGCCGCGACCGGGACTCGAGCGTTCACTCAAGCACCACGCGACGTTGCGACCGCTGTTCGCCGCCACGCGCACCGCTGACGAGACCGCCAACAAGCCCGATCCCCTGATGCTGCGCGAGCTGCTCGACGAGCTGCGGGTGCCGGTCGAGCGCGCGCTGATGGTGGGCGACACCGAGTACGACGCGGCGATGGCGCGGGCCATCGGCATGCCGATGATCGGCGTCACGTGCGGCGTGCACGCGCCCGAGCGCATCCGTTCGGCCGGGGCGATGGCGCTGATCGAAACGGTGGCGTCGCTGCCGCACTGGCTGCGCGGCGAGCGCTAGAGCGGATAGCCCGCCTTGCGCAGCATCCGCGCCAGGGCGATCAGCGGCAGGCCGATCAGTCCGGTCGGATCGCGCGACTGAATCTCCTCGAACAGGCTGATGCCCAGGCCCTCGGCGCGGAAGCTGCCGGCGCAATCGAACGCCGGCTCGGCATCCAGATAGCGATCGATGTCCGCCGCCTTGATCCGGCGCAGCTTGACCAGCGTCAGGTCGAGCTCGGCCAGCGGCCGCGGCAGCTCGGGATGCACGAGGCTCACCGCGGTGGCGAACAGCACCGTACGGCCGGCCATGAAAGACAGCTGTTCGGCCGCCGCCTGGCGGCTGCCGGGCTTGCCGAGCAGGCGGTTCATGCACGAGGCGACCTGGTCCGAACCGATCACGCAGGCGTCCGGCCGCTGCTGGGCCACCGATTGCGCCTTGGCCCGGGCCAGGCGCGCGGCCAGCTTCTGGGCGGTCTCGGCTGGCATCGGGGTCTCGTCTGCGTTGGGCGCGGCCGCTTCGAACGGCAGCAGCAGCCGGGTCAGCAGCTCGGCTCGGTAGCGGGAGGTCGAGGCCAGGATCAGCGGGACCATGCAGGGTCTGCGGCTTTGACTTGGGGGGTGGGCGAATCTACCATTCGCGCCCTTTTTGGCCGTCGTCATGTCCATTCCAGCCCAGGTCAGCGCATCGCGCGCCGTTGCGCGAGAAGAGCGCTATGCCGGTCCCGTGGACCCTGCCGGGCTCGATCGCCTCGCGGAGTTCGAACCTCGGGATATCAGCGCGGAGCTGCAGGTGCGGGTCGACGTCGGTCGCCAGGGTTGGCTTGAAGGGCAGGTGAGCGGATGCCTGCACCTGGAGTGCCGGGTGTGTAGCGAACGTTTTGCCTGGTCGTTGAACGCGCCGGTGCGACTGGCGCTGGCGATGAACGAGGAACAGGAAGAGCGGTTGATGGAGCAGGGCGAGCCGGTGCTGGTGCGCGAGGATTGCCTGCCGCTGCATCAGATCGTCGAGGACGAAGTGTTGCTGGCGCTGCCGATGATGCCGAGGTGTCCGACGTGCGAGAATGCGCGTCCGCCCGAGGGCGCAGACGCGGCCCCGGACCCGGTCGACAAGCCCAGTCCACTGGCGGCACTCAAGAATTTGAAGTTGAAGCATTAACCCGTTTAGAGCAGGGTCGCGTTCGCGGTCCGAGGAAGTGAGCAAATGGCAGTCCAGAAATCCCGCAAATCGCGTTCGACCCGTGGCCACCGCCGCTCGCACGACGCCCTCACCGGCCCCGCGTTGTCGGTCGACCCGACGTCGGGTGAAACGCACCGCCGCCACCACGTGACGGCGGACGGCTACTACCGCGGCAAGAAGGTGATCGAGAAGGCCGCGCCGGAAGCTGCCTCCGAGTAACACCGGTACCGGGGCGGCTTTCGCTGTGCCGGTCACGCTGTCCATCGATGTCATGAGCGGCGACCACGGCCTTTCGGTGACCGTGCCCGCCGCCTTGTCGTGCCTGGAACAAATCCCCGCCCTGCACGTCGTGCTGGTGGGCGACCAGCCGCTGATCGAGGCCGAACTGCGACGGCTCAAGGCCGCCAAGTCCGACCCGCGACGTCGAATACACCATGCCTCCGAAGTCGTGGGCATGGACGAAGCGCCGACCAAGGCGCTTCGCAACAAGAAGGACTCGTCGATGCGCGTGGCCATCGACCTGGTCAAGGACGGCGCCGCGCAGGCGATGGTGTCGGCCGGCAACACCGGCGCGCTGATGGCGACCGCCAAGTTCGTGCTCAAGACGCTGCCCGGGATCGACCGCCCGGCGATCGTGTCGGCCATTCCCAGCGTCTCCGGCCACGTGCACATGCTCGATCTCGGCGCCAACGCCGAGTGCACCTCCGAGCAGCTCTTCCAGTTCGCGGTGATGGGGTCGGCGCTGATCACGGCGATGCAGGGCAAGCCCCAGCCGCGCGTGGCGCTGCTCAACATCGGCTCGGAAGAGATCAAGGGCAACGACGTCATCAAGGGTGCGGCGGCCCTGCTGCAGGCCTCGAGCCTGAACTACATCGGATTCGTCGAAGGCGACGGCATCTTCCTGTCGGACGTCGACCTCGTGGTCTGCGACGGCTTCGTCGGCAACGTCGCGCTCAAGACCGGTGAGGGCGTGGCCAAGATGATCCGCCAGTTCCTCAAGGACGAGTTCACCGCGAGCTTCCTCAACAAGCTCGCGGCGGTCGCGGCGATGCCGGCGCTCAAGGCGCTGGGCAAGCGCATCGACCCGCGCCATTACAACGGCGCGAGCTTCCTGGGTCTCAGCTGCACGGTGGTGAAGTCGCACGGCGGCGCCGACGCCGTCGGGTTCGCCAACGCGATCCGGGTCGGCGTGCGCGAGGTCGAACTGGACGTGCCGCGGCGCATCAGCGTGCTGCTGGGCCAGACGCTGCAGACGCGCTCGGAGCCGATCGCGCCGACGGCCTGAGGCGGTCTACTTGACCAGCTGATTGAGGTCGAAGATCGGCAGCAGGATCGCCAGCACGATCAGCAGCACGATCGCGCCCATCGCCAGGATCAGCACCGGTCCCAGGATCGCCATCAGCGCGCCGACCAGCGTCTCGACTTCGCGCTCCTGGTTGCGCGCCGCGCTGTCGAGCATCTCGTCGAGTCGCCCGGACGCTTCGCCGCTGGCGATCAGGTGCAACGCGATCGGCGGGAACAGGCGGCTTTCGCCGAGCGAGCGCGCCAGCGGCGCGCCTTCGCGCACCTTGGTCGTCGCGACGTCGATCGCGTCGCGCATCGGCACATTCGAGACCACCTGCGTGCCGATGCGCATGGCGTCGAGGATCGGTACGCCGCTGCCGAACAGGATTCCCAGCGTGCGGGTGAAGCGTCCGGTGTTCGCACCTCGCGTGAGGCGTCCCACCAGCGGCACGCGCAGCTGCAGGCGGTGCACCTTTCGACGGAACTCGAGGTTGCGCATCATCCGCGCGAACACGATGGCGGCGATGACCAGCGCGACCGCCACATACAGTCCGTAGTCGCGCACGAAGTCGCTGAGCGCGATCAGGCCCTTGGTCAGCGTCGGCAGGTCCTGCTTGATGTCGGCGTACACCCCGACCACCTGCGGCACCACGTAGGCGAGCAGCAGCACGACCACGCCGACGGCCACGAGAGTGAGGATCAGCGGATAGAGCGAGGCCAGCAGCACTTTCTGCTGCAGTTCCTGACGCCGCTCGACGTAGTCGGCGAGGCGTTCGAGGATCACGTCGAGCTTGCCCGACTGTTCGCCCGCTTCGACCGTCGCGCGAAACAGCGGAGGAAAGGCGTTCGGAAACTGGTTGAGCGCCTGCGCCAGGCTCGAGCCTTCCAGCACCGAGGCGCGAACGCCCAGCGAAATGCGCTTCACGCGCTTGGACTCGCTCTGCTGCGAAACGGCGGTGAGCGCCTCGTCCAGCGGCAGGCCGGAACGCACCAGCGTCGAGAGCTGACGGGTGAACAGCGTGAGCTCGGTGATGCTGATACCGCCGCTGCTGCCACCGAAAATCTGGCCCTGCTGCGTCGACTTTTCCTGCACCTCGCGCACTTCCAGCGGCATCAGGCCGCGGTCGCGCAGCAGGCTGCGCGCGTGGCGCGCGGTGTCGCCTTCGATCAGCCCGCGTTCCTGTGCGCCGGTGGTGTTGAGCGCGGTGAACTCGAAGGCGGCCATCAGAAGCCGGGACTCGGGACTCGGGACTCGGGACTGGGGATGCCGTCTGGAATGCAGCGTCGTGCCGGGTACCGCCCTGCTACGAGCGTGTCAGGCCGAACGGGGATTCCCGAGTCCCGCTGGCTCTTACTCTTCAATTGTCACCCGCAGCACTTCGCGCAGCGTGGTCATACCGGCGAGCACCTTGTTGCGCCCGGACTGGACGATGCCCGGGCCCTTGCTGCGCGCGTAGGATTCGAGCGACTGCTCGCTGGCGCCGTCGTGGATCATCGCTTCGAGGTGGCGATCCACGTCGATGATCTCGTGGATGCCGCTGCGGCCCAGGTAGCCGGTGTGGCGGCACAGCGGGCAGCCGACCGCCTTGAACAGCTGGAACGTGCCTTGGCGGGCCGGGGGCAGGCCGAGCTGTTCGACCTCGATCATCCCGGGCTCATATCCCTGCTTGCAGTGCGGGCACAACGTGCGCACGAGGCGCTGCGCCATCAGGCCGACCAGCGAGGACGACAGCTGATAAGGCTCGACGCCCATGTCGCGCAGGCGCGTGACGGCGCCTACGGCGGTGTTGGTGTGCAGCGTCGAGAGCACGAGGTGACCGGTCTGGCTGGCCTGCACCGCGATCTGCGCGGTGTCGAGATCGCGGATTTCGCCAACCATCACCACGTCCGGATCCTGGCGCAGGATCGCGCGAAGGCCGCGCGCGAACGTCATCTCGACCTTGGTGTTGACCTGCGTCTGGCCGACGCCGTCGATGTTGTATTCGATCGGATCCTCGACCGTCATGATGTTGCGCGACCGATCGTTGAGCACGCTCAGCGCGGAGTACAGCGTCGTCGTCTTGCCCGAGCCGGTGGGCCCGGTGACGAGCAGGATTCCGTAGGGCCGGAAGATGATCCGCTTGAGCACCTCGATCTGCGCTTCGTCCAGGCCCAGCTGTTCGAGATCCAGCCGCTCGGCCTGCTTGTCGAGAATGCGCAGCACCACGCGTTCGCTGTTCTGGCCGGTCGGGATGGTGCTGACGCGCACGTCGACCTTGCGACCGCCGAATGCGCGCGAGATGCGACCGTCCTGCGGCAGTCGCTTCTCGGCGATGTCGAGCTTGGCCATCACCTTGATGCGCGACACCAGGCGCGGCCCCAGCGCGCGCGGCGGCTGCATCACCTCGCGCAGCACGCCGTCGACGCGAAAGCGCACCTGCAGGCGGCTCTCGAAGCTTTCGATGTGGATGTCCGAGGCGTTTTCCTTGATCGCTTCGACCAGCAGGCCGTTGATGAACTTGATGACCGGCGCGTCGTCGTTGGATTCGAGCAGGTCCTGGTTGTCGGATAACGCCTGCGCGAGGGCGTCCAGGTCGGCGTCATCGGCGTCGAGGCCGTCCATCAGCGTCGAGGCGGCGCCGGTCTGGCCTTCGTAGGTGCGCGACAGCAGCGCGTCGAATTCGTCGGCGCCCACGCGCTGCAGTCGCACCGAGCGGCCGATGAAGCGCCGGGCTTCCTGCAGCGCATCGACGCTGGTGCCGGGCCGGGCCATGACCAGCACATGATCGCCGCGATCCTCGGCCACGATCAGGCCGTGTCGCTTGGCGAACGCGAACGGCGGGCGCCGCAAGGGCTCCATGGGGAATCCGCTCAGGGCTGGTCTTGGACCGGCGCGGGAGCAGCCGCTTCGGGCGTCGGCGGCGGGAGCGGCGTCGGCGCCTCGGGCGCCGGTGCCGGTGCGGCCGTGTCGGGCGCGACGGCGCCCGGTGCATCGGGCGTGCGATTGGCGGCGGCTTCGGCCGCCGCGTCGGCCTGGGACTTGGCCCGCATCTCGGCGTCGCGCGCGCTGTACTCGTCGTAGGGCTCCAGGACGATGCGCTTGCCGCCGATCAGCGGAACGGCGTTGCCGCCGCGGGCGGTCTGCTCCTGCAGTTCGCGGATCGAGTCGTACTTGCGGCGCGAGTAATAGTCGCCCTCGGTCTGCTTGCGCAGGATCGCCGGCTTGATGAAGACCATCAGGTTGCGCTTCTGGTTGGCGATCGAACGGAAGCGGAACAGCGATCCGATCAGCGGAATGTCCGACAGGAACGGCACACCGCGCTGCGTGTCGTTGAGGTTGTCGTCGATCAGGCCGCCGAGCACGAGCACCTGGCCGTCCTCGACGCTCACGGTGTTGGTCAGCGTGCGCTTGTTGGTGACCAGGTCCACCGCGCCGCCGGTCGAGCCCGTGACCAGGCTAGAGACCTCGAGCTTCAACTTCAGCTTGATGTTGTTGCCTTCGTTGATCTGCGGCGTGATGCCCAGTGTCAGGCCGACGTCCTTGCGCTCGATGGTCTGGAAGGGATTGAGCTGCGAACCGCCGGTGGCCCCGGTGTTGCTGAAAGAGCCGGTGAGGAACGGTACTTCCTGGCCCACGGAGATCTCGGCCTCTTCGTTGTCGAGCGTCACCAGCGTGGGCGTGGACAGCACGTTTGAATCGCCGTCGCCTTTGATCGCCTTGAGAAGCAGCGCAAAGCTGGTGCCGTGTTTGCCGCCGTCGCGGCCGCCGACGATGTTGATGCCGTTGCCCAGCGCACCAAGCGCCGCGGCCTCTGCACTGGAGCTGCTCGAGGAACTGCTGCTGCCGCTGACCGCTCCGATGCCCTGCAGCGCGGCGAACGTCGCGGGATCGAGGATGCCGGCGGCGGCGATGCGGTTGTCGTTGAACACCGCCCAGTCGATGCCCAGCGAGCTCGATTTGCTGGCGCTGACCTCCGCGATGATGCCTTCGACCAGCACCTGCGCGCGGCGGATGTCGAGCTGTGCGATGACGTCGCGCACCTGTCGCATCGTCTTGGGCGGGGCGGTGATGATCAGCGCGTTGGTGTCCTTGTCGGCCAGAACACGCACGCCGTTGGCGTTGGGTCCGGACGACGGCGCCGCCTGCGCCGCGGCCGCGCCAGCGGCACCTGCGCCGCCGGGCTGGCTGACCTGCTGCGCGTAGCCTTCCAGGATCGGCGCGAGATTCTCGGCGCTGGCGTACTTCAGGTAGACGACCTGGGTCGCGCCGTCCTCTCCGACCGGCACGTCGAGCTTGGCGATGATGTCGAGCAGCTTCTGGCGTTCGCTGCGGTCGCCGCCGATCAGCACCGAGTTGGAACGCTCGTCGGCGATCACCGCGACCGGACGTTGCGTCGCGTCGGCCTGCGCCTGCTTGTCGCCTTGCGCCAGCGACGTCAGTACGCGAACGACCTCGGCGGCCGAGGCGTGCTCGAGCTTGACGATCTCGATGCCGCGATCGCCGGACTGGTCGATCTGCCGAATCAGCCGTTCGAGCCGCATCACGTTGGCGGCGCGGTCGGAGATGATCAGCATGTTGCTCGGCGCGTACGCGGCCAGGTGGCCCCACTGCGGCACCAGCGGACGCAGGATCGGCACGAGCTGCGCCGCCGAGACGTTCTGGATGGCGTAGACGTGCGTCACCACCTCGTCGATCGGCAGTCCCGATCCGCCGGAACTGAAGGTGCCGCCGTCCTGGCGCGCGTTGGTCTCGGGCACGATCTTGATCGTGTCGCCAGCCGGAATCGCCGCGAAGCCCTGGACCTGCAGCACCGCCAGGAAGGTCTCGTACAGGCCGTCCTCGTCCATCGGGCTGGCCGAGATCACCGTGACCTTGCCTTTCACACGCGGGTCGACGATGAAGTTCCTGCCGGTAACCTGGCTGACCGTCTCGATCAGCGTCGCGATGTCGGCATCCTTGAGGTTGAGGGTGACTTCCGCCCGCGCCAGCGCGCTCGTGCCGAGCAGGACCACCGCCAAGACGCTCCCCAAGAGTCTGTTCATTTATTCGAAGTTCACATTGACGACCTGCTGCTGTCCGCCGCGATCCACCAGCACGGAGACGCTGCCGGCCTGGCTGAGCTGCCCCAGCATCTGCAAGGCCGTGTTCGCGTCATTTAACTGTATGCCATTGACCTGTGTCACGAGATCGCCGGGGCGCAGCCCGACGGCATTGAAGGCGGTGCGGTCGCGGCCCGGGTAGATGCGGTAGCCGCGCAACTGTCCACCGCTGGATGCCGGCTGGATCCGGATGTACTCCGCCGCACGGCTCGGATCGTTCAGCAGCTCCTGACGGATGCTGGCGAGCATCGCCCCGGTCTCGGTGTCGCCACCCGACGGGGCGCTCGCCGCGGCCGTCGCAACGCCGCCGCCACGATTGGGCGCGTCCTTGTCCAGCCGCAGGGTCTCGAGCTGGCCGCCACGCGCCAGGATCACGCGGTCGGGAAAGATCGCCTGTAGCCGAACGCCGCGGACGACGTCGTCGCCGATCGCGTAAGGCTTCTCCTCGCCATTGGACGCCCCGATCAGCGCACGCGAGCCGCGGTCGGCGGTCGCCGCGAGGATGCCCATCAACGTCAGGTCCAGGCGCGTGTCGGGCGCCTCGGTGAGTTCCGACAGCGCCGGATCGGCTTCGATCGGCACTTCACCGAAGAGGTGCGACCCGGCGATCAGGTCGACGTTGGGACCCTGCGCACCGGCCGCTGCGAGTGCCGAGGACGTCTCGCGCGGCGCCTGCCAGGCGGATCCGGGCGGGGCCGGGACCAGGCGCCAGACCAGTCCGGCCAGCGCGTAGGCGAGCAGCACCACGAGCAGCGCCTCGGCCGCCCGGGGCAAGGATTTGGCGTGGCGCTCGTAGGCGCGCAGCAGGGCAGGTGGGGTGCGAAGGGCGCGCGAAGGCATGTCGAATCATAGCTTGCGCTCCGTGTGCGCTGAGGTCGCATCGTCGGGCCTGGGCTGCGATGCAGGGTGACAGACGGGGGTGCTCGCGTACTTCTTCGAGTCGGCGCTGGCGCCGGACGACCTGCGAGCCGCTGTTCGATCAGCAGGCCGCCTCGGCGTACGGGGTCGATTTCGCCGTCGTGCTGCGGCATCGTCGACAACCCGGTGTCGGATTCGTCGGAGTCTCCGATCCATATGCCGAGACCGCACTCGGTGTGGAGAACCTGCGCATCGGCGAACTCGCGGTTTCGATCGGCAGCGAGATCGCCGCGCTCGGGCCCACTAGAGCCGATTCGAATCCTTTCCCTGCGTCTCGGTCACCGACGTGCTGCACGAACGCGTCTCCACCGCAAACGGCATCGGACGGTGTGTTCATGCACTTGCGTGAAGAGGTCGTCCCACCCGTTCGGGATTAGGGTTTTCCCGCGTATCGGTTGACGTCGACCGTGCGCGACCATCGACGGCGACCACAACGTGGAGATCGTCATGGAAGTTGGAGCCTTCTACCTGCCGAGCCTCGGCCGCAAGGAAGAGATCGTTCAGGGCATGGCCGGCAAGCGCACGGACCTGTACCAGCGGATGCTCGCCGAACTCTCCGAGCAGATCGGTTATATGGACGAACACGGCTACTACGGCTGTGGCACGACCGAACACCACTTCCATATCGAGGGAGAAGAAGTCTCGACCAATCCGGTCCTGCTCAACCTCTACTTCGGCCTGCGCACCAAGAACATGAAGTTCGGACAGCTCGGCAACGTGCTGCCGAGCCTGAATCCGATCAATCGCGCGGAGGACATCGCGATCGCTTCGCAGATGCTGCAGGGCCGCGTTTTCGCCGGCTTCGCGCGCGGCTACCAGGCGCGCTGGGTCAACGTGCTGGGCCAGCACCAGGGGCTCGGCGATCCCGGCACCGGCGAGGCGTACGAGGAACTCAAGCGTGAGCTCTTCGAAGAGAACTTCGAGATCATGATGAAGGCCTGGAAGAATCCGACCTTCAGCCACAAGGGCAAGCACTGGCAGATCCCGACGCCGAACATCCAATGGCCCGCGGTCAAGACCACGCTGGCCTACGGTCGCGGCGTCGACGAAAAGGGCCTGTTGCACGAGATCGGCATCGCCCCGGGGCTCTACAACAACCAGATCCCGGATCTGTTCATGCCGTTCGCCACGTCGGAGCGCTCGATCCAGTGGGCAATGGAACGCGGCGTGGTGCCGGTGACGATCATGACGCACCCCGACGTGGTTCGCGGGCACTTCCTCGCCGGCCAGGAAGCCGCGAACAAGGCCGGCAAGAACTACAAGTTCGGGCAGGGCATGGCGATGAGCCGCGAGGTCATCGTGGCCGACACCGATGCCGAGGCCGAGGCCATTGCGCGCGACGCCGGTGCCTTCGTGTGGTGCAACTTCTTCCAGCCGTTCGGCTTCAATGCGGCGATCGCGACGCCCGAGGAGAAAAACCCGTTCACCGTGCCCAACAGTTTCGAGGCCATCTCGGAGCGCGGCCTGGTGATCCACGGCAGCCCCGATACGGTGAATCGCAAGCTCGAGAAGCTGTTCAAGACGCTACCGGTGGACTACTTCTGGATGTTCATCTACAACCACGCGCCGCACGACAAGCTGATGCGCAGCATCGAGCTGCTCACCAACAAGGTGTGGCCGAACTTCACCAGCAAGATTCGTTGATCAGGGAAACGGCAGCGGGTCCGGGCGTGTGAGGCTGCGCACCAGCCACGCGAACAGTTCGAGCACGACCACCACCGCGAGCATGCAGGCAATTCCCGCCAGCACCGCGGTGCGATCGAGCATCAGGCCGAACGAATAGTTCGCGCGCGTCTCCTCGACCAGATCGGGATCGGCGCGCGCCACCAGAAACGCGACCTGTTGCGGCAGCGGCGCCTGCATCTCGCGTTTCTCGCGCTCGAAGTGCTGCAGGCGCCGGACCATCTTCTCGATCGCGGTGCCTTCGGCGTGGAACGTCAGGTCGTCGCTCTGCCGGTGCTTGCTGATCAGCGCCTCGATCGAACCGCCGTGGAACTGGTTTGCGATGTCCTGGAATGGCTTGAGGTTGGTCTGCACCTCGATGTAGTGGGCATCGAGGCGCTTGCCGTACTGGTCGACGAAATTCGGGATCTGGATGCCCGCCAGCAATGCGCCTGCGGCGATCGCCAGCATCAGCAGCCGGGTGAAGAAGCTCATGGGCGGAACTCCAAAAGGGGATAAGCAGGGACCGCCGTCGGGGACTCGCTGCACCCCTGAGCTTTTTCGACGATCATGAAGCTGCACTGAACTTAGGTGATCGGAGCTGCATGGACCCCATTCGATATCGCATCGACGGCGACGACCTGCAGCTGGTGGAGATCGAACTCGACGCCGGCCATTCTGCCGTCGCCGAGCCCGGGGCGATGATGTACATGGACCACGGCCTGGTGATCGACACGGTCCTGGGCGAGGGCTCCGGCCGCGGCAACGCGCTGGTGCGTTTGTGGCGTGGGCTCAAGCGAAGCTTCACCGGCGAATCGCTCTTCAGCAGCGTTTTCACCAATCCCGACGGAGCGGCGCGACGTGTCGCGTTCGCCGCGCCCTATCCGGGCAAGATCGTGCCGATCGATCTTCAATCGGTCGGCGGAATGCTGATCTGCCAGAAAGGCGCCTTCCTGTGCGCGGCACGCGGCGTCGAAGTAGGCGTGGCACTGCAGAAACGTTTGCGCGTCGGCTTCTTCGGCGGCGAAGGTTTCATCATGCAGAAGCTCGAGGGCGATGGGACCGCCTTCATCCACGCCAGCGGCATGCTCTCCGAGATCCGGCTTCAGCCTGGCGAGAAGCTGCGCGTGGATACCGGCTGCCTGGCGGCGCTGCAGCCATCGGTGCGCTACGACATCCAGTACGCGGGACGCATGAAGACGGCGCTGTTCGGCGGCGAAGGCGTGTTCTTCGCCAGCCTTCAGGGACCCGGCACCGTGTGGCTGCAGTCCCTGCCGATCAAGCGCCTGGCGGCGCGCATCATCGTCGACGGCATCCGTCAGCGTTCGCGAGGCTGGGGCGCACGCATCTACCTCGTGTTGGTGATCCTGTTCCTGCTGCTGATGCTGGCAGGAGGCGAACCGCCGACCTGATGGAGCGCGTCGACACGTTCGCGGCCAGGTTGTACGCCCCCGGGCTGGCGCCAGCGGGCGAACCGGTGCGGGGCCGGTTTCTCGGCGCGCAGCTGCAGATCGAGGACGCCCATCACCTGACGCTGACCGTTCCCGTGGCGGCCTTGAGCGCGACAATGGGCGGATTCGATCACGAAACGATCTTTCTCGAATTCGCGGACGGCTCGACCCGCTACTCGCTGCAGCTGGTCGGGGCCGACGCGGTCGCCAGCGTGAGGTCGCACGCGCCGGGTGTGCTCAAGGCGCAACTGCAGCGCGCGGGCCAAGGCGTGCAGCGCCAACGCTGGATCTGGCGATCGATTTTCTTCACCGCGTTTGCGCTGGCGGTGGCAATCGGCACGCTGGTCGCACGCTACGACTCGGTCGTGGCCTGGAGCGCCGCGCAAATGTCGCCGGAAACCGAACGGCGCCTGGGCCAGCAGGTCATCGCGAGCTTGCGCAAGGAAGGTCGGTTGCTCGAAGCCGGCCCGACGGTGCAGGCGGTGGCGGACATCGGCAATCGCCTGACGGCGGGGTCGCGCTACAACTATCGCTGGTTCGTTCTCGTTGACAAGGACGTCAACGCGTTCGCCGCACCGGGCGGGGTCGTCGTCGTCCACTCGGGCCTGATCCAGGCGGCCGACTCGGCGGACGAGGTGGCCGGAGTGCTCGCCCACGAGGTGCAGCACGTGGAATTACGTCATTCCCTGCAGAACATGATCCATGCGATCGGCTGGGCGGCGCTGCTCACGGTCGTGATGGGCGACGTCAGCGCGATCGCCGGCGTGCTGATTCATCAGGCCGGCACGATGCGTTTTTCACGTGAGCTCGAAAGCGAGGCGGACATGCGCGGACTCGATGCATTGCATCGCGCCGGGCTTCCGGCGCAAGGCATGGTTTCGTTCTTCCGCCGGCTCCAGCGCGAAGAGGCCGGCAGCGTGCCGCTGTTGTCGAGTCATCCGGCCACGGCGGAACGAATCGAGCGCCTGGAGTCCGCGATCGCGGCGCGACCGCCGCAGCGGTTGGCACCGATCGTCATCGACTGGCCAGCGTTGCAGCGGGGTCTCGAACAGGAGTCGCCAAGGTCGCGGGATCCGGGGAACGAATGACGCGCAATCCGGTCCTTCGAAAGGATCCCGACGGACGGCAGGCCTGACGGTCGCCGGGATGGAACGGGTCTTGGATGTCATGACTTGAAATGCGTGCGACGAGCGCCATCCTGGACGAGCGGGACGGTGGACCCATCCGCTGCGCCCCGCGCTAGACTGGACCCATGAGCGACAACTCCCGAATCCGTTCGGGCTCGGAACTCGACAGTGTCGTCGAGGCCGCCAAGCCCAAGACCAAACAGCCCCCGATGTTCAAGGTTGTGGTGGTCAACGACGACTTCACGCCGATGGAGTTCGTGGTCCAGGTTTTGCAGCAGTTCTTTCATCACACCCGTGAGGCGGCGGTGCAGATCATGCTGCACGTCCACACCAAGGGTCGTGGCGTGGCCGGGGTCTACCCGGCGGAGATTGCCGAGACCAAGACCGCGCAGGTCAATGCGTATGCGCGCCAGCATCAGCACCCGTTGCTGACCGTGCTGGAAAAGGCCTGATCGTGGCCACGATCGACGCATCCATGCTGGATCCCAAGGGAGCCACTCATGTTGTCTGACGAATTGCAGAAAGCGCTGGACGCTGCCTTCCTCGCCGCACGAGGCGAGGGGCACGAGCTGCTCACCGTCGAGCATCTCCTGCTGGCGTTGCTGGCCGACGCCAACGTGTCGGAGGTCCTGACCGCCAGTGGAGCCGATCTCGAGAAGCTCGAGCAGCAGCTGCGCGACTACATCCGGCACAACATCCACGCCACCCGCGGCGGGGATCAGACCGAAGTGCAGCCGACCTTGTCGTTCCAGCGCGTTTTGCAACGTGCCATCTATCACGTGCAGGCGGCGGGCAAGAAGCAGGTGACGACGCTGAACGTCCTGGTGGCGATGTTCGCCGAGAAGGACACCCACGCGGTGTACCTGCTGGGCGAGCAGGGCGTGAGCCGTCTGGACGTCGTCAATTTCATCTCCCACGGCATCGCCAAGAACAATCCGAGCGCGCAGCAGCCGTCGGAGTCTTCCCAGGAAAGCGAAGAGAAGGACGACTCCAAGGCGCCGAGCGGCAAGACGGCGCTCGAGCAGTTCGCGGTCAATCTCAACGAGCGGGCCACGCGCGGACAGATCGATCCGCTGATCGGCCGCGAGCACGAGATCGAGCGCGTGATGCAGACGCTCTGCCGCCGCCGCAAGAACAACCCGCTGCTGGTCGGCGAAGCCGGCGTGGGCAAGACCGCCATCGCCGAAGGCCTCGCGTGGCTGATCGTCGAGGACAAGGTGCCGGACCTGCTCAAGGGGTCGATCGTGTTCTCGCTCGACCTCGGCTCCCTGATCGCCGGCACCAAGTATCGCGGCGACTTCGAGAAGCGCTTCAAGGCGGTGATGCAGGAACTCACCCAGATGCCGGGTGCGATCGTGTTCATCGACGAGATCCACATGATCATCGGCGCGGGTGCGGCCAGCGGCGGCGTGATGGATGCGTCGAACCTGCTCAAGCCCCTGCTCGCGGGCGGCACGCTGCGCTGCATCGGCTCGACCACGTATCAGGAATACCGCGGCGTGTTCGAGAAGGATCGCGCGCTCGCCCGTCGGTTCCAGAAGATCGACGTCACCGAGCCCTCGGTCGAGGACGCGGTGAAGATCCTTGAGGGTCTGCGCTCGCGCTTCGAGGAGCACCATGCCGTGCAGTTCACGCGCGGCGCACTACGCTCGGCGGTCGAACTGTCGGCGCGCCACATCACCGATCGTCTGCTGCCGGACAAGGCCATCGACGTCATCGACGAAGCGGCGGCGCGCTTGCGCCTGCTGCCCGAGTCCAAGCGCCGCAAGACGGTGCAGGTGCGTGACATCGAGGAGACCGTTGCCAAGATCGCGCGCATCCCGGCCAAGAGCGTGTCGAGCAACGACCGCGACCGGCTCGCCACGCTCGAGCGTGATCTCAAGCTGGTGATCTTCGGCCAGGACGCGGCGATCGAGCAGCTCACCGCCAGCATCAAGCTGTCGCGTTCGGGGCTGGGCAATCCGGATCGTCCGATCGGCAACTTCCTGCTCGCGGGCCCCACCGGCGTCGGCAAGACCGAGGTCACGCGCCAGCTCGCGCAGCTGCTGGGCATCGAGCTGGTTCGCTTCGACATGTCCGAGTACATGGAGCGGCACACCGTGTCGCGCCTGATCGGCGCGCCTCCGGGCTACGTCGGCTTCGACCAGGGCGGCCTGCTGACGGAGGCGGTCATCAAGCACCCGCATTGCGTGGTGCTGCTCGACGAGATCGAAAAGGCGCATCCCGACGTGTTCAACCTGCTGCTGCAGGTCATGGACCACGGCACGCTGACCGACAACAACGGGCGCAAGGCGGATTTCCGCAACGTGATCCTGGTGATGACCACCAACGCCGGCGCCGAGGAGTCCTCGCGCCGCTCGATGGGCTTCGCCGAGCAGAGCCATCTGACGGATGCGCTCGAAGTGATCCGCAAGATGTTCACGCCGGAGTTCCGCAACCGCCTCGACGCGACGGTGCCCTTCCAGGCGCTAGGCAAGCCCGAGATCGCGCGCGTGGTCGACAAGTTCATCCTGCAGCTCGAGGAACAGCTCGCCGCCAAGGGCGTCGTGCTCGAGATCGAGGAAGAGGCGCGTGCCTGGCTCGGCGAGCGCGGCTACGACGTGAAGATGGGCGCGCGTCCGATGGCCCGCGTGATCCAGGAGAACCTCAAGCGTCCGCTCGCCGAAGAGCTGCTGTTCGGCAAGCTGGCGCACGGCGGCCGCGTGCACGTCACGGTGCAGGACGACAAGCTCGAATTCGAGCTCGAAGCGCGCGAGAAGCCGGTCGCGCTCGAGCCGGTCTGAGCGCATCGCGCGCCGCCCCCTTCGGGGCGGCGCGTCGTCTGGCGATCCGCCGGCCTGCTCCGAAAACGACAAGGCCCGCCGAAGCGGGCCTTGACCTGCGGCAGCCTGGACGGCCTGCCTACTTGTCTCGAAACGTGATGCGACCCTTGGTGAGGTCGTAGGGCGTGAGCTGCACGGTCACTTTGTCGCCGGTCAGGATGCGGATGTAGTTCTTCCGCATACGACCTGAGATGTGAGCGGTGACCACGTGCCCGTTCTCCAGCTTCACCCGAAAGGTGGTGTTGGGCAGCGTCTCCGCGACGATGCCAGGCATCTCGATGTGATCTTCCTTGGCCATTCGGGGGATTGGGCTCTGCGGGCGCGAAAAGGGCCGGCATTATCCGGGCATACCCCGATCGGGGCAACCGGCCCAGCACGTCAGCCCAATACGTCGTCGAGGTCCTGCCAGCCCCGGGTGCCCAACACCTCGAGCGGCCGGAAGTTTTTCTTGTAGTCCATCTTCGGGCTGTCGGGGACCCAATAGCCCAGGTAGACGAACTGCAGGCCCAGCGTCCTGGCCAGCCGGATCTGGCTGAGCACCGCATACGTTCCCAGTCCGCGGGCGCCTTCGTCGGGATCGAAGAACGTGTAGACCGCCGACAGGCCTTGCGGCACGCGATCGATCACCGCGCAGGCGAGCAGGTGCTCGTCGCGGCTGAATTCCCAGAACTCGGTGGCGCCCCAGCCGCAGTTGAGGAAGTTGTGGAAGCCGGACTTGTCCTCCGGGTTCATGCCGCCGCCGTCGTGACGGGCTCGCAGATACTTCTGATAGAGCGTGAACTGCTCGTCGGTGATGTCCTTGCGGATGTGCAGGTGCAGGTCGGCGTTGCGCGCCTCGCAGCGGCGCTGGGCGCGGCTGGGCGTGAAACGCGTCACCGGCACGCGCGCGGGGATGCAGGAGCGGCAGGATTCGCAGCGCGGTCGATAGACGTGGTTGCCGCCGCGGCGGAAGCCCTGCTCCAGCAGGCTCTCGTAGCGCTGCGGGTTGAGCACGTAGTCCGGGTCCACGAAGAGGCTGCGCGCGGCGCGCGCCGGCAGGTAGCCGCAGGGATGCTCGGTCGAGAGGAACAGGCGAACGCGGGAGCTCACGGTGCGGGGTGCTCGCGCGAAGACGGTGCGGCGATGTCGAATCGCCACACGCCGGTGCGGGGCGGCCGGGAGACCGCCGCCCGCAGCAGGTTCAGGAAGCGCTCGCGCGAGACATCGGTTGCGCCCAGGCTCTTGAGGTGCGCCGATCCCACCTGGCAGTCGATCAGGCCGAAGTCCCAGGCGATCAGCTGCTGGCACAGCCAGTACAGCGCGATCTTCGAGGCATCGTCCTCGCGGCTGAACATCGATTCGCCGAAGAACACGCGCCCGAGCGCCACGCCGTACAGCCCGCCGACGAGCTCGCCGGCCCGCCAGACTTCGACCGAATGCGCATACCCGCGCCCGTGCAGCTGGGTATAGGCGTCGCGCATCTCGGCGCCGAGCCAGGTTCCGCGGCTGCGGCTGCGCGGACCGCTGCACTGCGTCAGCACGTCGCGGAACGCGGTATCCAGCGTGACCGCGTAGTTGCCGCGTCGGATGGATTTGCGCAGGGAAGAAGACACGTAGAGGTCGGACGGGATCAGGACCGCGCGCGGGTCCGGACTCCACCAGAGGATGGGTTCATCGGGGTTGTACCAGGGAAAGATTCCCTGCGAGTAGGCCCGGATCAGCCGCGGAACCGACAGGTCTCCTCCGATCGCGAGCAAGCCATTCGGATCACGCATCGCCAGATGCGCCGGAGGAAAGGGCTGCTGCGGATCTCGCGGATCCAGCCAGTGCAGCCGAATCGGGTTGTCCATCGAAGCGGCTCGAAATCGGGCTACGTGCGACGCGCGTCGGAGGGGTGGGCGCGGTATGCCGTATGGTGCATGAATTCGGCCTCCCGCGCCGTAACGAGGCGACGCTCCCGAACCAGGTAATCGGCGACCGCTTCGTGCAGCCTCGGATCGGCGAGCCGGTGGAACGAGCGGGTCCGGACCGGCTCGAATCCGCGCCCGTGCTTGTGCGCACCCTGAGTGCCCGCGTCGAACCGGCGCAGCCCTTCGCGCAGGCACAGCTCGATGCCCTGGTAGTAGCAGCACTCGAAGTGCAACGAGTGATAGTGCGCGTCGGCGCCCCAGTGGCGTCCGTACAGGGTGTCGCCTCCGACCAGCGTGATCGCGACGGCCACCCGACGACGATCGTGCACGGCGAACACCAGTCGCATGTCCAGCCCGTCCGCGCGACCGGCGTCGATCAGGAATTCGCGCGAGAAGTACGGCGCCTGGCCGCGCTCGTGGTAGGTGTGCACGTAGAGTGCGTACACGTGATCCCACTCGGCATCCGTCAGTGCACGCGCGGGAACCACTTCGAACGCGATGCCGGCCTCGGCGACGCGGCGACGCTCGCGCAGCAGCTTCTTGCGGCGATCGCTGCTGAGACTGGCGACAAAGCCCGCCATGTCGCCGTAGCCGCGGTCGGTCCACTGGAACTGCAGATCGTTGCGCTCGAGCAGACCTTGCGAGAGGAAACTGGCGGCATCGGTGTCGTCGGCAAAGAGCACGTGCACCGACGACGTCTCGCCGGCGTCGGAAAGCTCGGCAAGGCGTTGCGCCAGCGCGGTACGAACCGTCGGGTCCCTCGCGCCGAGGCGCGGTCCCGTCGCCGGAACGAAGGGAACCGCGTTCAGCAGCTTGGGGTAATAGCGGCGGCCGAGCCGATGGCTCGCGTCCGCCCACGCGAAGTCGAAGACGAACTCGCCGTAGGAGTGATGCTTGAGATAGAGCGGGGCGGCGCCGACCACGCGACCGTCGTGTTCCAGCAGCAGATGCCGCGGTTCCCAGCCCTCGTCACGCGCTACGCACCCGTGCGTTTCGAGCTGCGACAGCCATGCATGTCGGCAGAACGGATATCCAGGATCAAACAGCGCGTCCCAATCGGCAGCGGTGACGTCGGTCAGCCGCTGCACATGTCGGAATCGCACCTAGAAGGGGCTCAGTGAAACGTCGGAGCGGCGTTGGGAATGTTCTTGATCGCCCACTGCACGACGGCGTCGTGCTCGAAACGGCTGATCTGCTCATCCGCGGCCGGCGGGCCGGCCTGCGTCATCTTTCCCGAGTGGTCGAATTCGATCGCGGCGCCGGCGGTCTGGATCCTCAGCTCGGAGCCGTTCTCGTCGTCCACCGTGACCTGTAGGTACCGCACGCGACGATCAGCGAACTCCGGCAACGGCTCGGAGCCGGCCGCGACCAGCGCCGCCTGCTCCGCGGTGAATTCGCGGATACCGCCATCCAGTGTCAGAACGAAATGTCTCGTATGCATGGTGATCTCCAGCAGACCCTGTGCCCCTATGTTTTCGACACATCCTGTATGCGACTTTAATGCCCGGTTTCAAGATCCTCGTTGCTATACTCGTGCCCGACGTCTGCGTGCACCTTTTCCTTGGTTCACTGGACGTTGCGAACACTTCTTCAACGGCGGCACTCAATTCGGTTCGGCCTAGCCACTCTTGTCGAAAAGCAAATCCCAGGCCACGACCCCCTCGAACGACCCGGGTTGGCTGGAGCGGCTGCCACGGGAGGCGGGTCTGCTGGCGTGCATCGGCCTGACCCTGTTCCTGCTGGCCGCCCTCATCAGTTTCGACGCCCGTGATCCCGGCTGGAGTTCGTCCGGCGGCGGCGGCGCGGTACGCAATCTGGTCGGCCCGATCGGCGCATGGACTGCGGATGTCCTGCTCAGCATGGTCGGATACGTCGCGTTCTTCCTTCCCTGGGGCGTATGCGTCGCCGGCGTGCGCCTGTATCGGGGGGTGTCGACCGCGGGGGCGATGCCGCTGCTGGTCCGCATCGCGGCCTGGATGGTCATGCTGGTCGCACTCGCCGGCCTGTGCGCCCTGCATGCCGGGGTCTGGCCCACGTTTCCGCCGCAGGGCGGAGGCGGTATCGCCGGACAGGTGATCGGCGCCTGGTTCGTGCAGGCGCTCAAGCCGTTGGGCGCGAGCCTGAGCCTGCTCACCCTGTTCCTCGCCGCGGCGCCGCTGGCGCTGATGTTTTCGTGGCTGAACGTGGTGGATCGGGTCGGCGCCGCCGTGCTGCGCGTGTTGCCCAAACCGCGCGAGAAAGTCGCCGAGCGTGATCCGCTGCTGGAATTGGCCGACGAATCGGAAACGGCCGAAGCCCCGGCCAAGCCGGGCCGGCGCGCGTCGCGCAAGACACCGGATCTCGGCGAAGCGGCGATGCGTCCGCCGGGACTCGGCGACGCCGAGACGCAGCTTGCACTGGGTGGACTGGCGGACGATCTGTTGCCCGTGGAGCCGTCCGCACGTCTGGCCCCGGCCGGTACCGACCTGGACCTCTCCGACGGCGGGATCGCGACGCCGCGCGCTCCGCGGGTCGCACGAAAGCCGCGCGTGTCGGAGTCTTCGCTGGGCTTTCGCGGTGATCCGCTGCCGTCCGTGGGCCTGCTCGATCCCGCGCGACAGAGCGGCAAACGCTACACCGCCGACGAACTCGAAAAGCTTTCGCGCGACGTCGAGAAGCACCTGGCTGACTTCGGCATCAAGTGCCAGGTCGTGGCCGCGACACCCGGGCCCGTCATCACGCGCTTCGAGCTGCAGCCGGCGCCGGGCGTCAAAGGCGCGCAGATCACCAACCTGTCGAACGACTTGGCGCGCTCGCTTTCGGTGTCCCGCGTACGCGTGATCGAGGTGATCGAAGGCAAGCCCTTCGTGGGCCTGGAACTTCCCAACCAGAAGCGCGAGATGGTCGCATTGCGGGAAATCCTCGAATCGAGTTCCTACAAGAGCTCGCCTTCGCCGCTGACGATGGCGCTGGGAAAGGACATCGCCGGCAATCCGGTGGCGGTCGATCTCGCACGCATGCCGCACCTGCTGGTGGCCGGCACCACCGGCGCGGGCAAGTCGGTTGCGATCAACGTGATGATCCTGTCGATGCTGTACAAGGCGACGCCCGCAGAGGTGCGCTTCATCTTCATCGACCCGAAGATGCTCGAACTGTCGGTCTACGCCGACATCCCGCACCTTCTGACGCCCGTGGTCACCGACATGAAGGACGCGGCCAACGCGCTGCGCTGGTGCGTCGGAGAAATGGAACGCCGCTATCGGCTGATGACGCAGCTGGGCGTGCGCAACCTCGCGGGCCTCAACAAGAAGATCGACGAAGCCGCGGCCTCGGGTACGCCGATCCGCGATCCGCTGAAGATCGCGCCCGACATGTTCGGCACCGACGGCGAAATCACGATGGACGAGCCCGAGGCGCTCGCGTCGCTGCCCAACATCGTCGTCGTCATCGACGAGCTCGCCGACATGATGATGGTGGTCGGCAAGAAGGTCGAAGAGCTGATCGCACGTCTGGCGCAGAAGGCGCGAGCCGCCGGCATCCACCTGATCGTCGCCACGCAGCGACCGAGCGTCGACGTCATCACCGGCCTGATCAAGGCGAACATCCCGTCCCGCATCGCGTTCCAGGTCGCGTCGCGCGTCGACAGTCGCACCATCCTCGACCAGCAGGGGGCCGAGACGCTGCTCGGGCACGGCGACATGCTGTACCGCCCGATCGGCGCCTCGACCGTGGCGCGCGTGCACGGCGCGTTCGTCGACGACCACGAGGTGCACAAGGTCGTGGCCTACCTCAAGCAGGTCGCGCCGCCGGATTACATCGAGGACATCTGCGCCGACGAGCCGCAGCTGCCGCAGCCGGGCGAGGGCGGCGACGACGCCGAATCCGATCCGCTTTACGACCAGGCGGTGGCGATGGTCATGCAGGAGCGCAAGGCCAGCGTCAGCTGGGTACAGCGCCGCCTCAAGATCGGCTACAACCGCGCCGCGCGCATGGTCGAGCAGATGGAATCTTCCGGGCTGGTCGGGCCGAGCGGGCCCGGCGGCAATCGCGAGATCCTGATCCCGGGTGGCGGTCGGGACTAGGCGGCGCCGCGTCGTTCGGCTGCCCTTCATCGCGACGTTCCACAATGGAGAACATGAAAAGACTGATCAGCGGCCTCGTTCTGGGCCTGGCCGTCACCACGCAGGCACTGGCGGCTTCCGCCGAGGCCGAGCTGCGCCAGTTCGTCGAGAACGTGCGCAGTTTCAGCGGCCGCTTCACGCAGGTGCAGCTCGACGAGCACGGCGAACTGGTCACCTCTGGCGCGGGCCTCGTCGCCATCGCCCGACCCGGCAAGTTCCGTTGGTCGTACGACCAACCCTACGAACAGCTGATGGTGTGCGACGGCCAGACGATCTGGGCCTACGACCCCGACCTCAAGCAGGTGACGGTGCGGCCCGCGGGCGAGACGCTGGCCGGCACACCGGCGGAACTGCTCGCGCAGAACGCGCGTCTGTCGGAGAACTTCACGACGCGTGATCTGGGCGAGAAGGACGGGCTGCGCGTGGTGCAGCTCGAGCCCAAGTCCGAGCAGAGCGACTTCAAGTCGATCGAGCTGTCTCTGCGCGACGGTGTGCCGCAGCGGCTGAAGTTCTCGGATCCGCTCGGCGGCTCGACCGTGGTCGAACTGCGCGACCTCAAGGTCAACGTGGCCATCCCCGACGCGCAGTTCAAGTTCACGCCGCCCAAGGGCGTGGAAGTCGTCAAGGGTGACGCCGGGTCCTGACGACGGGCGCTCGCACGCGCCCCTGGCCGAGCGGATGCGGCCGCGCGTGCTCGACGAGGTCGTAGGGCAGGAGCATTTGCTGGCGCAGGGCGCGCCGCTGCGGATCCTGCTGGAGTCGGGACGCATCCCTTCGATGGTGTTCTGGGGGCCTCCCGGCGTCGGCAAGACCACGCTGGCGCGACTGATCGCGCAGCATGTCGATGCGGTCTTTCTGACGTTGTCGGCAGTGCTCGCGGGGGTCAAGGACATACGCGAGGCGGTGGCGCGCGCCCAGGCCGAGGCGCAGGGCCTGGCGGCCCGGCGCACGGTGCTATTCATCGACGAGATCCATCGCTTCAACAAGGCACAGCAGGACGCGCTGCTGCCCTATGTCGAGGACGGCACGCTGCTGCTGGTCGGCGCGACCACCGAGAACCCGAGCTTCGAGCTCAACGGCGCATTGCTGTCGCGGCTGCGGGTGTTCGTGCTGCGTTCGCTGGATTCGTCGGCGTTGCTCGCGTTGCTGCAGCGCGCGCTCAGCGGATCCGAAGGTGGCCTTGGCCTGGCGCCCGACACGCTGCCGACGAGCTGGCTCGAACGGATCGCCGAGGCCGCCGATGGCGACGCACGTCGCGCGCTGATCCTGCTCGAGACCGCGGTGGAGTTGTCGCGCGCGGCACAGGACCGGAGCGAGGCGCTGCTCGAAAAACTCATCGGGCGCGGCCTGCGGCGTTTCGACAAGCAGGGCGAGAACTTCTACGACCAGATCTCGGCGCTGCACAAGTCGGTTCGTGGCAGCGACCCCGACGCGGCGCTGTACTGGTTCGCGCGCATGATCGATGGCGGCGCCGACCCGCGCTACATCGCGCGTCGCGTCACGCGCATGGCCTACGAGGATGTCGGTTTAGCCGAGCCGGGCGCGATGCGCTTGTGCCTCGATGCCTGGGATGCGTACGAGCGGCTCGGCAGTCCTGAGGGCGAACTCGCCATCGCGCAGGCGCTGGTCTACCTGGCGGGCGTTCCCAAGAGCAATGCGGTCTATGCCGCCTACGGCGCCGCGCGGGCGGCGGTCGAGGAATTCGGATCCCTGGAGGTGCCGATGCACATCCGCAATGCGCCGACGCGCCTGATGAAGGATCTGGGCTACGGCAAGGACTATCGCTACGACCACAAAGAAGCGGACGCGCACGCCGCGGGTCAGCAGTTCCTGCCGGACGCCCTGAAGGAGACGCGCTTCTACGAGCCGACGTCGCGTGGCATGGAAGGCCGCATCGCCGAGCGCCTCGCCCAGCTTCGCGGCGAGTCGAAGAAGGCAGGCTCGTGAGCGCGTCGGCGGCCCTTTGGCTCGCGGTGGCGGTCGGCGGAGCGCTGGGCTCGGTCGCGCGCTTCGGCGCCGGTCTGTTCGGGCGCGGCGTGGCGCCGGGATGGCCGTGGGGAACGTTGTTCGTGAACGTGCTCGGCAGCCTGCTGATCGGCGTTCTGGTCGGCTGGTTCGGCCTGCGCCCGGCGCCGGATGCGGTGCGGCTGGGACTGATCACCGGCGTGCTCGGAGGTTTCACGACGTTCTCGGCCTTTTCGATGGAGACCATCGAGATGCTGCGCGCTGGCGATGTCGTCGCAGGCGCCGTGTACGTGGCGGTGAGTCTGGTGCTGGGCCTGGCGGCGTGCGCGCTCGGTCTGTGGGCGACGCGTGCGGTGCTGGGATGAAGCACGGATAATTGCGCTTTGCCGCCCCTCGCGAAACCGCTTTCACCATGATCGATCCCCGCCGACTGCGCGCCGACCCGGACGCCCTCGCTGCCCAGCTCGCGCGTCGCGGCTTCGTGCTCGACCTGGATCGTTTCCGCGATCTCGAATCGCGCCGCAAGCAGATCCAGACCGAGACCGAAAAGCTGCAGGCCGAGCGTAACGCCGGTTCCAAGCGCATCGGCCAGGCCAAGGCCAAGGGCGAGGACGCGTCGCCGATCCTGGCCGACATGGATCGCATCAAGGCGCAGCTTGCCGACAACGAGGCGCAACTGGGGGCGGTGCAGACCGAGTTCGAGGACTTCGCATTGGGTCTGCCCAACCCGCCGCACGCATCGGTGCCCGATGGTCGCGACGAGAACGACAACGTCGAGGTGCGCCGCTGGGGATCCCCACGCGCTGCCGAGGGTGCCCGCGACCACGCCGACCTCGGCGAAGCGCTCGGCCTGATGGATTTCGCCGCGGCCGCCAAGCTCACCGGCGCAAGATTCACCGTGCTGCGCGCCGGACTGGCCCGTCTGCACCGTGCGCTCACGCAGTTCATGCTCGATGTCCACACCACCGAGCACGGCTACGAGGAGCTCTACGTCCCGTACATCGTCAACGCCGCGTCGCTGCGCGGTACAGGACAGCTGCCCAAGTTCGGCGAGGACCTGTTCGCGCTCAAGGGCGAACAGGACTGGCGGCTGATCCCGACGGCCGAGGTTCCGGTCACCAACCTGCTGCGCGACGAGATCCTCGAGGCGGACCAGATTCCCCGTCGCTGGGTCTGCCACACGCCGTGCTTCCGCGCCGAAGCCGGTGCCGCGGGCAAGGACACGCGCGGCATGATCCGCCAGCACCAGTTCGAGAAAGTCGAGCTGGTGATGGCGACGCTTCCGGAGAAGTCCGGTGAAGCGCACGAGGAACTGACGTCGCACGCCGAGAACATCCTGCGCAAGCTCGAGCTGCCGTACCGGACGGTCGCGCTGTGCGCCGGCGACATGGGATTCGCGGCGGCCAAGACCTACGACATCGAGGTCTGGCTGCCGTCGCAGAACCGCTATCGCGAGATCAGTTCCTGCTCCAACTTCGAGGATTTCCAGGCGCGGCGCATGCTGGCGCGCTATCGGAATCCGCAAACGAAGAAGCCCGAACTCGTTCATACGTTGAACGGTTCGGGCCTCGCCGTGGGGAGGACGCTGGTCGCGATCCTCGAGAACTACCAGCAGGCGGACGGTTCGATCGCGATTCCGTCTGCGTTGCAGGGCTACTGCGGAAATCAGACCGCGATCCGGAATCCCTGATCGCGGCCCGGCGTCATCGGACGCCGGTCGTCAATCGCATTTCAGCTTGCCGCAGTCGGCGTTCGGCGTGCCGAACGCACGCTCGATGGCATCGGCGAAGCCGCCGCCTTTTTCGTGGTTGGCGCCCGGGGTCTGGCTGGCGAAGAAATCGATGCCCAGGCCGCCGCTGACCCCACTGACCCCGCTGACGCCACCGTTGCCGCTGGTGCCGCCGCCGTTACCGCTGCTCTGCGCCATGGCCGGCACCAACGCCGCCGACAAGGTCATGGCCACGAGTGATTTGAAAAGAACGCTCTTCATGTCGATTCTCCAGTCCCGCTTGGATCAGAAGCTGAATGAGTAGGCGATGCTGCCGCCGAACTCCACGTCGGAGCCGAAACGCTCGCCAAGATTGAGAGCGCCCAGCGTGACGACGATGGGAATGCCGCGGATCGGTGCGGCCGACAGCGCGGCGTTGGTGAAGCGGCCGGTGTGGTCGACGATCACCGAGAGCTGGCGCGTGAAGTAGAACGCCAGCGACCCGAACGCATTCACGCCGTCGTCGGTAAAGCTGCTCGTGAAGGCGCCGTCACCGACGCCGATGTTGGCCACCAGTGCGTGCTTACGCGTACCGGTGTCGATCGAGAACACCTTGGTGGCGTTGGCGTAAACGCTCGACTTGTTCGCGTCCTCGGCCTCGCCCCAGCGACCGGTGCCAATCACGCCGACGGCGAGCGCGGCACCGCCCGGGACGTTGGTGTGCAGCTTGAGCGAGACGCCGCCCGATTCACCGAACTCGTCGCCGTCCTCGTTATTGTTGCCGTCACCGGAACCGGTGAGCGACGTCGTGACGATGGCAGTTTCCAGGCCGACGTATTTGTCCGCGTCGCCGAGGCCGAACACGATCGCGGCGCTGCCGTCGACGTCCTCGTCAGAGTCGACTTCGACGCCATTGAACTCATCCGGCAGCGTCTGGCCGAACACGCCGATGCCGATCGTGCCCCAGTCGGCACCGAAGGCCATGGGCGAGCCGAACGTCGCACCCGCATACGAATTGGGCGCCTGCTGCGGCACCGAGATGGCGGAACCCTGGGCTTGGGCGGTTGCCAAGGCGAGGGCGAAAGCGTTCAGGGCGAAAGTGGCCGCAACGACTTGGAGCTTCATAGCGTGTTATCCCCGGCTGTACAGACGTTCTTGGAACACCCGCACGCGCGGGCGCAGCAGCGGGCCAATTAGAGCGGATGGCTGCACGTAAGACAAGCGTACGGCCGCATTAAGAATGTGCGGCAACACCCGGACAAATCGGGAAATCGCCGTTCAGGTACGGTTGGGGGCGAGACGCAATTCCCGCACCTTGGGAAGCGCATCGCGAGCCGGCTGGTACGCGATGCTGAACTCGCGCAGCGCCTCGCGGCAGAGCTCGAGCGATTGATCGGCGCGCAGTTCGAACCGATCGATGCCGCACCGCGCCATGCCCTGCAGCTGGTCGCGCACGACCGCCGCGCCGGTGGCGCGGAGTTCGCCGCGATAGCCGCGCGAATCGCGCAGCAGGCGCGCCTGCGAATAGGCCCGCCCATCGCCGAACGAAGGAAATTCAAGAACCAGCAGCCCGGCCTCGAGCACCGACGCCTCGAGAGACTCGACGTCGACCACGTTGGGCAGGCGAATGCCGAATGGCGACGGGCGAGCGCGCAGCGCATCGCGATCACGCTCCCAGCGCGCCAACGGAATCACCACCGGACCGCTCGCGGGGAGCTCGTCCTCGGCTCCGACGGCGGCGAACGGGTCGGGGCCGTCGCTTCCGTCCAGCTTGAGCAGGGTGCTCATGCGGCGGCCGTGGTCGGATACAGGCGCGTCTTGAACGGCGACATGCCGACACGCCGATAAGTCTCGAGAAACGTCTCGTCCTCGCTGTTGCGGCGCTCGAGGTAGACCTCGACGATGCGCTGAACGGCGTCGCCGATGTCCTCGCGCGAGAACGACGGACCGGTGCGATCCCCCAGGCTCGCGTCGTTCTCGGCCGATCCGCCGAGCGTGACCTGGTACCACTCCTCGCCCTTCTTATCCACGCCGAGAATGCCGATGTGGCCGACGGTGTGGTGCCCGCAGCCGTTCATGCAGCCGGACATCTTGACCTTGATGGGACCGATGTCGTGCTGATCGTCCAGGTTCTCGAACCGGTCGAAGACGTCCTGCGCGACGCTGATCGAACTGGCGTTGGCCAGCGAGCAGAAGTCCAGGCCCGGGCAGCAGATCAGGTCGGTCAGCAGGCCGATGTTGGGCGTCGCCAGGTTGAGTTCGCGCAGCCGCTGCCAGACCTCGTACACCTCGTCGAGTCGCACGTCCGCCAGAACCAGATTCTGGTCGTGCGTGGCGCGGATCTCTCCGAAGCTATGGCGGTCCGCCAGATCGGCGAGCGCGTCCATCTGTTCGGCGGTCGCATCGCCCGGCGCGACGCCATTGGCCTTCAGCGACACGAACACGACCGCGTAGCCGGGCTGACGATGGGGATGCAGGTTGCGGCGCGCCCACGCGGCGAACGCCGAATCGCTCCGCAGTTTCTCCTCGTAGCTCGGGTCCACGGCGGGTAGCGCGGCGTAGTCGGGCGTCGTGAAGTGCTCGCGCATGCGATCGAGCTCGGTGCCCTTGAGCTTGAGTTCGCCGTCGCGGATGCGCGCCCATTCGCGATCGACCATCGCGATGAACTTCTCCGGGCCGACTTCCTTCACCAGGATCTTGATGCGCGCCTTGTAGATGTTGTCGCGCCGTCCGAGCAGGTTGTAGACGCGCAACACGGCTTCCAGATAGGACAGCAGGTCGACCTCGGCGACGAAGTCGGCGGTCTTCACGCCGATGATCGGCGTGCGGCCCAGACCGCCGCCGACATACACGGTGTAGCCGAGTTCACCGGCCTCGTTGCGAACGATCTGAACACCGATGTCGTGCACGCGGATCGCGGCACGGTCGCTGCGCGAAGCCGAGAACGCGATCTTGAATTTCCGCGGCAGCCAGTTGAACTCGGGATGGAACGTGGCCCACTGGCGCGTCAGTTCGCAGTACGGCCGCGGGTCCACCAGCTCGTCACGGGCGACGCCGGCGAGGTGGTCCGAGGTGATGTTGCGGATGCAGTTGCCGGAGGTCTGGATCGCGTGCATCTGCACCGTCGCCAGGTCCGCCAGGATGTCGGGCACCCGGGCCAATTCGGGCCAGTTGAACTGCATGTTCTGGCGCGTCGTGAAGTGGCCGTATCCCTTGTCGTAGGTACGGGCGACGTGGGCCAGCATCCGCAGCTGCCGGCTGGCCAGCAGGCCATAGGGGATGCTGATGCGGAGCATCGGCGCAAATCGCTGGATATACAGACCGTTGCGCAGCCGCAGCGCGCGAAACTCGTCCTCGGGCAGCTGCCCCGCGAGATAGCGCTCGGTCTGGTGGCGGAACTGCGCCACCCGTTCGTCCACGAGCTTCTGGTCGTATTGGTCGTAGCGATACATCTAGATGTTCGGCAAGCGGAAAGGGCCACGCAGGCTAGCAGGCCGCCATATCCAGCTATAGCGGAGGCCGACTATATCCATAGAACGACTGGGAATATCTTCAGCGCGGCTTTCGCATCGTTTCGACCAGTTCCCGGGTCCGGGTGGCGCGCACCGACGCATCAGCGATCGCGGCGATCGCGTCGATGACCTCCCGGGTCAGGTGTGGCGCGAAGGCGGCGACGAACTCGTACATGTAGCCGCGCAGGAACATGCTGCGTCGAAATCCGATGTGGGTCGTGCTGTGTTCGAACAGGTGGTCGGCCTTCAGGGCGACCAGGTCGGCGTCCTCCTTCGGGTCGTACGCCAGGTCGGCGACGATGCCGGCGCCCAGGCCCAGTCGCACATAGGTCTTGATCACGTCGGCGTCGACCGCGGTCAGCACGACGTCGGGCCGCAGTCCGTGCGCGGCGAAGGCCTGGTCGAGCTTCGAGCGGCCGGTGAAGCCGAACGTGTAGGTGATGATCGGATGGGCGCCCAGCTCCCGGAGCTCGAGCTGCTGCACCTTGGCCAACGGATGGTCCGGTCGCACCAGCACGATGCGATTCCAGTGGTAGCAGGGCAGCATCACCAGATCCTCGAAATGCTCGAGCGCTTCGGTGGCGATCGCGAAGTCGGCCTGCCCGTCGGATGCGAGCTTGGCGATCTGCGACGGCGATCCCTGGTGCAGGTGCAGCGTCACCTTCGGAAACCGCGATCGAAACCGCTGGATCACGCCCGGCAAGGCGTAGCGCGCCTGGGTGTGGGTCGTCGCGATCGACAGATCACCGCGGTCTGCGTCGCGAAACTCCTCGGCGATGTGGGTGATGTTCTCGACTTCTCGCAGCAGTCGCTGCGTGTACTCGAGGATCCGCTGCCCGGCCGGTGTCACCTCGGACAGATGCTTGCCGTTGCGCACGAAGATGCTGACGCCCAGCTCGTCCTCCAGCATGCGGATCTGCTTGCTGACGCCCGGCTGTGACGTGAACAGCGCTTCGGCCGCGGCCGTCACGTTGAGACCGCGACGGGCGACCTCCTGGATGTAATGAAGTTGTCGGATCTTCACGGGACGATTCGGACGCTATGCCGAAAGACGGCGGTTCAGGGGCGCGCATTATTCCCTTAACGACGGTTCTTGTGTCCATATCGATCGTTGAGCCGGACCACTTATCTTCTAACGACATAACGCGCCCGGTCCGGCCCTCTGACCGCATGTAACCGAACCGTCACACAAGCTTCACACGGGCTTCTTGGGCGCTCGCGAGGATGCACTGGTTTTCGAACCACCCTCGGCTGCTCAAGGACCCTCGATCCATATGACCCTCAGGAAGATCGCGCTGGCCATCGGTATCTCCGCCATCGCGTCCACCGCGCCGCTGCACGCCGCCGTCGACCCCGGCTTGCCGGACTACACCCCCGCGTCGGGCGTTTCGGGGAACTTCAGCAGCGTGGGTTCGGACACGCTCAACAACCTGATGACGCTGTGGGCCGAGCAGTTCAAGAAGTTCTATCCGAACGTGAACATCCAGATCCAGGGCGCCGGTTCGTCGACCGCCCCTCCGGCGCTGACCGAAGGCACGGCCAACTTCGGGCCGATGTCGCGCCCGATGAAGGATCAGGAGATCCAGGCGTTCGAGCAGAAGCACGGCTACAAGCCCACCGGCGTGGGCGCGGCCATCGACGCCTTGGCCGTGTTCGTCAACAAGGACAACGCGATCAAGGGGCTCACGATGCCCCAGGTCGACGCGATCTTCTCCGCGACGCGCAAGTGCGGCGCCTCGAAGGACGCCAAGCGGTGGTCCGATATCGGGGTGACGGGTGACCTCGCGCCGAAGGCGATCCAGCTCTACGGCCGCAACTCGGTCTCGGGCACCTATGGCTATTTCAAGGAGCACGCCCTGTGCAAAGGCGACTTCAAGACCGGCGTCAACGAACAGCCGGGCTCGGCCTCGGTCGTGCAGTCGGTCGCAACGGGCCTGGACGCGATCGGCTATTCGGGCATCGGGTACAAGACTTCGGGCGTGCGCGCGCTGCCGCTGGCCGCCAAGGAAGGCGCTGAGTTCATCGAGGCGACCCATGAGAACGCCGTGAGCGGCAAGTACCCGCTGTCGCGCGTGCTCTTCATCTACGCGAACAAGGCGCCCAACAAGCCGCTGTCTCCGATGGAGACCGAGTTCTTCCGGATGGTGCTGTCCAAGCAGGGCCAGGCCATCGTCGAGAAGGACGGCTACGTGCCGCTGCCCGAGAAGATCGCCGCGAAGTTCCGCACCGAACTCGGCATCCAGTAACGACCCAACCATTTGCGCCGCCGCCCGGCAGGTGTGGGCGGTGCGCGGACGCAATCCAAGTAGGGAGCAAAGGGAATGAACAAGCTGATCCGGTACGGGACCCTTGCGGTGTTCGTCGGGAGCGGCATCGGCGTCGCGCACGCCGACCTCTCCGAGACCAAGGGCGGCATCACGATCAAGACCGAGGACGGCCGCTTCGAGGCCAAGATCGGCGGGCGCATCCACCTGGATACGAACATCCCGCTGGACGACGACGAAGACAACATCGAAGAGGGCATCGGCGAGCAGAAGTTCGACGCGTTCTTCCGCCGCGCGCGCCTCAGCCTCGAAGGCAAGGCCTACGGCTGGTCGTACAAGTTCGAAAACGACTTTGCCGGCCAGGACGAGGATTCGGGTTCGGGCTTCCGCGAGATGTGGATCGGCACGCGCATGTTCGATGCCTTCAACGTCCGCTTCGGCCAGGCCAAGCCGTACCGCGCGATGGAGGAGATGACCAGCTCCAACGAGATCCTGTTCATGGAGCGCCCGTTCATCAGCTCCGGTTCGTTCTACGGCGGTCGCCCGCAATACATCCTCGGCGTGTTCGTCGACAACGCCTACACCACCTGGGGCTGGGGCCTGGCGGGCTACAACCTTCGCAACGGCGAAGTCACCACGACCAACGCCGCCGGTGACGAGACCCCGAACGAGACCGACGGCATGGGCGGCACGGGTCGCGTCTATTTCGTGCCGGTGCTCAACGACACCGCCGTCCTGCACCTGGGTTTCAGCGCGAGCTACGAGAATCCGTCGCAGGGTCAGGCGATGACGCCGTCCAGCGCCCGTTACTCGGGTCGCAGCGGGCCCAGTGCGAGCTGGGGCGATGCCGCAACCGACGAGGACGTGAGCTCGCTGAACGTCGAGCTGGCCGGGAAGTACGGTCCGTTCTACGCGCAGGCCGAGTACGCGACGGCCGAGTACGCCGAAGCCACCGGTGTCGATACGGGTGAGGACGACGCCAAGCTCAACAGCTACTACATCCAGGCGTCGTGGCTGATCACCGGCGAGACCAAGCCGTACGACATCAAGCGCGGCTCGTTCAAGTCGCCCAAGCCCAGCGCGCCGACCGGCGCGTGGGAACTGAAGGCTCGCTACGACTTCATCGAGCTCGAGGACGTCACGCCCGATCGCGAGGCCGAGACGATCGCCGTCGGCGTGAACTGGTACATCAATCCCGCGGTGCGCCTGATGGTCGAGTACATCACCGGCGAGCGGAAGGATCACGACGGTACGGATCCGTTCGAGCTCGACATCATCTCCACGCGTCTGCAGTTCGCCTTCTGAGGTAGTGTCCTGCCCCGGCGCGGCGACCCTGCGCCGGGGCCTTTTCGATCGCCGCTGTCTTCCACCAAGGTCCTTACGCGGGCATGAGCACTGCGCAGACACCGGCTACGGCCGCCGAACTCCCCCGCGCGATCACGTCGAAGCGCGCGGTGGGATTGCAGTCGCGCTACATCAAGGATCGGCTCGCGCGTTACGTCGTGCTGGTCGGCGGACTGGGCGTGATCGGCGCGTTGCTGCTGATTTTCGTGTACCTGGCCCAGGAAGTGGCGCCGCTGTTCCAGGGCGCACACGTCGAGAAGCGCAAGACCTTCGCGCTCCCGGGTGCCGCGGGCAGGACGCTCTACCTGTCCGCAGAGGAACAGGGCGAAATCGGAATGCGAGCGGCCGACGATGGCGGCGTCACGTTCTTCGATCTGAATACCGGGGACGTGCGCGCCACGCAGATGCTGCCGCTGGGCGAGCGCAAGCTGCTGTCGGTCGCCTCGCTGTCTTCCGAGCGCGGAATGCTCGCGGCCGGACTCGACGACGGTTCGGTGCTGGTGTTCTCGCACGAGTACAAGGTCACGTACCCGGACGACAAGCGGCTCATCACGCCCGGGCTGGGCTATCCGCGCGGCCCGACGCCGATGGCCTTCGCCAGCGGCCCGATCACCGAGCTGGCCGTGCGCGAGGAGGGCGATACGCTGATGCTGGTGGGCGCCGACGCGACCGGCACGTTGAACCTCAAGGTCTTCGCCAAGCAGACCGACCTGTTCGGCGAAACGACCTTCACCGAATCGCCGGCCCTCCGCTTCACGCCCGACGTGAAGCCCGATGTGCTGCTGCTCGAGCCGACGCTGCATTGGCTGTACGTGATCGACCGCGCGGCCGGCAAGATCGCCTTCTACGAGCTCGACGGGGCGGAGAAGCCCGAACTGGTCGAGGTCAAACAGGCCGGCGCCAGCATCACCAGTGCGCGCTATCTCGCGGGCGGCATCTCGATCGTGCTCGCGCAGGCCGACGGCAAGGTGACGCAGTGGTTCCCCGCCCGTCACGGCGAGGAAGGCACGTGGTACCTGGCGCGGGTGCGCGAGTTCAGCGTGCACGAAGGATCGAAGGTCACGGCGATCGGCCCCGAGCAGCGTCGACGCGGCTTCGCGGTCGGCGACGAATCCGGCCACGTCAGCCTCTACTACGCGACGTCGGGCAACCGGGTGTACGACGAGAAGATGTTCGATCAGGCGATCGAACGGATCGTCTTCAACCCGCGTGCGCGCGTGATGCTGGTCCAGGCGGTCGACGGCACGCTGCGCGTGAACGAGGTGCACAACGAGCACCCGGAAGTGTCGTTCAGTTCCTTGTGGCAGAAGACCTGGTACGAGAGCTACGACGAGCCGGCCTATCTCTACCAGTCGTCGTCCGCGAGTTCCGACTTCGAGCCCAAGTTCAGCCTCACACCGCTGATGGTCGGCACGTTGAAGGGCGCGTTCTACGCGATGATCTTCGCCATCCCGATCGCCGTGCTCGGCGCGATCTTCACGGCGAATTTCATGTCGCCGGAAATGCGCCAGATCGTGAAGCCGTCGGTCGAAGTGCTGGCCGCGCTGCCGTCGGTGATCCTGGGTTTCCTGGCCGGACTGTGGCTGGCACCGTTCGTGGAGACCAACCTCCCGGGCGTGTTCCTGACGCTTTTGTTCCTGCCCGTTTCGATCCCGCTCTTCGGATACCTGTGGTCGCGCATGCCGCGCGCCTTGCGCCTGCGGGTACCGGCCGGGTGGGAAGCGGCGCTGCTGATTCCCGTCATCGCCTTCGTGGTGTGGGCGTGCTTCGCCGCGGCAAAGCCGGTGGAGGCGCTGGCTTTCGGTGGCAACATGCAGACGTGGATGGATCACACGCTGGGCATCGGCTACATCCAGCGCAACTCGCTCGTCGTCGGAATCGCGATGGGCATCGCGGTGATCCCGGTGATCTTCTCCATCGCCGAGGACGCGATCTTCTCGGTGCCCAAGCATCTGTCGCTAGGCTCGCTCGCGCTCGGCGCGACGCCCTGGCAGACGCTGATCGGTGTGGTGCTGCCGACGGCGAGTCCCGGCATCTTCTCCGCGATCATGATCGGCCTGGGTCGCGCGGTCGGCGAAACGATGATCGTGCTGATGGCCACCGGCAACACCGCGGTGATGGACTTCGGCCTGTTCTCCGGCATGCGCACGCTGGCCGCGAACGTCGCGGTCGAGATGCCCGAATCCGAAGTGGGCAGCACGCACTTCCGGCTGTTGTTCCTCGCCGGCCTGACGCTGTTTCTTTTCACGTTCGTCCTGAACACGTTTGCGGAGACCGTGCGCAGCCGCCTGCGCCGCAAGTACAGCTCGCTATGACGACGTCTTCCGGACAACCTTCCGCAAGCACCTCCCGGTCACTGGTCGGCCGCGACACCGAGAGCGTTCGCGCCTACGTAAGCAGCGGTGCGCCCTATGTGTGGCTCACCGCGGCGGCCATCTCCGTGGCCTTCATCATCACGCTCGCGCTGCTGGTCCTCACCGCCGCACGCGGCCTGCCGCACTTCTGGCCGGCGGACCTGGTCGAGGCGCGTTATGCGCCGGTGGGCGACGAAGAAGTCACCGTGCTGGCGGAGATCCGGAGCACCGAGGAAGTCACCAGCGGCCGCCTGAAGAACGCCGGCCTGAAGGTGGACGAGGCGCAGCCGCTGTACGAGCGCCTGCTGATCAAGGTGGCCAATCGCGACCTGCTGGGCGCCGACTTCCGCCCCGTCCTTTCCGACTGGCTGGTCGACCGCAGCTACCCCGAGGACGCGGTGGTGCTCGAGCGGATGGAGTGGGGCAACTTCCACGGCTTCCTGCACGAGGTGAAGAGCGCAGGTTCGGTCGTCGGCAGCGGAGCGCAGGCCTGGTCGAAGTACGAGCCACTGCAGGATCGCGCCAACCAGCTGCGCCGCGAGATCGAGGAGATTGAGAAGCGCGACATCGGCGCCATCAACTACCGTCTGGAGCAGCTGCGCCTGGACGAGCGTCGCCTGCAGATCGACGGCAAGACGCCGGCGACGCACCCCGCGGCGTTCGCCAAGATCGAGGAGCGGCGCACGGTCGAACACGCGGAGTACGAACAGCTGCGGGTCGAGCTCGACACCATCCGCAAGGAACTGGAACGCGACGCGCTGCTGATGAAGACGGTCGACGGCAGGGACGTGGAGATCCCGCTGTCGCACGTGGTTCGCGGCTATCGCCCAAACGCGATGAACGTGTTCGACAAGCTGCGCTATTTCGGCGCCAAGGTGTGGGAGTTCGTTTCCGACGATCCGCGCGAAGCCAACACCGAGGGCGGCATCTTTCCGGCGATCTTCGGCACCGTGATGATGGTGATGATCATGTCGGTGGTGGTGATGCCGTTCGGCGTGCTGGCGGCGCTCTACCTGCGCGAGTACGCCAAGCAGGGCGCCGTCACGCAGGTGGTGCGCATCGCGGTCAACAACCTGGCCGGCGTGCCCTCGATCGTCTACGGCATGTTCGGCCTGGGCTTCTTCGTCTACTTCGTCGGTACCAGCATCGACAAGGCGCTGTACGCCGAAGCCCTGCCGTCGCCCACGTTCGGCACGCCCGGCATTCTCTGGTCCTCCCTCACGCTGGCGCTGCTGACGCTGCCGGTGGTGATCGTCGCAACCGAGGAAGGGCTCGCGCGCATCCCGCGCTCGATCCGCGAAGCGAGCCTCGCGCTGGGCGCAACCAAGGCCGAGACGTTGTGGCGCGTGGTCCTGCCGATGGCCTCGCCCGCGATGATGACCGGCCTGATCCTAGCGATCGCGCGCGCGGCCGGAGAAGTCGCCCCGCTGATGCTGGTGGGCGTGGTCAAGCTCGCCCCGAGCCTGCCGCTCGACGGCAATGCGCCGTTCCTGCACCTCGAGCGCAAGTTCATGCACCTGGGCTTCCACATCTACGACGTGGGCTTCCAGTCGCCCAACGTCGAAGCCGCGCGGCCGCTGGTCTATGCCACCGCGTTCCTGCTGGTGCTGGTGATCATCGCGCTGAACCTTACGGCGATCGGCATCCGCAATCGGCTGCGCGAGCGCTACAAGGCGCTCGAGAACTAGTGCGCGCGGCCCCGGACGAGACCTCCACTTGGACAACATTCCCATGACCGGTGTACAGGATAGGACCCCGATCACCCATGGCTTCGACATCGAGGCCATGCAGCGAGAGCGTTCCGGCGTGAACCTGGAAGACGAGACCATTGCGCTGGAGGTCGACAACCTCGACCTCTATTACGGCGAGAAAAAGGCGCTCAAGAGCGTCACGATGAAGATCCCGCAAAAGAAGGTGACCGCCTTCATCGGTCCTTCCGGCTGCGGCAAGTCGACGCTTCTGCGCTGCTTCAACCGCATGAACGACCTGATCGACGGATGTCGCACCACCGGCCAGATCCGCCTGGAAGGCAAGAACATCTTCGATCGCGACGTGGACGTGGCCATGCTGCGCCGACGCGTGGGCATGGTGTTCCAGAAACCCAATCCGTTTCCGAAGTCGATCTACGAGAACGTGGCCTACGGACTGCGCCTGGCGGGCGTGAACAAGAAGCGCGTGCTCGATGAAACCGTCGAGTGGGCGCTCAAGGGAGCCGCGCTGTGGGACGAGGCCAAGGATCGTCTGGAGGACTCCGCACTGGGTCTGTCGGGCGGACAGCAGCAGCGCCTTGTGATCGCGCGCGCCATCGCGATCCACCCGGACGTGATCCTGCTCGACGAGCCGTGCTCGGCGCTCGATCCGATCTCGACGCTCAAGGTCGAGGAACTCATCAACGAGCTCAAGAAGGACTACACGATCGTCATCGTGACGCACAACATGCAACAGGCCGCGCGCGTCAGCGACTACACCGCCTTCATGTATGTCGGCGACCTGATCGAGTACGGCAGCACCGACCAGCTGTTCACCAAGCCCTCGAAGAAGCAGACCGAGGACTACATCACCGGACGATACGGCTAGTCGAGGACCGGACATGAGCACTCCCGGCTACAAATCGCATATCTCCAGCGCCTTCAACGCCGAACTCGAGGACGTGCGCCAGCGCGTGCTGGCGATGGGCGGGTTGGTCGAGCAGCAGATCATCGACGCCACGCGCGCGCTGATGGATCTCGACGGCGATCTCGCCGACCAGGTCCGCGCCAACGATGACAAGGTCGACCAGCTGGAACTGCTGATCGACGACGAATGTTCGCGCATCCTCGCGCGGCGCCAGCCGACGGCCTCGGACCTGCGCCTGGTCTACGCGGTGATCAAGACCATCACGGACCTGGAGCGCATCGGCGACGAGGCGCACAAGATCGCGCAGATGGCGCGCGACCTGTCGCGGCAGGAACGCTTGGCGACCAACATGATGGAGACGCAGCACCTTTCGCGGCAGGTCTCGCAGATGGTGCGCTCGGCGCTGGACGCGTTCGCCCGCATGGATGTGGGGGCGGCGGTCGCGACGTTGCGCGAGGACGTCAACATCGACCGCGAGTACGAGGCGCTGATGCGCCAGTGCATCACCTACATGATGGAAGAACCGCGCTCGATCCGGCGCGTGATCGACCTGATCTGGTGCGTGCGTGCGCTCGAACGCATTGGCGACCACGCCAAGAACATCGCCGAGTACGTCATCTACTTCGTCAAGGGCAAGGACGTCCGACACACCTCGATCGAGCAGATCGAGCGCGAGGTGCTGGGCGAGTAACCGTGTTCGACGCCGGGCCCTTCCCGGAACACGAGGTCCTCGAACGATTGGCCCAGCGCGGTGCGCCCGCACTGCGGTGCGACGTCGTCGGACAGGTCCAGGCGGGCGGTAACGTGCTGCCGCTGTATTGCCTGGAGCTGGGCGCGACGTCGCCGGACGTTCCGGCCATCGGATTCTTCGGCGGCGTCCATGGCCTGGAACGGGTCGGCAGCCAGGTCCTGTTGACGCTGCTGCACTCGCTGGTGGAGCGCCTGCAGTGGGATGCGGCGTTGGGTCACATGCTCGAGCAGGTACGGCTCGTGTTCATGCCGGTCGTCAATCCCGGCGGAATGCTGCTGCGCCGACGCGCCAACCCGTGCGGCATCGATCTCATGCGCAACGCGCCCGTCGAAGCGGATCGCCGCGACGTGGCGTTCTTCATGGGCGGGCAGCGGATGTGGCGCCGCTTGCCGTGGTATCGCGGTGCCGTGGGCGAGGCGATGCAGCCGGAGGCCAGCGCGCTGTGCGAGGTGGTCCGGCAACGCGTCCTGGGGCATCGCTTCGCATTGACGCTCGATTGCCATTCGGGGTTCGGGGCCCACGACCGCATCTGGTTCCCGTACGCGTACACCCGCCGACCCATCGAGTGTCTGCCCGAGATCTACGCGCTGCGCACGATGTTCCGCACCACGCATCCGTACCACGACATCTACATCATCGAGCCGCAGTCGCGGCAGTACCTCACCCACGGTGACCTGTGGGACCACCTGTACGACACGGCGGGGCGGAGTCCCGGCTCCTACATTCCGCTGACGCTCGAGATGGGTTCGTGGATCTGGGTGAAGAAGCGACCCGGCCAGATCTTCAGTTCGCTCGGCATGTTCAATCCCGTGGTGCCGCACCGGCTGCGCCGAACGATGCGGCGCCACCTCACCTTGTTCGATTTCCTGATCCGCGCCGCGATCTCGCACCGCAACTGGCTTCCTGAGACCGGGGCGCGCGACGGCCTGCGCGAGACCGCGATGGCCTATTGGTACCGCTCTCCGGGTCCAGGACGTCGACACCTCGCCTGAAGTGCGCGTTCCACGTGCCGTTGCGACACGAGGGCCAGCGCTCGACGCTCGGCACGCTCTTCCGGGAACAGCGCGGGGAGAAACTGCAGTTCCACCTGGAGTTCACCGGCGCGCAGGATGCGCAGCAGGTGCGGGAGGAGCGCGTCGTCGTCGACGAAGGGCGCGATCGGAGTGCCGTCGCGGGCCGGCGTGTAGCGCAGCGCCACCGGCTGGACCGGAACGCCGGCGTCGAGCGCGGCCTGGAAAAGTCGCGCACGAAAGGGCGCCACGCCCGTGCCGTCGGTCGTCGTGCCTTCCGGGAACAGGGCCACGCTCCCGGTCTCCAGGTGCGCGCGCATCGCCGCGGCGGTGAGTTGCGAGCGGCCCGCGCCGCGCTCGATATAGAACGTGCCGCAGGCTTGCGCGAGGAGGCCCGCGACGGGCCAACGCTGGACGTCGTGACGCGACACGAACCGGATCCCCGTGCTGGCGCCGATGAGCGGGATATCGAGCCAGGAAACGTGATTGGAGACGAGCAGGTGCGGCGTACGCAGGGGCGCCCCCTGGACCGACACGCGCACGCCCAGGATGCGCAGGAGCGTGCGGTGCCATGCACCCGCGATCCGCTCGCGCGGCACGCGCCGGCCGACACCGGCGATGTCCGCGCCGCGGATCGGAAGCGCCAGCAGGACACCGGCCAGCACGTGCAGGAGCAGCAGGACCGCGCGCAGCACGGCAAGTGGCGCCGCGCGCCAGCGGGATCGCGGGATTGCAATCGTTCGGGGCCCCGGATGGTCAGGCAGCGCTTGCGATCGCATCGGTGCGTGCGGACGCAGGGAGGAAGCGGCGGCGATAGCGCGGCTCGAGGCTTGCCACATCGAGCAGCATGAACACGTCCAGGCAGTTGAAGTCCTGGTCCCAGTACGCCTCCCCGCAGGCGCGGGCGCCGAGGCTCACGTAGGCCTTCAGCAGCGGTGGCAGGCGTGGCGGCGGATTCGGCTTCCCGGTCGATGACCCGTTCGGCATCGCCAGGAACGGCTTCACGCGCTGCGCCGCGGGCGAGAGATAGTTTCCCGTCAGGTAATCCATCACGGCGTGGGCGTAGTCGGGCCCATCGTCGAGGCCGATGCTGGCGCAGCCGAACAGGTGGTCGATGCCTTCGTCAACGACGCATGCGGCCAGGCGTGACCAGAGCGTGGCGATCACCGCGCCGTTGCGGAAGGCGGGCGCCACGCAGGTGCGTCCAACCTCCATCTTGCGACCCGGCAGCGTCCCCAGGAACCGCAGGTCGAACTCGCCCTGGGAGTAGAAGCCTCCGGCCGCCGCCGCCTCGACGTCGGTCAGCAGGCGCGTCGAGGCGACGATCTCTCCGCTCCAGCTGTCGCGCACGACCAGGTGACGGCAGTGCACGTCGAAGGGATCGGCGTCGATGCCGGCCGAAGCGGACGCGAGCCGCGCTCCCAGTTCCTGGGCGAAGACGCGATAGCGCAGGCGCAGCGATTCCATGATTTCGGCTTCGTCGGCGGCGAAGCGGGCCACGAAGCGCGCAGCGGATGCCTCGTGGGATTGGCAGGTGCCATTTGATTCCTCTCTATCCATGGGCGCCCAGTGTCGGGACGCCCCATGCCGATTCGATTAAATCGGCGTGAACACTTCGTTACGCGGCCAGAGAAACGAAATCGCCGCCGTCCTGTTCGCCGGCCAGTACGTCTGAAGCGCGCAGGATGCGGATATGACCGTTGTGGTCCTCGGCCAGCGCGGTGCACGAATCCACCCAGTCGCCGCAGTTGTGATAGGTGATGCCACCCATGTCGCGCACTTCGGCGTGGTGGATGTGGCCGCACACCACGCCGTCGAATCCGCGGCGTCTGCATTCGTGTGCAACGGAACTCTCGAAGTCGGACACGATGTTGATGGCCGACTTCACATGCCGCTTGGCGAACGCGGCCAGCGACCAGTATTCGAGGCCCAGTCGCGATCGCACGCGATTGAGCACGCGGCTGACCGTCATGGTGCCGTTGTAGAGCGCATCGCCTGCCAACGCGAGCCATCGGTGATATCGCGTGATGACGTCGAACTGATCGCCGTGCGTCACCAGCAGGCGGCGGCCATCGGCGGTGACGTGGCACGCCTCGCTGACCACGCGGATGTTGCCCATCGAGAGATCGAAGGCCAGGTACTTGCGCAGGAACTCGTCGTGGTTGCCTGCAACGTAGGTGACGCGCGTGCCGCGCTTGGCCTTCGTCAGGATGCGGCGAATGACGTTGCTGTGTTCCTGCGGCCAGTAGAACTGTGAAGACAGCGACCAGCCGTCGATGATGTCGCCGACCAGGTACAGGTGTTCGCAGGGCGTCCGCTTGAGGAACGCCGCCAACGCCTCGGCATTGCAACCCGGCGTGCCGAGATGGACATCCGAGATCCAGATCGTGCGATAGGACGGGGGAGGCGCGGGAAGCGGGAGCGTCGTGGAGGTCGTCATGGTCGACCTTGTAACGGCTTCCTGTTAAGTGGCGATGACGGTTCGTGTCGCGGAGTTGAAATCGTTTGGTCACGGAGGGGACGCGATCGCCGACGACCATGACGTCGCATGAGGATCGCCTACGGTGTCATGGGATATGGGCGCGGCCACTCGACACGGTCGATGGCGGTCCTGTCGTCGCTTGCCAGGGAACACGACGTCACTGTGTTTGCCGGTGGCGACGCGCATTCGATGCTGGCGCCGCACTTTCCAACGGTGGAGATTCCGAGCCTCGGCTATGCGCACGGCGGCGCCGGCGGCGTCACGTTCGCCGCGACCGTGGCGCGCAACGCGGGCCTGGCGGCGGAGTTGATGTTCGGGGGTGCGTCCTTGCGCAACGTAGTGGACGAGTTTCGCCGGCGCGACGTCGAGCTGGTGATCTCGGACTCCGAGGCCTTTTGCCATCGGGCCGCGCGACGTCTCGGCATCCCGCGGATCAGTTTCGATCACGTGGGCGTGATCGCCTGGTGCAAGCCGCACTTCCCGCCGAACCTGGCTTGGCGTGGAAGGCGCGACGGGTGGGGCTACCGGACCCTGATGGGCGAACCCGATCGGGTGATCATTTCCAGCTTCTACCCGGCGCAGCCGATGAAGCCGTCGACGCGGATGGTGGGGCCGATGCTGCGCCGGGAAGTCCACGCGATCACGCCACGTTCGGGCGAGCACCTGCTGGCGTATTTCAACCGGGGCCACCTGCAGTACTCGGCGCGCATCGAGAACGTGCTGCGCCAGGTCGACGCGCCGATCCGCATCTACGGAACATCGTTCGAAGGCACGCGCGAGAACCTGGAGTTCCGGCCGATCGATCCGGTGGCGTTCCTGCACGACGTCGCCGCGGCGCGCGCCGTGATCGCCACCGCGGGAAACCAGCTCATCGGCGAGCTGTTGCACTTCCGCAAGCCGATCCTCGCGCTGCCTGAACGCGTGTTCGAGCAGCAGCTCAACGCCTGGATGGTGGAACGCATGGGCATCGGCCGCGCATCGGGCCTGGACACGCTGACGGTGGACGACGTCGCGGTGTTCCTGGGGGAGCTCGACGCCTGCGCGGCGCGAACCGAGGGCTATGGAACCGACGGAACGCCCGAAGCCCTCGATCTCCTGCGGCGCTTCATCGACGAACTGCGCGATGAACGCGAGCACACACGGCCCCGTACCGCGACTTTCGATTCGGTTCGCTGACATCGGTTCAGCTTCGCTGCCACGAAAGTTGCACGCGATTGGCACTCGGGTCAGCCCACCGGGCTCGGCGGGCCGGTATGATTCCGCGCTTACATGGCGCGTTCGTCCCCCTCTCCGGTTCGCCGGCTCCTCTGGATTGCGCTCGCAGCGCTCGTGGTCGGCCTCAGCGTCGGCGGATTGCTGCTGTCCGGCTACCTGATCCAGCTCGACCAGGAAATCCGCAACCGTTTTGCCGGCAGTCGCTGGGCGTTGCCGGCGCAGGTGTATGCCGCGGCGCAGGATCTCTATCCGGGCCGCCGCCTGAAGGCGGCGTCACTGGGCCACGAGCTCGATCGCCTCGGCTACCGGCGCACTGAAACGCTCTCCGGGCCCGGCACCTACGTTGCGGGCAAGGAGCGTGTCGACATCCAGATCCGCGCCTTCGAGTTCTGGGACGGCCCGCAGCCCGAGTACAAGATCGCGGTCAAGCTCGACGAGGGCGGCATTGCCGAGATCCACGACCTCGAGGCCGACGCACCGCGCGACATCGTGCGTCTCGACCCGATGCTGATCGGCAGCATCTACCCGCAGAGCCAGACCGAGGACCGCGTGCTGGTGCGCCTCGACGAGGTGCCCGAGCTGCTGCGCAAGGGCCTGGTCGCGGTCGAGGACCGCGGTTTCTACGAGCACTTCGGCATCAGCATCCGCGGCATCCTGCGCGCGGCCTTCGCCAACATGCGCGCGGGCAAGGTGGTGCAGGGCGCCTCGACCATCACCCAGCAGCTGGTCAAGAACTTCTTCCTCACCAGCAAGCGCGACTTCAAGCGCAAGGCCAAGGAAGTCCTGATGGCCCTGCTGCTCGAGGCGCACTACACCAAGGACGAGATCCTCGAGGCCTACCTGAACGAGATCCACCTCGGCCAGGACGGCGATCGTGCGGTGCACGGCTTCGGCCTGGGCTCGCGCTACTACTTCAACAAGCCGGTCAGCGAGCTGCGCACGCACGAGATCGCGTTGATGGTGGGCGTGGCCAAGGGCACCTCGTACTACAACCCGAGGCGCAATCCTGAACGGGCCAAGACCCGTCGCGACCTCGTGCTGAAGAAATTCTTCGAGGAGGACCTGATCACCGAGGAGGAATACACCGCCGCGGTCGCCGAGCCGCTCGGCGTGGTCGGTGGCAGCGGCGGCAGCGTCGAGCGTTATCCCGCCTTCGTCGACCTGGTGCGCCGCCAGCTGAAGGGCCAGTACCAGGACGACGACCTCACCAACGAGGGCCTGCGCATCTTCACCACGCTCGACCCGACCACGCAGGAAGCGCTGGAGCGCAACCTGTCGGCCGGCATCGAGCGGCTGGAGAAGAATCGCAAGCTCAAGGCCGGCACGCTGCAGACCGCGGGCGTGGTGACCAGCGTCGACGGCGGCGAGGTGCTGGCGATCGTCGGTGGCCGCGAGTTCCGCTACGCCGGGTTCAACCGCGCGCTCGATTCGCGCCGTTCGATCGGATCGCTGGCCAAGCCGTTCGTGTATCTCGCGGCGCTCGCCTCGCAGCCGGACCGTTTCAACCTGCACACGATCATCGACGACGAGCCAATCGAGATGAAGCTGCCCAACAAGCAGGTCTGGGCGCCGCAGAACTACGACAAGAAGCTGCATGGCCCGCAGCCGCTCTACATGGCACTGGCGCAGTCCTACAACCTGCCGACGGTGCGCGCGGGCCTGGAGGTAGGCGCCGCACAGGTGATCAAGACCATGCAGGCGGCCGGCTACTCCGGCCAGGCGCAGCCGGTGCCGAGCGTGTTTCTCGGTGCGGTCGACATCGCGCCGCTCGAGGTCGCGCAGATGTATGGAACGCTGGCGGCGGGCGGTTACCAGAGCCGCCTGTCGTCGATCCGCAGCGTCACCACCAAGGAAGGCACGCCGCTGGATCGCTTCCCGATCAAGGTGCGCCAGACGCTGCCCGAAGGTCCGACGTACCTGATCAACTGGGCGCTCACCAAGGTCGTCCAGATCGGCACCGCGCGTGCGGCGCTGTCCGCGGTGCCGCCCGGTTCGATGCTCGCCGGCAAGACCGGCACGACCGACGACCTGCGCGACTCCTGGTTCGCCGGCTTCGGCGCCGATCGGGTCGCCGTGGTGTGGATGGGGCGCGACGACTACAAACCGATGGGCTTCACCGGTTCGTCCGGCGCGCTGGTGCTGTGGACCTCGCTGATGAAGGACCTGGAAGTGCGCGGTCTCGACATGATTCCCCCGGGAGACGTCGAGGATCAGCTCACCGACACTTTCACCGGGCTCAGGGCCGACCAGGGTTGCCAGAGCACCATCTTGCTGCCCTACTTGCGCGGTCGTGCGCCGGTGGAATTCGCGCCCTGCGCGACAGCTGCGGTACACACCCCACTGGACTGGCTGCGGGAGATCTTCGAATGACGCTGCGCTTGGGCGCCCTGGTGATGCTCGCCGCGTTGCTCGGCGCGTGCGCCTCGTCCACCGGCACGCGCGAAAGCACGTGGCCGAATTCACCGCGGTCCGGCGATGCTGGAACGACCCCCGCGCCGTCGACACCGACGGCGCCCGCCACTCCGGAGCCGCCCGTGCCGATCGAGCCGGTGAAGCCCGTGGCGCCGGATTCGCCCAAGACCGCCGAGGCGATCAGCGGGCAGGCGGTCGTGTCGCTGATGCGCAAGGCGGCCGACGCGCGTTCGCAGGGGCAGCTCGATCTCGCCGCCTCGCAGCTCGAACGCGCGCAGCGCATCGAGCCGCGCAACTACTTCGTGTGGTCGGCGCTGGCCAAGGTGTACCTGGACCAGCAGCAGTACGACCAGGCAATCTCCGTGGCAGGCAAGTCGAACAGCCTTGCCCGCGGCAATCCGTACGTCGAGATCGAGAACTGGAAGACGATCGCCAAGGCGATGGAGGCCCGAGGCGATTCGATCGGCGCGCTGAATGCGCAGGGCCGCGTCGAAGAGATCGAGCGCGCGCTGGGTGGAGGCTGAGCTCGAGTTCCTGTTCGGGCCCGACGGCCCGCTGGCGAGGTCCATTCCCGGGTTCACGCCGCGCGCGGTCCAGACGCGCATGGCCCAGATCGTCTCCGAGGCGTTCGCGCAAGCCGATCTGCGGGTGATCGAGGCCGGTACCGGCACCGGCAAGACGTTCGCGTACCTGGTTCCGGCGCTGGTGGCGCGGCGCCGCGTGATCGTTTCCACCGGCACCAAGAATCTGCAGGACCAGCTGTTCGAGCGCGATCTGCCACGCCTGCTCGACGCGCTCGGCGTGTCCGCGCGCACCGCCATGCTCAAGGGCCGTTCGAACTATCTGTGCCTGCACCGGATGAAGCGCGCGCAGGCCGAGCCGGCGGCGTCGCCCGCCGCGCTGCTACGCGCGGACGATCGCCTGGTGCAGATCGAACGCTGGTCGCGCGCCACCGATCGCGGCGAGATCGCCGAGCTCGGTCGATTGATCGAGGACGACCGCCTGCGCCAGCAGATCACCTCGACCGCCGACAACTGCCTGGGCGCCAAATGCCCGGACTTCGGCGCGTGCTTCGTCGTGAAGAGCCGTCGCGCGGCGATGGGTTCCGACCTGGTCGTGGTCAATCACCACGTGCTGCTGTCGGACGTCGTGCTGAAGGAGGAAGGGTTCGGCGAGATCCTGCCAGGTGCCGATGCGGTGATCGTCGACGAGGCACACCAGCTGCCCGAGCTGGCGGGTCAGTTCTTCGGTACGCGCGTGTCGACGCGCCAGCTGCGGGATCTCGGCGACGACGCGTTCAAGGCCGCCGCCGAGCAGGGTGACGTTCCCGGACTGCGCCTGGCCGCGGCCGGGCTCGCCGGCCCCGTGATCCAGCTCGAATCGCGCATCGCGTCGCTGCCGGGCCGCGTGACGACGCAGGAGTTCCTGCAACGTCCCGACGTGCGGCCGGCGCTCGAGGTCGTGGAGGTTGCGCTCGACACGCTGGTCGCCGAACTCGAGGCCTGTCGTGAACGCAGCGCCGCGCTCGATGCGCTGTGCGCGCGCTCGCTGCAGGTGCGCGAACGGCTGTTGATCTGCAGCGGCGGCGAGCAGGACGAACGCCACGTGCGGTGGATCGAGCCGCAAGGTCGAGGGGGCGCGCTGCACGCCACGCCGCTGGATCTGGGCGAGGGCTTCGGCCGCGTGTTCTCCGCGCATCCCGGGGCGTGGATCATGACCTCGGCAACGCTGTCGGCCGCCGGCGATTTCTCGCACTTCCGCCGTCAGATCGGCGTCGAGGACGCGGTGGCCGTCGCGCTCGAAAGTCCGTTCGACTACCAGCGGCAGGCGCGACTGCATCTGCCGCAAGGCCTGCCCGAACCCGCCGCCCCCGACTTCCCCGACCGCGTCGCGCAGAGCTGCGTGCCGCTGATCCAGGCCAGCGGCGGCGGTGCGTTCGTGCTGTGCACCAGCCATCGCGCGCTGCGGCGGATCGCGGAGCAATTGCGTGCACAGCTGCCGTATCCGATGTTCGTGCAGGGCGAGGACGATCGCGCACGCCTGGTGGCGGACTTCGCCGCCAGCGGCGACGGCGTCCTGGTCGGCACGCATAGCTTCTGGGAAGGCGTCGACGTGAAGGGCCGCGCGCTGCGCCTGGTGATCATCGACAAGCTGCCGTTCACCGCGCCCGGCGATCCGCTGTACGACGCGCGCCTCAATGCGCTGCGCCGGGCGGGCGGCAACCCGTTCGTCGACGTGCAGCTGCCGGAGGCGATCGTGAGCCTGCGACAGGGTGTCGGACGGCTGATCCGCGATGAAACCGATCGGGGACTGCTGGTGCTGTGCGATCCGCGTCTGCGCACCAAGAGCTATGGCCGCCGCGTGCTGTCGGCGCTGCCTTCGATGCCCGTGCTGGATCACGCGGCCGCGCTAGAGTGGCTGGCCACGATCTGAATGCCGTTTCTCCGATGCGCCTGCTCGCCGTCGACACCGCAACCGAAGCATGCTCCGCCGCCTTGCTGGCCGACGGACGCGTGCTGGCGCGTTTCGACACGGCCGGGCGCTCGCACACGCAGCTGATGCTGCCGATGGTGCACGGCCTGATGGCAGAGGCCGGACTTCGCTTCGCAGACCTGGAAGGGCTGGCGTGCGGCGTCGGACCCGGAAGCTTCGCCGGCGTGCGCATCGGCGTGGGTTTCGTCAAGGGTCTGGCGCTTTCGCTGGGGCTGCCCGTGGTGGCGGTCAGCTCGCTCGAGATGCTGGCGCAGGACGCCATCGATTCCGGCGCCGTGCGCGTGCTGTGCGCCATCGACGCGCGCATGGACGAGATCTACCTAGGCGCGTACGCGCGCGGCGCGGACGGCCTCGCCCGAGCCGTCGTGCCGCCGTGGTTGTCGGCACCGGGCGCGTTCGATTGGACGGACGGGGGCGCCTGGACGGGCGTCGGAACCGGCTGGGCCCGCTACGAAGCCGAACTGCGTGCCGGCACGCGCGGCGGCATCGAGCGCGTGCACGGCGACGCACTGCCGGACGCACGTACCGCGCTGCGCCTGGCCCGGGCGGCGTTCGCACGCGGTGAGATGCTCGACGCCGACGCGCTGGCGCCGCTCTATCTGCGCGACAAGGTCGCGCTGACGCTCGACGAGCAGCAGCGGCTGCGCGAATCCAAGGCGAGCTGAGTCACGCGACGATGGACGAGAGCCAACGCATCAGCTACGCCGAGTTCGGCCACAACTTCATCCGCTACGTGGTCACCGCCGAGCGCCTGCGCGGCGAGATCGAGACGGTGCTCAAGGCGCTGATCGAAGGATCCGTGCGCAAGTTCCCGGCGGATCTGCTGGTCGCCTCGTACGTGTTCCAGCTGCAGGACGTCGACGTCCTGCCGATCGCCAACCGCCTGCCCGACGTCAGCTTCGCGCTGCTGCTCGACGGCGACCTGCGGCTCGAGGTGAAGCTGATCAACCTCAAGCTCAAGTTCACGCTGAAGGTCGAGATCCGCCTCCACATCGACGTGCGCACCTACGCGCCGCTGAAAGTGAAGTTGATCCTGCATCCGATCAACGATTCCCAGATCCGCACCGAGGTCGACGGTCACGGTCTGCCGTCGGAAGTGCTCGAGAACCTGCGCATCGTCGGTCCGATCGTGCGCGACGAGATCGTGCGCGAGGTCAACGCGCGCATCGCGAGTCCCGAACTGGTCGCCGCCACCGAGATCGACGTGCTGCAGCTCGCCGCCGCCGTGCAGCTTCCGGATGTCGCAGCGACCGACGCGGAACCGCTGGCGAGCGTCAGCGGCAATCTGAAGTCGACGACGCCGGAAGAAGACGCGTCGTCGGAAAAAGAAAAACGACAGTCGCCCGAAAAAGAAAAACGAGATTTGAAGGAATCAAATCGCGGATAATCGTCGCTGGCCCGCGCCGGCCCTCCGCGACGGTAAGCCGTGAACCCCGCCAGGCCCGGAAGGGAGCAACGGCAGCGGCCTCGCCGGGCGCCGGAGCAAGCTGGCGCGGGCCTTCTCATTTTTTTCGACCAGAATCAGGAACTTGACGGACTTTTCCACAGGAAGTCCCTGACTTGGTCCCCAGCGATTGGCTACGCGGCCCGCCGTCCGACGAACCAGGGCGAGGGCCCCCAAATTCCTGATTCGACACCGCTTTGGTTTCGGACCTGGCGTCGACCTTGGAACTGGCGTGGGCAGGCCCCACTCTTACTCGGCCCCCTTCCCGGGACCTACCCCCCGCAGTACCCCCATGATGGAAGCCTTCGAACAACGCGTGATCCTCGGTTGGATCGCGAATCTCGGTGGCCGCCTCGACCGTTTTCGTTGGGCGCAGGACGGACTTCTGCGTTTTCTGACGGACGAGGCGGAGCATCTCGAACTCGACGTCTCCGACGACGGGCGCAAGCTCGACGCGGACTCGTGGCACGCGATCGTGTCCGATCGCCTGGCCCAGCTCGAATCGATCGAGCCGAGCACGCTCGAGCTCAATCTGCGGGCGGTCTCCGATCTGCTGCACTTGAGCGACGCCGAAGCCGCGGTGATGTCGGCGCTCGTGCGCGAGCGCGTGACGCCGCAGGCCGAAGACCTGTTCGAGACACTGGAGCTCGACGAGCTGCGCATCGGCGACAGCGGTGTGGTGTCCCTGCTCGCGGCGATGCTCGGTGCCACGCGCGGCGACGTGGTCGACGCGCTGTCGGCGCGCGGTCGCCTGATGAGCAGCGGCCTGTTCACCACCGACTACCGCTCCGACTGCCAGCCGCTCGCGTCGCTGACCAGCTTCCTGCAGTCGCAGGCGCAGCCGGTGAGCGACGTGCGCTCGGCCCTGCTCGGCGCGCCGCTGGTGCACAGCCTCGACTGGGAGGACTACGAGCACCTGCGCGCGGATCGCGAGCTCGCGGCCAATCTGCTCGGCCGTGCGGTCAGCGAACGCGCCAAGGGTATCCACATCCTGCTGTACGGCCCGCCGGGCACCGGCAAGACCGAGTTCTGCAAGACGCTGTCGACCAAGCTGGGGCTCAAGCTCTACGGCGTCGGGCAGTCCGACGATCGCGGGCAGGAGCCGTCGCGCGATCAGCGCATCGGCTCGTTCCGGTTGTGCCAGAAGCTGCTCGAGTCGCAGACCGACGCGCTGCTGCTGTTCGACGAAGCCGAGGACCTGCTGCGCGCCGACGGCGACGGCATGCTCGATGGCGATCGCAACGGCTACGGCTCGCGCGTGTACATGCACCGGCTGTTCGAGGAGACGCGCGTTCCCACGCTGTGGACGGTGAACGATCCGTCGGCGCTGGGTCCTTCGGTGCTGCGCCGCATGACCTATGCGATCGAGATGAAGGTGCCGCCGGCGCGCGTGCGCGAGCGCGTGTGGCAGCGCCTGCTCGCCCGCGAGCAGGTGCAGGTGCCGGCCGAGGAGATCCGCCGGCTCGCCGAGGATTTCGATGCGCCGCCGGCGGTGGCCGCCGGTGCGGTGCGATCGGCGCGTCTGACCAGCGGTGGTTTCCAGGACATCCGACGCGCGGTCCATTCGATCGCCAAGGTGATGCGGGGTGCGGAACTGCCGCCGCGACAGGCGCACGCCACCCGATACGAGCCGGCGCTGCTCAACGCCGATCTGGATCTCGCGCGTCTGCGCGATCGCCTGGTCGGGCTGGACTCGCGCGCGTTCTCGATGTGCCTATACGGGCCGCCGGGAACCGGCAAGTCGGCCTACGTGCGCTGGCTGGCGCACGAACTGGGCGTCGAGGTGATCCAGAAGCGCGCCTCGGACCTGCTGTCGAAATGGGTGGGCGAGAACGAACGCAACATCGCGCAGGCGTTTGCCGAAGCGCGCGACTCCGGCGCCTTCCTGGTCTTCGACGAGGCCGATTCGCTGCTCGGCGATCGTCGCCACGCACATCAGGGTTGGGAGATCAGCCAGGTCAACGAAATGCTGACCTGGATGGAATCGCACGAGCAGCCGTTTGCCTGCATCACCAACCTGATGGGGCATCTGGACGAGGCCGCGTTGCGGCGCTTCTCGTTCAAGGTGCGCTTCGACTTCCTCAAGCCCGAGCAGCGGGCGACGGCGTTCGCGCACTACTTCGAACTCGAGGCGCCGGCCGGCGTGCGCGAGCTGGACATGCTGACGCCGGGCGACTTCGCCGTCGTGCGCAACCGCGCGCGCCTGCTGGGCAGCGACGACGACGCGGCGGAGCTGCTCCGCATGCTGCGACAGGAAGTGGCGGTCAAGCCGAACAATCGTCGCGAAATCGGATTTCAGGCTGCAGTGCATTGAACTTGGCGGCCCGCCCACTCGGGCCGCTTTTCTTTTCGCTGGCAGGCGCGGATGCCATCCGCGACAATCGCGAAATGCATTTTCTGACCGCAGTCCGATGAGCTACCTCGCCCTCGCCCGAAAGTGGCGTCCCCGGGTGTTCGCCGACGTGATGGGACAGGGACACGTGGTCAAGGCCCTGAGTCATGCGCTCGACGGGGACAAGCTGCACCCGGCGATCCTGCTCACCGGCACGCGCGGCGTCGGCAAGACCACGCTGGCGCGCATCGTGGCCAAGGGTCTGAACTGCGAGACCGGCGTGAGCGCCAATCCTTGCGGCGTGTGCACCTCCTGTCGCGAGGTCGATACCGGTCGTTTCGTCGATCTGCTCGAGATCGACGCCGCCAGCAACACCGGCGTCGACAACGTGCGCGAGCTGATCGACAACAGCCAGTACGCGCCGGCGCGCGGCCGCTACAAGGTGTACCTCATCGACGAAGTGCACATGCTCTCCAAGAGCGCGTTCAACGCGCTGCTCAAGACGCTGGAAGAGCCGCCGCCGCACGTGAAGTTCATCCTGGCCACCACCGATCCGCAGAAGCTGCCGATCACCGTGTTGAGCCGCTGCCTGCAGTTCAATCTGAAGCGCCTGCCGGTAGTGGTGATCCGCGAGCAGCTGTCCAAGGTGCTCGGTCAGGAGAATGTCGCGTTCGAAGCCGGCGCCGTCGGAGAGATCGCCCGCGCCGCCGACGGTTCGATGCGCGACGGCCTGTCGCTGCTCGACCAGGCGATCGCCTTTTCGGGCGGCGCCAAGCTGGAGCGCGGACCGGTCGAAGACATGCTAGGCACCTCGGGCCGGCAGGTGCTGTACGCGGTGCTCGGCGCGATCGCATCGGGCGACGGCGCGGCGCTGCTCCGGGGCATCGAACAGCTCGAAACGCGTGCGCCGGACTATTCGGCGCTGCTCAACGACCTCGCGGGATACCTGCAGCGCCTCGCGGTGCTGCAGGTGCTGCCGGCCGCGCAATCCGAGGACGACGACGCCGAGCTGCTGGCGCTGGTGCCGCGGATGAGCGCCGAGGACGTGCAGCTCTGCTACCAGATCGCCGTGAGCGGTCGGCGCGACCTGCCGTGGGCGCCGGATCCGCGCAGCGGCTTCGAGATGACGCTGCTGCGCATGCTGACATTCCGGCCCGACGAGCCGGGCGGCACCCGTTCGGGCACCTCGACGCCATCGTCTGCCCCACCGCGCAAGGCGCCGACGCCGAGCACCGTGGAACAGTCCGCGCCGGTGACGTCGGCGGCGACCGCGCCTCCGGATGCTGCACCGGCGCCCGGCATCGTCGCGGCACGAATCGCGCCTCCCGCGGTGCCACGACTGCCGCCGCAGGACCTGCCCTGGTCCGAGCGCATCGAGACGCTCGGCATCGACGGATCGGCGCGCCAGCTGGCGCGCCAATGCGCATGGCTCGGCGAGAGCGAAGGTGTGATCCGTCTGAGCCTGACCGCGTCGGCCGGTTTCCTGCTGCATGAATCGCGTCGGTCGGCGCTCGAGCAGGCCCTGTCGCAGCAGGCCGGCGCGCCGCGGCGCGTCTTGATCGAGGTCGCGCAAGCCGAAGACAACCCGACGTCGCCGGCGCAGCTGGACCAGCAGCGGGCGCGCGATCGTCAACGCCAGGCCCAGGCCGCGATCGAACAGGATCCGGTCGTGTGCGCATTCAAGGAACAGTTCGGCGCGAGCGTGCGTCCGGGCTCGGTCCAACCGAACTAATCATCGAGAGGAACACGACATGAAAGGCGCACTCGGCCAGATCATGCAGCAGGCCCAGAAGGTCCAGGAAAACATCAAGCGCGCGCAGGACGAGATCGCGCGGATGGAGATCACCGGCGAGTCCGGCGCGGGCATGGTCAAGGTCACGCTCGACGGCCGCCACCAGGCGCGCAAGGTCGAGATCAATCCCGCCGCGCTGACCGAGGACAAGGAATTCCTCGAGGACCTGGTCGCCGCCGCGATCAACGATGCGGCGCAGAAGCTGGACAACGCGACCAAGGAAAAGATGACCGCGGTCACCGGCGGCATGGGCCTGCCGCCCGGCCTGAATCTGGGCCTCTGAGCGAGGCGCGCGTGGCCCGTCCGCAGCATCGCGAGTCGGCCACGCTGCTGGATCGCGTCGCGCTCGCGTTCCTGTCCGGGCTGTCGGCGCTGGCGCTGTCGGCACTGCTCTGGGGCGGCATCGCGCTGTTCTGGTCGCAACTCGGGTTCGACGGCCTGCCGCCGCTGTGGCCGGTGCTCGGATTCGCCGCCGTGATGGCGCTGATCGGTTTCGTTGCACTGGAGAACTTCGTCGGCGAGCTCATCGGTAGCATGGTGCGCCCGGTGCTGCGCCTGCTCGGCTGGCTGACGCCGTGAACGCATGGTTGTTCCTGTCGGTCGCCATCGTCGCGGAAGTGATGGCGACATCGGCACTGACCGCCAGCGCCGGATTCACCCGTCCGCTGCCCACGATCGGTGTGATCACCGGCTATGGCATTGCGTTCTGGTTCCTCGCGTTGAGCCTCAGGAGCATCCCGGTCGGAATCGCGTACGCGGTGTGGTCCGGACTGGGCATCGTCCTGATCTCGCTGATCGGCTGGATCGCATTCAAGCAGCAGCTCGACGCCGCGGCGCTGACGGGAATGACGCTGATCGTCGCCGGCGTGCTCGTCATCAACCTGTTCTCGCGCAGCGTGGTGCGCTGAATCCGGGCCCGCATGAGCTCCACCTACTTTCCGATCTTCGTCGATCTGAACGGCCAGCCGGTGCTCGTGGTGGGCGGCGGCGAGGTCGCCGCGCGCAAGATCCGGCTGCTGCTCAAGGCCTGCGCGCGCGTGAACGTCGTGGCGAGTGAGCTCAACGAGGAGCTCTCGGGACTGGCGTCCGGCGGTGCCATCCACCACGTCGGAACCGCGTTCGATCCGGTGCAGATGTCGGGCGCGCGGCTGGTCATCGCCGCCACCGACGATCGCGACGTGAATCGCGCCATTGCCGCCGCATCCGAGGCCGCCGGCCTGCTGTGCAACGTCGTCGACGACCCGCAGGCCAGCCGCTTCATCACGCCCTCGATCATCGAGCGCGCGCCGATCACGGTCGCCGTCTCCACCGCAGGGGTGGCGCCGGTGCTGGCGCGTCGCCTGCGCGAGCGCATCGAAGCGCTGCTGCCCGGCGGCTACGGTCGGGTCGCCGAATTCATGGAGCGACATCGCGACCGCGTGAAGCAGATGCCGGTCGAGATCCGCCGGCAGGTGTGGGAAGACTTTCTCGACGGTCCCGGCCCCGAACGGCTGCTCGCCAACGATGAAGTGTCGGCCGTGTTCGAACTCGAAAGCCTGCTTTCCGGTTCGGCGCCGCGCGGCGAGGTCTACCTGGTCGGCGCGGGGCCCGGCGATCCGGACCTGCTGAGCTTTCGTGCGCTGCGGCTGATGCAGCAATGCGACGTGGTGCTGTACGACGCGCTGATCGCGCCCGAAATCCTGGACCTGGTGCGCCGTGACGCCGAACGGATCTACGTGGGCAAGCGCCGCGCCAAGCACACGCTGCCGCAGGAGGAGATCAATTCGGAACTGGTGCGCCTGGCGCGGCAAGGCAAGCGCGTGCTGCGTCTCAAGGGCGGCGATCCGTTCGTGTTCGGTCGCGGCGGCGAAGAGATCGAAGAACTGGCCGAGGCCGGCATCCCGTTCCAGGTGGTGCCCGGCATCAGCGCCGCCAACGGCTGCGCCGCGTACGCCGGCATTCCGTTGACGCATCGCGACCACGCGCAGTCCTGCATCTTCGTCACCGGCCATCGGCGCAAGGACGGGCAGCTCGATCTGCACTGGGATGCGCTCGCGCGCCCCGGTCAGACCGTCGTGATCTACATGGGTCGCACGGCGCTGGCGGAGCTCTGCGGCCAGCTCGTCGCGCATGGCCTGCCCGACGATTGGCCGGCCGCGCTGATCGAGCAGGGTACGACGCGCGCGCAGCAGGTGGTGACGGGAACGCTGTCGACGCTGCCGGAAATGGTCGCCGCACGCAGCGACATCGACGGGGCGAGCCTGGTGATCGTGGGCGAGGTGGTGCGCCTGCGAGAACGGCTGAAGTGGTTCGGCCCGCGTTGAGGTTCCCGGGTCAGCCGCGCGAGTCGATCGCGTCCACCAAGCCCCATTCCAGCGCGGTGCGCGCATCGATGCGCGCGCCGCTCAACGCCATCCACGCGGTCCGCTGCCGGCCGATGCGGCGCGAGAGGCTGACGCAGCCGCCGGCGCCGGGAATCAGTCCGTAGCGCAGCTCGGGCAGCTGGAACCAGGAATCCGACGCCGCCTCGATGCGCGAGGCGAACGCCGGAAACTCGATCCCCGAGCCGATGCAGGCGCCGTGCACGCGCACCACGCAGCGATCGGCGCAGCTCCACAGGAGCCGACCGGGCAGCGCCAGCTGGCGCACGAGGTGTGCGCTGGCGGGATCGGGCGCGCTGCCGAACTCGTCCAGATCGCCGCCGGTGCTGAAGCAGCGGCCGGCGGCGTCGATGCATATCGTCGCGATCGAGCGGTCGATCAGCGCGAGCTGCAGCGCCTCGAGCAGCGCGTCGCGCATCTCCACGGTCATCGCGTTGCGCCGAGAGGGTCGGTTCAGCGTCATGCGCAAGGTTGCGGCTTCATCGCGCGACACGAGCACCGCCGGACCGGGATCGTCCCGGGTCCGACCGGGCGTGTGCGTGGCGCGCCAGCGCGCGAACTCGGTGCCGCCCTGGAGCGTGGCGTAGGCCAGCGATTCGACCAGCAACGCGCGTTCGGTGGGCAGGGTCTCGACCGCGCGCAACACCTGGACCAGCAGCGCGGCCGCGAGCGGCGAATGCGCGATCGTGCGCAGCAGCGGCGCGGCCGCCGGCAGGGCGGCGACCGTCGCGTCGCACGCCGCGTTGGACGCGCAGCCGACCCCGATGACCGGACAAGGCAGCGCCCGCAGCCAGGCGCAGACACGCGCATCGTCGGTACTCGTGTGGACGAGCAGCCACGGCCGCTCGGCGAGCGCGCCGAAGCGCGACGCCGACGTCGGGTCGCGCGCCCACGCCGCGAGTTCGGTGCTGGACGCGACGACGGGAACGGGATTCGAAAGGACCATGCGCGAGCGGGGCAGGGGGCATGCGAACATTCGGCCCTTCGCCCTCGTGCTGGCAAGCCGCCACGCATCGGCGTCGATGCCCCTCCCCTGAACGGAGGAGGGCCGCGACGCGCCGGGCGGAGAAAATTGAATCTCTTTTCATTCTTTCGACTGTTCGAGGCAGGCATGGCCCGAAACTGGCCGTTTCAAACGGTGCTCGTCGCCAACCGCGGCGAGATCGCGGTGCGCGTGCTGCGCACGGTGCAGACACTCGGATTGAAAGGCGCGGTGGTCTACCACGCAGCGGACCGCAACGCGCCGGCGGTGCGCATGGCCGATCACGCGGTCGAGATCACCGGCAGCACGCCGGTCGCCGCGTATCTCGACGGCGCGCAGATCCTGGCTGCGGCGAAGGCGGTGGGCGCGGGTGCGATCCATCCCGGCTACGGTTTTCTGTCCGAGAACGCCGGCTTCTGCCGGGCGGTCGAAGCGGACGGCCTGGTCTTCATCGGGCCCACGCCCGAACAGATCGAACTGATGGGCGACAAGGTGCGCGCGCGCACCTTCGTCGAGAAAGCCGGCTTTCCCGTGGCGCCGAGCGCGATCGAGGACGACGATCCATCGACGTTCGTCGAGCGCGCGCGCCAGGTCGGGACGCCGCTGCTGATCAAGCCCAGCGCGGGCGGCGGCGGCAAGGGCATGCGCATCGTGCGCGACCTTTCCGTGCTCGAGACCGAGATCGAGCGCGCCCGCTCGGAGGGCCAGCGCTACTTCGGTGACGGTCGGCTCTACGTGGAGCGCTACATCGAAAATCCGCGCCACATCGAGGTGCAGGTGCTCGGCGATTCCCACGGCAACGTCGTGCACGTGTTCGAGCGTGAATGCTCGGTGCAGCGCCGCTTCCAGAAGATCGTCGAGGAGACGCCATCGCCGGCGTTGACCTGGGAACTGCGCAACCGCATCTGCGAAACCGCCGCGGGCATCGCGCGATCGGCGGGCTATCGCAACGCCGGCACGGTCGAATTCATCTTCGGCCAGGGCGGAGAGTTCTATTTTCTCGAGATGAACACCCGCCTGCAGGTCGAACATCCGGTCACCGAGGAGACCACCGGCAAGGACCTGGTGCACGAGCAGCTGCGCATCGCCGGCGGGGAGGAATTGGGCTTTGCGCAGACGGACATCAGCTCGCAAGGCCACGCGATCGAGTTCCGCATCTACGCCGAGGACCCGGGTCGCGGGTACACGCCGACGACCGGTCCGATCCTGACGCTGCATCCGCCGACGGGCGAGGGCGTGCGCTGGGATAGCGGCGTGGTCCAGGGCGGCGAGGTCACCGCCGCGTTCGATCCGATGATCGCCAAGCTGATCGTGCGCGGGTCGGACCGCAGCGACGCGATCGCGCGCGCCGACCTGGCATTGGCGCAGACGGTGCTGCTCGGCTGCAAGACCAACACGGCGTTCCTGCGACGGCTGATCGCCCACCCTGCGTTCGTCGCGGGCGACGTGCACACCGGATTTCTCGACGCCAATCCGCAGATCGCGGCGGATCCGGAACTGCCGCCTGAAACGCTGCACGCGCTGCTCGCGGCGGCGAGCCTGAGCACGCGGCCGATGCGCGATGCGGCGGATGCCGTGCCGGATTTGCACGCTGCGATCGGGGAGTGGAGGAACTGATGATCAGCCCGCTGAATTGCAGCGGACTCCCCCTCCCGCTTGCGGGAGAGGGGCAGCGGGAGAGGGTGTCTCGATGACAGTCGATGCCCGAACCCGGGCGTACGCCAAGGCGCACGGATCGTCCCAGACGCAGGCCGAACAACGGCTGTGCTACCACCTCAGAGCCCACCGATTCATGGGCGTGAAGTCCAGGCGCGAGAAGCCGATCGGGCCCCGCATCGTGGATTTCGTCGCAGTCGAGCTCGCCCTGATCATCGAACTCGACGGTGGCCAGCACGCCGCCCAAGAGACCGCAGATGCCGCGCGAACCGCCGTTCTGGAGCATGAAGGGTTCAAGGTGCTTCGCCTCTGGAACGACGAGGTTCTGGCCCGCACCGATGTCGTGCTCGAGCAGATCCGTATGGCGGTGGCATCCAGCGAAACCCTCTCCCCCAACCCCTCTCCCGCAAGCGGGAGAGGGGAGATCAAAGTGCGGAATTGAGAAATGCACCATGCCTTCAAGCTCGGAGACGCCGAGCACAACGTCGAGCTGGCCCGCGCGCGCGCGACCTACCGACTGCACGTCGGCGACGCGCGAATCGACGTGGATCTGAAGACCGCGCCCGACGGCCGCGCCTGGCTCACCCTCGGTGAGCGCCACGTCGAGGTCGTGATCGCCACGCGCGGCGACGAGGTCTTCGTGCACCTCGACGGCGAGGCCTACGCGTTGCGTTACGAGCATCCGCTCGATCGCCTCGCGGCAAAGGCCGGCGGCGGTGCCAACGATCAGATCCGCGCGCCGATGCCGGGCAGCATCGTGAACGTCGCGGTCGCGGCGGGCGCCGCGGTCACCAAGGGACAAACGCTGCTGGTGATGGAAAGCATGAAGATGGAGACGACGCTGGTGGCGCCGCGCGACGGCGTGGTCGCCGCGGTGAGATTCGAGAAAGGGCAGACGTTCGAGCGCGACGCGGTGCTGCTCGACCTGGAGTCGGGGTCGCCGGCATGAAGCGCATCGAATCCCGTCTCAACACCGCATCGAGCGAATTCCAGGCCAACGCCGCGCACAACCGCAAGGTCGCGGCCGATTTCCGCGAGCGACAGCGCGCGGCGCGCGACGACCGTCCGCAGCGCGACATCGACCGCCTGCGCGCGCAGAAGAAGCTGCTGGTGCGCGAGCGCATCGCGCTGCTGCTGGACCCCGGCACGCCCTTCCTCGAGTTCTCGTCGCTGGCCGCCAACGACGCCTACGACGGCGAGGTTCCCGGCGCGGCCTGCGTGACCGGCATCGGCATCGTCTCGGGACGCGAGTGCGTGATCAACGCCGGCGACGCGAGCGTGAAGGGCGGTGCCTGGTATCCGCTCACCGTGAAGAAGACCGTGCGCGCGCTCGACATCGCCATCGAGAACCGCCTGCCGGTGGTGCACCTGTGCGACTCGGCAGGCGGCTTTCTGCCGCTGCAGGCCGATCTTTTCGCCGACAAGTACTACGCCGGCCGCATCTTCCGGAACCAGTGCATCCTGTCGAAGATGGGCGTGCAGCAGGTGTCGGTGGTGCTCGGCCACTGCACCGCCGGCGGCGCCTACGTGCCGGGCCTGTCCGACTACAACGTGATCGTGCGCGGTACCGGCGCGATCTTCCTCGCCGGTCCGCCGCTGGTGAAGGCGGCGACGGGCGAGGAGAACACCGTCGACGAGCTCGGCGGCTGCGACATGCACACCACGACGTCCGGCACCGCCGACTATCCGGCGTCGAGCGAGGAGGAGGCGATCGCGATCGCGCGCGACATCGTCGCGCAGTTCAAGCGGCCGCAGAAAACGCAGATCGAATGGCAGACGCCGGAGGATCCGTACTACGACGGCGCCGATCTCTACGGAATCCTGCCGCGCGACATCAAGCAGCAGTTCGACATGAAGGAAGTGATCGCGCGCCTGGTCGACGGCTCGCGCTTCCACGAGTACCAGCCGGCATACGGCACGACGCTGATCTGCGGCTACGCCCACATCTGGGGCTACAAGATCGGGATCCTGGCCAACAACGGCGTGCTGTTCAACGACTCTTCGCTGAAGGGCGCGCACTTCATCGAGCTGTGCAACCAGAACCGCGTGCCGATCCTGTTCCTGCAGAACATCACCGGCTTCATGGTGGGACGCGAGTACGAGCGCCGCGGCATCACCAAGGACGGCGCCAAGATGATCATGGCGGTGTCCTGCTCGGAGGTGCCCAAGTTCACCGTGATGTGCCACGGCTCGTTCGGCGCCGGCAACTACGGCATGAGCGGGCGCGCGTTCGACAGCCGCTTCCTGTTCTCCTGGCCGCAGTCGCAGATCTCGGTGATGGGTGCCGAGCAGGCGGCCAACACGCTGGCCGACGTGAAGATCCGCCAGCTCGCCAAGTCGGGAAAGAAGCTGAGCGAAGCCGACATCGCCGCGATCCGCGACCCGGTGCTGGGCGAGTTCAAGCGCAAGCAGAGCGCCT
>NZ_JAJFBP010000051.1 GCF_020697055.1 Panacagrimonas sp. | reverse complement strand
GTCAAAGCCGCCGTCGTCGTCGTCTTGCCATGGTCCACGTGACCAATCGTCCCCACGTTCACATGCGGCTTGACGCGCTCGAATTTTTCCTTGGCCATGGCTCCAGCTCTCTCTGATTGCTACTGCTCGTTGAAAGTAAAAAGGAGCGATCGACTCGCTCCACTGATTGATTGGTGCCCACTACGCGATTCGAACGCGTGACCTCACCCTTACCAAGGGTGCGCTCTACCACTAGAGCTAAGTGGGCAGTGATGCGGTACCGCGTCCTGCAACCGGAGCGGAAAAACTGGAGCGGGTGATGGGAATCGAACCCACGCTATCAGCTTGGAAGGCTGAAGTTCTACCATTGAACTACACCCGCCCGATTGCTTCCGATCCCGTCTGAAGGTTCTGGTGGAGGGAGAAGGATTCGAACCTTCGTAGGCGTAAGCCAGCAGATTTACAGTCTGCCCTCGTTGGCCACTTGAGTATCCCTCCAGTGACCCGCAAAACGGGCGCGTATTCTCGGGAGGTGGTCGGGGGGCGTCAAGCCGAGGGCTTGCGCCTGCTCGCCGACTTGCTCGCCGCCTTCTTGGCCGATGCCGCTTTCTTTGCTGGCGCTTTCTTGACCGCAGATTTCTTCGTCGCCGTCTCGCCGTCGGGCTTGGCCGCCTTGGCCTTGCCCTTGGATCCGGGCTTGACCTTCTGCGCCGCCTCGTTGAGGAAGAACTCGCAATCGAGCGCCGACAACACCGCCGGGTCGCGGGTGCGCGGGATGTTCGCTCGCCGTTCGCCGTCGGTGATGTAAGGCCCAAAGCGGCCCTTGATGATCCGGATGCCGGTGCCGGGGAACTCGCGGATCGTCGCAGCCTTGAGCGCAGCCGCCTTGGCCTCGATCAGCTCGATCGCGCGTGGCAGCTCGATGGTGAACGGATCGTCGTCCTTCCTGAGCGACACGAAGCTCTTGCCGTAACGCACGTACGGCCCGAAACGGCCGATGTTGGTCTCGACTTCCTCGCCGCCGGGCAGCACGCCCAGCTTGCGCGGCAGCTTGAACAGGTCCAGCGCCTGCTCGAGCGTGATCGTGTCGATGCGCTGATTGGCGCGCAGCGAGGCGAAACGCGGCTTCACCGGATCGTCCTTGGCGCCGATCTGCGCGAGCGGGCCGTACTTGCCCATGCGCACGATCACCGGCTTGCCGCTGGCCGGATCCGTCCCGAGCGGATGCTCTTCCCACGTCGGCGGCTTGACGTCCTTGCCGCGGACGATCAGCCCCTGGAACTCCTTCCAGAACGCTTCGAGCACCGGCACCCACTCGCGCTCGCCGCGCGAGATCTCGTCGAGCTCTTCTTCAAGATTGGCGGTGAATTCGTAGTCGACGTAGCGCGTGAAATGTTCCTTGAGGAAGCGGTTGACGATCATCCCCACGTCGGTCGGGATGAATGTCTTGCCCTCGAGCCGGACGTACTCCCGCGCCTGCAGGGTCGAGATGATCGACGCGTACGTCGACGGCCGGCCGATATCGAATTCCTCCAGCGTCTTGACCAGAGAAGCCTCGGTGTAGCGCGGCGGCGGTTCGGTGAAGTGCTGGTCCGGGATCACGTCCAGCAGCTTGACGCGCTCACCCTCTTCGAGCGCCGGCAGGCGCTTGTCGTCCTCATCGTCTTCGTCGCGATCGTTCGGATCGTCGGCCTTGATGTTGTAGGCGGCGAGAAAGCCGGGTTCGATCAGCACCGATCCGTTGGCGCGAAACGCATGCGCCTGGCCCGCGCGCAGATCGACCGCCACCGTGTCAGAGACCGCCGGCGACATCTGGCAGGCCATCGCGCGGCGCCAGATCAGCTCGTAGAGGCGCGCCTGGTCGGGGCTCAGGAACTTCGCCACGTCCTTGGGCAAGCGCGCGGCGGCGGTCGGTCGGATCGCCTCGTGCGCTTCCTGCGCGTTCTTCGACTTGGCCTTGAAGTAGCGCGGCTCGTCGGGCAGCGCCTTCTGGCCGAACTGCTCGACGATGACCTTGCGGATCTCGTTGATCGCCTCGTTGGCGAGGTTCACCGAGTCGGTACGCATGTAGGTGATCAGACCGACGGTCTCGCCGCCGATGTCCGCACCTTCGTACAGCTGCTGCGCCGCGCGCATGGTGCGGCTCGAGGTGAAGCCGAGCTTGCGGTTGGCTTCCTGCTGCAGCGTCGAGGTCGTGAACGGCGGCCCAGAAAATCGGCGGCGCTGCTTCTTCTCGATGCTCTTGACCAGCAACTCGCCGCGCGCGGCGTCGAGGATGCGCTGCTTGGCCGCCTCGGATCCGCCGGCGTCGGTCAACGTGAACTGTTCGACCTTCTGCCCGTCGAGTTCGACCAGCCGCGCCGCGAAGGACTGGACCTCCTTCTGCGCACGCGCCTCGATCGTCCAGTACTCCTGCGGGACGAAGGCCTTGATCTCCTCCTCGCGCTCGCAGATCAGGCGCAGCGCCGGCGATTGGACGCGGCCCGCGGACAGCTTGGGCGCAACCTTGCGCCACAGCAGCGGCGACAGGTTGAAGCCGACGAGGTAGTCCAGCGCGCGACGTGCCTGCTGCGCGTTCACCAAGTCGTAAGCGACCTCGCGCGGATTGGCGATCGCCTCGTTGACCGCGGCCTTGGTGATCTCGTGGAATACCACGCGCTTGACCGGCTTTCCCTTGAGCGCGTTCTTTTCCTTGAGCAGTTCGACCAAGTGCCAGGAGATCGCTTCGCCTTCGCGATCGGGGTCGGTTGCCAGAAACAGCGTGTCGGCCTGCTTGAGCGCGGCAGCGATCGCCCGAACGTGCTTCTCGTTCTTCTCGATCACCTGGTACTTCATCTCGAACCCGTGCTCCGTATCGACCGCGCCATCCTTGGGCACGAGATCGCGCACGTGACCGTACGAGGCCAGCACCTCGTAGTCGGGTCCGAGATATTTCTTGATCGTCTTGGCCTTGGCGGGCGACTCGACGATGACCAGGTTCTTGCTCATTCGCTCAGGTTCCTCGCAGGCCGGGCGGCCCGCGGGGGCGAAGCTTATAAGGGCGAGCCGAATTCCTGTCCAGCGCGGCAACGCTCGCGAGACGCCGCGATCAGGGCTCGCCGAGCACCGCGAATGCGCTTACCGGACGCGGAACACCACGCAATTCCAACGCGCCCATGTTGCGTGCATCGGGCGCCGGATCGAGCTGTGCGAACACGCGTTCGGACATCAGGATCGATCCCGGCGGGCACGCGCCTTCGAGCCGCGCTGCAATATTCACGCCCAGGCCGAGGACGGTGTAGTCGGTGCGATGACGGCCCCCGAAACTGCCCACCGCGATGTCGTCCTGATGGATGCCGATGCGCAGCCGCAGCGCGCGATGCGTGGGCAGGATGTCGCGCACCGCGATCTGCCACGCGCGTGCGGTCGAGAACGCGCGGCGCGCCTGCTCGTGCGGCGGCAGCGGCTCGGGAGCGCCGAGGATCGCCATCACCGAGTCGCCGATGAATTTGTCGATGGTGGCGCCGTTCTCGAATGCGATCGATGCCGTGCGGTCGTAAAACTGCGCCATCGCCCGCGCCAACTCGTCGGGCGACAACGCGTCCGACAACGGCGTGAAGGAGACGATGTCGGCGAACACGATCGTCAGACAGCGCCGCGCAGGCGGCGCATCGAGCAGCTGCTCCCCGGCGAGCACGCTCTCGACGTAGCGCGGGGGCAGATGCCGGCACAGCATCTCTTCGACGGCGAAGCGGTGCACTTCCTCTATCCGCCGCCTGGCAAGAAACTCGCGCTGGCGCAGCTGCCGGCTGTGCGACACCCAGCCCACGGTGATCACCCCCAGCGCACACAGATAGATCAGCGACGTCGTCATATCGTGCCAGTCCGGTGGCGACGGCCCGCCGAAGAGGATCACGCCCAGCCACGTCGCGATCGACAGCACGAAGAGCGCGATGACCTCCAGCGGCTCCATCGCCAGCAGCGCGGTCATGAACGCGAGCAGGCAGGGCATCGCCATCACGTGCAGCGATGAGAATCCGTCCTCGAGGATCGCCGCCGAACCGGCGAACGCGGCGCCCGCGGCGCCGGCGACGACATTGATCAGCGTCAGCGTGGTACGCGACGGATCCCGGCGCACCATGAGCAGCACGCCAAGGAGCGCCGCCTCCATTCCGAGCGTGTAGACCAGCCCCTTCGGGAACGCCGGTGTGATCCAGGCCGCGATCTCGGTCAGGGCGACGACCACCATGGCCAGCGGCGCGACACGCCGCCAACGCTGCACGAGCAGCACGCGCTCGTGTTCTTCGAATGCAAGGAAGTCTTCGGTGCGCGGTGGCGCGTCCGCCGCGACCACGCGAGTGGTGACGCTCATCGGTTGACCGGGTCCGTTGCCGGCAGGCGCACGACCCTCAATGCAGGTATTCGCCCTGGTAGTACAGAAGATCCTCGAGGTGCTCGAAGGCATCCTCGGCATCCGGGTGATTGACCATCACCAGCAGGCACACCCATTTGACGCGATCGAGGTCGATTTCCTCGGAGAACGCCATCAGGCGGTCGATCACGACCTCGCGGGTGGCGCTATCGAGGATCCCGAGTTGCTCGAGATAGAGCAGGAACCCGCGGCACTCGACCGAGAGCTTGTCCTGCTCCTCGCGCGCGAACACGCGAATCGACCCGCGCGGGCCGAAGATCAGCGGTTTCTGGCGCTGGTCGGTGAGTCCGCCGAGCCAGGCGAACGCGTGATTGACTTCGTCGAGAGGAAAGCCGGCGGCGGTGAGCTCGTCCCGCAGGTTTTCCTGGTTGCCTGAATCCGCGAACTCGCCGTGCTGATAGTTCTCGAAGAGATACATCAGCACGTCCAGCACGGTTTCTTTCATGGTGGCCTCGTGTCGGGCGGCCCTTGTGGCGGCATCACCACAAGTACAGCGAGACATTAAGCGAGGCCTCGCCTCCTGTCCACGCAAAAAATGCTACGTCGTCGATCGGGCGCCGACGTCCGTCGGCGCCGCGCCGTGCAGGCGCATGACCCGCCCGTCCGATCCCGTCGCCACGCGCCCTTCGACTTCGAGCTCGAGCAGGGCCGGACCCAGGGCCTCGGGCGCCATGCCGAGCCGCTCGACCAGCGCATCGACGGTCTGCGGCGCATCACCCAACGCATCGAGCAACAGCTGGTGGCGATGCGGCGCCGCGCGAGGCCCGTCCGCCGCCTCGGCCAGCCCCCCGGCGCGCAGTGCGTCGCCGACCAGCGATCCGATCTCCTCGAGCACATCGTCGACGGTCTCCACCAGCTTCGCGCCCTGGCGGATCAGCCGGTGGCAGCCGCGCGCCATGACGTTGTGGATCGAGCCCGGGATCGCGAACACCTCGCGCCCCTGCTCGGCCGCGAGCCTCGCCGTAATCAATGAGCCCGATTCGCGCGCCGCCTCGATCACCAAAACGCCCAGCGACAAGCCCGCGATGATGCGATTGCGCCGAGGGAAATGCTCGGGTCGCGGCGCGGTGCCCGGAGCGAATTCCGACACCAGGACGCCGCGAGCGTCGATCTCCTCGGCAAGCGCCCGATGACTCGCGGGATACACGCGATCCAGCCCGGTGGCGCACACCGCGACGGTGTAGCCGTCCGCATCGAGCGCGCCGCGATGCGCGGCGGCGTCCACGCCCAGGGCCAAGCCGCTGGTGATCGTCAGCCCGCGTCGCGCCAGTTCGATTGAGAACCCGAGCGCCGTCTCCAACCCTTGCGCCGTCGCATTGCGGGAGCCCACCACCGCCAGCTGTGGCAACTGCAAAAGGTCGGGATCGCCCCGGTAGAAGAGCGCCGGCGGGCTCGACGCGATCTCGCGCAGGCGTGCGGGATAGCGCGGATCACTCCAGGGAATCAGGCCTCGGCGCGCGCCGGAACACCACGCGAGATCCTCGTCGATTCGAGCCGAATCGATCTCCGACAGCGACTCCCAGACCTTCGGGGCGATGCCGGCGGAGATCCAGGCGCCGCGCCCCGCGCCCAGTGCGGCGCTCGCCGAGCCATGACGTTCGGTCAGCGCGATGATCGCGGGCGCACCCAGGCCCTGACATCGAATCAAGGTCAACCAGCCGCGCAACTCCTCCGGCGGCATGGCTCGATCACCCGTACGCGTTTCAGCGACGTCCCGGAACCGGCTTGGTCACCTTGTCGAACTGATGCACCGGTTCGGTGATCGACATCACCAGGCCGAAGCTCACGCGCGGCGTCACCTTGAACACGATGAGCTTGCCCGCGTAGCTCTCGGGCAGCTTGATGCGACGGAAGCTGTACGGGTCCTGCGCGACCCGGTTGGCCTGCAGGATGTCGAGCACATGGCCCGGCTCGAGGCCGTGGTTGCTGCCGCGATTCATCGTGACGATCTGGTACTGCCCGATCTGCGACACGCCATCGGTGACCGCGATGATGCTGCCGTCGATCGGACCCGCCGGCGCGCGCGGATAGAAGTTCTCGCTGAACGCCTCGGGCTCTGCCGACAGCAGCCGATCGCCGACCAGCGCCTCGCGCACGCTGCGCGACAGGATGGCCGTGCTCGGCTCGCCGTATTCGACCACCTCGGCGTCACCGACCGGCACCGCCTCGTAGCCCAGCACGTCGCCGTTATCGGGGTCCTTGTAGATCTGCCCGCGACGCACGACGGCATACGAGTAGGCCTTCTCCGGCTCGAGATTCTCCACGTAGATGTTCACGCCGGCGCCGCCGACCAGGTGCTCGTCGTCGAACGCGAGCAGGTACGGCGAAGCACCGAGTTCTTCGTTGGTGACCAGGCGCGGGCCATGCAGGAAGTGGCGGATCGCGTCGATCGGGATCATCGGGATCGCGCCATCCAGCGGCATCTCGCGCACCTGCGGCGAAAGGCGCTCGAGTCCGCCCGAAGTGCGATCGTCCACGGCCATCCGCGCGCGTCCATCGGCGACGATCAATCGCAGGCGGTCACCGGGATAGATGCGATGCGGATTGCGCACCTGGTCGTTCACGACCCAGACCTCGGGCCACTGCCACGGATCGAGCATGAACTTGTTGGCGATGCCCCAGAGCGTGTCGCCCTTCTTCACCACGTACTCGAGCGGCGCGTCCTCGCGTACCACCGGAGCGGTGGTCGTGTACGTCGTGGTCGGCGCCAACGGCGCCGGGCCGCGCATGACGGGAGTCGGCGCAGGCACCGGAACTGACGGCGGCGGAGCCGGCGGCGGTGGCTCTGCCGTGGTCGCGCATGCAGCGAGCGCGAATGTGGCGGCGGCCGGCACGGCCGCACGCATCAGACGATCCAAGCCCCACCCAGACCGACTATAATTTCCCATGACGGCGCTTCCCTTGGTTCCCCACGTGATTCTGGCACAAACCCGAATCGCGACACCGGTTTGGCGGCAACTCTAGCAGTAGCTTCGCAACTCTTTCCATGGCACTCCTTCCGATCCTCCAGCACCCCGACCCGCGCCTGCGGCAGAAGGCGCTGCCGGTGACCGTATTCGACGCGTCCCTTCAGCAATTGATCGAGGACATGTTCGAAACCATGTACGACGCGCCCGGTGTCGGACTGGCCGCGACCCAGGTGGGGGTGATGCTGAGATTGGCGGTCATGGATTGCGCCCCCAAGGACGCGCCACCGGAACGCCAGGTCCTGATCAACCCCGAGATCCTGGAATCTTCCGAACGGATCGACATGGAGGAAGGCTGCCTGTCGGTGCCCGACACCAACGAGAAGGTGCCACGCTTCAATCGCCTCAGGATGCGGGCGCTCGATCGCAACGGGACTCCCTACGAGATCGAAGCCGAAGGCCTGCTGGCCCAGGCGATCCAGCACGAAATCGATCACCTCGACGGCAAGCTCTACATCGACTACCTGTCGAGCGTGAAGCGCGAGCGCATCAACAAGAAGCTGCGCAAGCAGCGACAGGTTGCCTGAGGCCCGCCGTTGAAGCTGGTCTTCGCCGGCACGCCGGAGTTCTCGGTGCCGGCCCTCGATGCCCTGGTCGCGTCCGGTCATGAAATCGCGGCGGTGTACACGCAACCCGACCGTCCCGCCGGTCGCGGTCAGAAACTGACCGCATCTCCCGTGGCGCAGCGCGCGGTCGCACTGGGAATTCCGGTACTAAAGCCGGCCCGCTTGCGCGGCAACGACGAGGCCCTCGATGAACTCCGGGGCCTGCGACCCGATTGCATGGTCGTGGTCGCCTACGGCCTGATCCTGCCGCAGGCCGTTCTCGACATCCCGCCGCGAGGCTGCCTGAACATCCATGCGTCCCTGCTACCTCGCTGGCGCGGTGCGGCGCCGATCCAGCGTGCGGTTCTTGCCGGGGATACGCGGACGGGCGTAACGATCATGCGCATGGACGCGGGCCTCGACACCGGTCCGATGCTCTTGATGGACTCGATACCCCTGCTGCCCTCGACCACCGCCGGCGAAGTGCACGACGCGCTGTCCGCGATGGGAGCGCGGCTGATCGTGCAGGCGCTGGATGGGCTTCAATGTGGCCATCTGTCGGAGCGCGCTCAACCGGAAGCCGGCGTGACCTACGCGTCGAAACTGAGCAAGGACGAAGCCAGGCTGGACTGGAACCTGTCCGCCGAAGAACTGGTCCGGCGCATCCACGGCTACAACCCGATGCCCGGCGCCTGGTGCGAATGGAACGGCGAGCGCATCAAGCTGCTGCGCGCCATCGCCGAGCCGGGGCCGGCAAATCCGGCGGCGCCTGGAACCGTTGTTGCAGCCGATGCCGACGGCCTCCATGTGCAGGCGGGCTCGGGTGCGGTGCGCTTGCTCGAGTTGCAGCGGCCGGGCGCTCGTCCCGCCGCGGCGATGTCGGCCTACGGAAATCGCCCGCCCCAGGGGCATCCGATGCGCTGATCGCGCGGCGCTCCGTCAGTTCGCCGACCGGGATCCCGGGTGGACCAGCGGATAGCGCCGACGATTGACGTCAGCCGCCGTTTCCCGTGATGCGACGGTCGAGGATTTGCTTTCCAAGCGAGCGGGTTGGCTGTCGCGAGCGCGCACCGCGACGCCCATGAGCACCGCGATGGTGAGGGCGAGCAGCGCGGCGAAGCGCAGGACGAAATCTGCGATCGTGGTGCCGGGGTGACGGGTTTTCATTGAGTGATGCTAGGACCGCCGCGCCGCGTACGAACCGGGCTTCGAGCCGAGCGATCCTGCCGGCCCGACGGATGGCAGGCGCTCGACGCAAGTGGCCGGCGGAACTACGCTCGTCGGTCCATGGATACCGTCGATCCGGCACGCGCCAGGACTCAGGACGATTCGGAACTGCCGCCGCGGCCCGAACGGCCCGACTGCTGTGCCGGCGGTTGCGCCACCTGTGTGCTCGACGGTTACTTCGAAGACGTCCAGCGCTGGGAGGCCGAAGTCGCCGCCATCCAGCAGCGCCGCCGCCTAGCGGCCACCACCCCAGGCCCCGGCGTCGCGACGTAACGCGCGATCCGTCGGTGCCGGCGCGGCCCGTCGATACGCGATGCGACGCACCAGGGAAGCAACCCAGGGTCGGCCGATCAAGGCGTCCATCAACGCGTCGCTCGCGCCATGCTCGAAGGCGGTGCGCAGCCAGGCGCCGCTGCGGAATCGTGGATTGCGCGCCTCCACGGCGGCGACCACGTCGAACGAGGGCTCGTGCAGTTGATGGGCGATGGCGTCAGCGATGCGCTCGCCATGATCGATCGCTGCGTGGATCCCACCGGCGGTCAACGGCGACACCAGACCCGCGGCGTCACCGGCGACCAGGACTCCGGGCGCGTGCCATCGGCGCAGCGGCCCGCCCACCGGAATCAGGCCGCCGCGCCGGCCGACGCGCGTCGCGAGCCGCCAATCGATCAGGCCCGACAGCTTGGCGACCATGCCGTCGAGATCGGGCCGCAGCGGCACGCGTGCCGCGAGGCCGATCTGCGAGACACCGTGGACGCCGCGAAACAACCAGCCGAAATACCCCGGCGCGCATCGTGAATCGAGAAAGCAGTGCAGCCGATCGCTCGGCAGCGACAAGCCGCACACCTCCTCCTCCACGCCGATCAGGAAGCGCGCGTTCTCCTGCAGGCCGAAGCGGCGCGCCACGGTGGAACGCGCCCCGTCCGCTCCGACCAGCCAGCGCGTCCGCAGCTCCTGTTCCGGAAGCTCGATCCAGCCGCCGCGCCGTTGCGCATCGGCGAACGCCGTGCCGCAACGCAGCTCGACGCCCGCCTCGGCCGCACACGCCGCGAGCCAGCGCATCAGCCCGCGCGTGTCGGTGGCATGGAATCCGTAGCCCGGCGCCTCGACGTCCACGTATCGCAGATCCGGTGCGTACAGGCGCAGGCATTCGATCCGGCGCACGAGCGAGCGCGGCGGCGCCAATCGTTCGATCACTTCCTGGACCAGCAGACCGGTGGTGTGCACCCGCGTTCCCGGTTCCTGCAGGCGTTCGAGCACCTGCACCCGCAGCCCGCGTTCGGCCGCGCGCTGCGCGCAGCGCAGGCCTGCGAATCCGGCACCGACCACGACGAGATCGACCGAGTCCATCGCGCGCTCACTCCACGGTCGCGTCGGCCACGTCCCAGCGCGGCCCGATCGACCAGTTGACCTTGCGCGTGCTCCACATCACCGCCGTGAGCGCCGCGAACAACGCGATGGCTCCCAGCAGGAACGCCAGGTCCTCGGCCTGGAGCACGACGTAGAGATATCCGAACCACGCGCCGAGCAGGCCGCCGAGCGAGACGGCGCGGCGCGTGCTGCCGGTGGCCACGCGCGTGTACCACGCGGCCTGCACCACGACCGCGCCGGCCGCCAGGAAAAACGCCGCGGCAAATCCCAGGTGCTCGGCCAGAGCCAGCTGCAGCAATCCGAACAGGCACAACGAGCCGCCCAGCAGCAGGTACTGCACCGGATGCAGCGGACGCCCACCGAGCAACTCCATCACCCAGATCGCGGCGAAGCTCAGCAGCAGGAGCAGCGCACCGTACTTGGCGATGCGTTCTGCCATCCGGTACGGATCGACCGGCACGCACAACTCCACGCCGAAGGCGCTCGCATCGATCAGGTCGCGCGTCACCTGGTCGTCGAGCCACACCGGCGGATAGCCGCGCCCCAGGTGCGATCTCGACCAGCTCGCCTCGAATCCCGAAGGCTCGATGCGGCTCCTGGCCGGCAGACCCTTGCCCGTGAAGCTCGGATGCGGCCAGTCGCTGGTGAGATTCAGGACCGTCTCGCGCGCCACCGGCGCGATCGCGAACGCCGTCGAACCGTTCAGACCCAGGCTCATCTGGAACGGCACGCCGACGAGCAGCGATTCGGCGCTCGCACCCTGCGGCAGGCGCGCGTGCACGCCCTGCGCTCCCAACGATTGCGCGGCGGGCTCCAGCACCAGATCCTGATCCGCCACGCTGGCGCGACTGTCGGTCGTCAGCGCGCCGGGCTCGGCGATTCCGATCATCAGTTCCGCGCGGGAAAAATCGACATCGGTTTGCGCGAGTCCCAGCCCGCTCAGGTCGGGCAGCACGAAGTCGCCCCGCAGATCGGCACGCGCGCGATACACCGGCACTTCGAAAATGCCGCGGCGACGCACCTGGCTGTCGAGTCGCGCCTCCACTTCCAGGCGATGCGGCGGCAGCACCAGCCACCCGCTGCGGCTGCGCTCCTCCTTGCCTTCGCGCCAACGCACCGTGTACGGCAGGCGCAGCATCGGCCCCGCCAGCGACTGCGACTGACCCCACGCCTGCGCCACCCCGGCGGCGGCCTCGTTGCGCCGTTCGCCACGCTCCAGCACGCGCTGCTCGATCATGCCCAGCGGAATCAGCAACAGCAGGATCAGCAGCCCCAGGCCGGCCAGTCGCGGGCCGGGGCGATTCATCAGCGAGCCCAGGCGCGACGGGATTTGCGTGGCGGTCATCTTCAGCTCCGGATCGGTCGAAAGGGGGCCCAGTCTTTCGCCGACGCGCCGCAGATCCCGCGTCCGCCGCGTGCAACGGTCGAGGAAGTTCGTGCAAGCGCGGTGCAAGGCCGCCCGCTGCGGTTCGCGTTGCGTAAGCTGCGCGCATCATGCAGACGATCCTGGTGGTGGACGACGACGCGGGCATCCGCGAAGTGGTGTCCTTTGCGTTGCGCAAGGCCGGCTATGCGACGGTGGTCGCCGAGAACGGCGAAGCCGCGCTGACCCGCTTCGCCGAAGAGCGCCCGTCGCTGATCGTGCTCGACATCCTGATGCCCGAGCTCGACGGCACCGAGGTCTGCCGGCGCATCCGTTCGGGCGAACAGGGGCGCAATACGCCGATCGTGTTCCTGAGCTCGAAGGATGACGAGGTCGATCGCATCGTCGGACTCGAACTGGGCGGCGACGACTATCTATCCAAGCCGTTCTCGCCCCGCGAACTGGTGGCGCGCGTCCGCGCGATCCTGCGCCGCAGCGCCAACAACACGACGCCGGCCGGCGAGACGCCGCCCGATCGCGTCCGCCATGGCCGCCTCGCGCTCGATGGCGAGCAGTACAAGGCGTTCTGGGATCAGCACGAGCTGCCGCTGACGCTCACCGAGTTCGGCATCCTTAAGACCCTGCTCGCGCGTCCCGGCAAGGTGTGCCGGCGCGAACACCTGATGGACAACGCCTACGAGCTGCACAAGGTGGTCTCGGACCGCACCATCGACAGCCACGTGCGACGCGTGCGCGCCAAGTTCGCGGCGCTGGGCGTCGACCCGATCGAGACGGTGCACGGCATCGGCTACAAGCTCGGACCCTGTACGTGACCCGACGTCGCTGGCGTCCGCCGCTCGGCACGATCCTGATCCTCATCCACTTGGTGATCCTCGCGCTGCCGCTGGGAGGCATCGCGGTGCTGCGCGTGTACGAAAGCGCCCTGATCCGCCAGACCGAGTCGGAACTGATCGCGCAGGGCGTGTTCGTCAGCGCGGCGTATCGGACCGTCTTCGACCGCATCGCCAGGTCGCAACGCGCGAGTCGCGTCTCCGAATATGGAATCGCGCGCAGCCACGTCGAAGGGCAGACCGATCCCGCGGGTCCGTGGCGACCCCGCCTCGTACGACTCGACCTCGCGCAGGATCCCGTGCTGCCCGCGCCGCCGGCACCCGACCCGACCTCGCTCGCGCCGGATCCGCTCGCGGCAAGCGTGGGACGAGAGCTCGAGCCGGTGCTGCGCGATGCACAGGTGACGACGCTGGCGGGGATGCGCGTGATCGACTACCGCGGCGTGATCGTCGCCACGACCGGCGGCGACCTCGGCCGCTCGATGCTCAACCACGAAGAGGCGCGGCGTGCATTGACCGGCGAATACGTCAGCCTCATGCGCAGGCGCGGCCAGCAATCACCTCCGCCGCCGCTGGATTCGATCTCGCGCGGCGCCCGCATCCGCGTCGCGGTGGCGGTGCCGATCCTGCACCACGGCCGCGTGCTCGGCGCCGTGACGCTGCTGCGCACGCCGGCCAACATCCAGCACGCCATCCGCGGCAAGCGCCGCGAACTCGCCTGGGGCGGCGCGACGCTGCTGATGATCGTCGTCGGCCTGTCGGTGTTCACCGCCGTGACCATCGGGCGGCCGGTGCGGGCGCTGATCGACCAGGCGCGACGCGCGGCGCGCGGCGAAGCCAACGCGGTGACGCCGCTGCGCCACGCCGGCACGCGCGAGATCGCCGAGCTCTCGGAAACCGTCGCGGCGATGGCGCGCACGCTGGAGGAGCGTGCGCGCTACATCCGCGATTTCGCCGCGCACGTCTCGCACGAGTTCAAGACACCGCTCACCGCGATTCGCGGGACGGTGGAGCTGATGCGGGACCACGGCGCGGAGATGGACGGCGCCGAGCGCGAGCGCTTCCTGGCGCTGCTCGAATCGGATGCCGAGCGCCTCGAGCGCCTGGTGCGGCGCCTGCTGGAACTGGCGCGCGCCGACATGGCGATCGCCGAGAGCTCGGATGCGCGAACCGAGCTCGCGCCGTTGCTGGAGGCGCTCGCGCACCGCTATCGCGAGCGCGGCCTGAAGGTGAGCGTGGAGATGTCCGAGTCGCCGTCGATGGCCTCGCGACTGGGCGGCGAGACGCTCGATTCGATCCTGTCGAGCCTGCTCGACAACGTGCGCCAGCACGCCGGTAACGGCGCGAACGCGACGCTGCGCGCCCGCCACGAACGGGGCGAACTGATCATCGAAGTGGCCGACGACGGCGCCGGCATGTCGGCCCACAACGCGGCGCGCGTGTTCGAGCCCTTCTTCACCACCGCCCGCGGGGCCGGCAACACCGGACTGGGCCTGTCGATCGTCCGCTCGCTGCTCCAGGCACACGGCGGGCGCATCGAGCTGGCCGCCGCCGCCAGCGGAACGTGCTTCCAGATCCGCCTGCCCGCTGCCGTCGCGCGATAATCGGCCGATGGATCCCACTGCCCGCTCCGCCGCGGCGCTCGCCGTCGCGGCGGTTCTGTCCGGCCGCAGCCTCGACGACGTCCTTCCCGAACACGACGCCTCGCTCGCTCCGGGCGATCGCGGCCTGCTGCGCGCGCTCACCTATGGCGTGCTGCGCGAGCACGGCTTTCTCGCCGCGATCGTCGGCAAGATGCTCAAGAGCCCGCTGAACGACGAGCCGCGCGTCGCCGCGCTGGTCGAGGTCGGGCTCTTCCAGCTGCGCTCGATGCGCGTGTCGCCGCACGCGGCGGTCAGCGAAACGGTGGAGGCCTGCGAAGCGATCGGCGCGCCGCAGCGGCGGGCGCTGGTCAACGCGCTGCTGCGCCGGTTCCAGCGCGAGCGACGCGCACTGGAACTGGCCGCCGCCAGCGACGCCGCCCGGCGCTGGTCGCATCCGACGTGGCTGATCGACACACTCCGGTGCGACTGGCCGGAGCAGTGGGAGCGCGTGCTCAACGGCGGCAACGAGCAGGGTCCGCTGACGCTGCGCGTCAACCGTCGCCGCACCACGCGCACCGACTACGCGGCCAGCCTTCGCGCCGCGGGCCTGTCGTACCGCGAAGTGGCGAACGTGCCCGACGCCCTGGTGCTCGACGCAGCGGTCGGCGTCGATCGGCTGCCGGGTTTTGCGCAGGGAGAGGTTTCGATCCAGGACGCCGCCGCGCAGCTTGCGGTCGAGCTGCTCGACCTCGCGCCCGGCCAGCGCGTGCTCGACGCCTGCTGCGCACCGGGCGGCAAGACCGCGCATGCGCTCGAACGCGCGGACGTGGAGGTGCTGGCGGTGGACCAGGACGCGCAACGCATGGAGCGCGTGCAGGAGAACCTGACGCGCCTGGGCCTGTCCGCCGACCTGCTCGCCTGGGATGCCGGCAGGCTGCAGGACCGCTGGAGCGGCGCGCCGTTCGATCGGATCCTGCTGGACGCGCCCTGCTCCGGCACGGGCGTGATCCGCCGCCATCCCGACATCAAGTGGCTGCGCCGGCACGACGACGTTCCGCGCATGGCCGCCGAGCAGCTGCGCCTGCTCGAATCGTTGTGGCCACTGCTGGCGCCGGGTGGACGCCTGGTCTACGCAACGTGCTCGATCCTGGCGGCCGAAGGCGAGGACGTGGTGCGCCGCTTCTTCACCACGCGTGCGGACGCCAAGCACGAGCCGATCGAGGCCCCCTGGGGCGAGGCCCGCCGATTCGGCCGGCGACTGGCACCGGGCGGGGATTTCGACGGCTTTTATTACGCCTGCCTGCGCAAGTCGACGAAGGCGGCTTGAGCCTGACAGGATGTAGCACTCTGCTACACTCTTTCCGTCGTCGTTCATTGGAGTCCGCGCATGGCCACCGCACCCGGTCCGGTTCGGCTCGACGCCGAGATCACCGAGGCCGCGCGCATCGCGGCAAGCCGCATGAGCCGCAGCGTCGCCCAGCAGGTCAGTCATTGGGCGCGTATCGGGCGGGAGCTCGAACGGGCCGGCGACGTGTCCGCCGAAGACATTCGTCGCGTACTCGTCGGCCAGGCCGGTTACGACGCACTGGCGCCCAAGGAACAGGCGATGGTGCGCGCCGTGTGGAGCGGAAGGATCGACCAGCTTCGCGCCGAACTTCGGCTGGACAGCCTGTACGCCGAACGCGGCTACCAGTACGCCGAACTCGACGAGCGCGGCGAGGTCGTGGTGCAAGGCAAAGGTCCGGGCCCCGCGTCGCGACCGCGCGCGATGGCCCGCCCGACGCGTGCGACGGCAAAGAAGAAGTCGGCTGGGCGCTAGATGCCGGCGCTGCATCTGGTGGTCGGCCCCAACGGTGCAGGCAAGACCACGTTTTTCGAGCACGTGCTCGGCCCCGCCACGCACCTGCCGCTGATCAATGCCGACCGGATCGCCGCACGCAACTGGCCCGGCGATGAAGAGCGGCACGGGCACGAAGCGGCGGCGCTCGCCGAGCAGGCCCGTGAAGCGGCCATCGCGGTGGGCCGCTCGTTCGTCGCCGAAACCGTTTTCTCCCATCCTTCGAAGCTCGAACTGATCGGGCGCGCCCAGGCGCGCGGCTACCTGGTCTTTCTCCATGTGGTCGGCGTGCCCGAAGCGCTGACCCTGGCGCGCACGCGGCTGCGCAGCGAGCAAGGTGGACATTCGGTGCCGGCCGACAAGGTCCGCGCGCGTTATCGCCGGCTGTGGCCCAACGTGGCCAAGGCGCTGGTGCAGGCCGATGAAGCGGCGATGTACGACAACAGTTCGGCCGCCCGGCCGTTTCGACTCGTGGCCCGCTACCAGAACGGTCAGCGACTCGGAAAGGGCGACTTCCCGGCGTGGTGGCCCGTCACCACCCGGCCCCGTACGGACAAGCCGCGCGCATGAAACCGTTCTTGCACCGCAACATTCGCGGGCGTAAGGTGCCCAGCCGCCGGCGGGCCACCACCTCCATGACGTGAAGATCATCATTCTGGGCGCGGGCCAGGTGGGTGCGACGCTCGCCGAAAATCTCGCCAGCGAGAACAACGACGTCACCGTCGTGGACGCCGACGCTACCTTGCTCGGTGATCTGCAGGAACGCTTCGACATCGGCGCCGTCCAGGGCTATGCCTCGCACCCGGAGACCTTGCGCCGCGCCGGCGCGGACGACGCCGACATGATCATCGCGGTGACCGAGTCGGACGAGACCAACATGCTCGCCTGCAAGATCGCCTACACGCTGTTCCAGACGCCGACCAAGATCGCGCGGGTGCGTTCGGCCGAATATCTCGCCGAAGAACGACTGTTCGGACAGGACGCGCTGTCGGTCGACCTGCACATCTCCCCCGAGCAGCTCGTCACCGACTACATCAAGCGCCTGATCGAGTACCCGGGCGCGCTGCAGGTGGTCGACTTCGCCGATGGCCGCGTACGCCTGGTCGGCGTCAAGGCCTACTACGGCGGTCCGCTGGTCTCGCGCCAGCTCAAGGAACTGCCGGCACATCTGCCCGGAGTCGACTCGCGCGTTGCCGCGATCTATCGCCGCGGGCGGCCGATCCTTCCGGAAGGCGACACGATCATCGAAGCCGAGGACGAGGTGTTCTTCGTCGCGGCCGCCGAACACGTGCCCAAGATGATGGCCGAGCTGCGCCGCCTGGATAAGCCGGTCAAGCGCGTGATGCTGGCCGGCGGCGGCAACATCGGCCTGCGGCTGGCGCGCGCGCTCGAGTCCGAAATGCAGGTGAAGGTGATCGAGCGTTCGCGCGATCGCGCCCGCTACCTGTCGGAGCAGCTCACACGTTCGACGGTGTTGTGGGACGACGCCGCCAACGAGGAGCTGCTGATCGAGGAGAACATCGAGGACTGCGACGTCTTCTGTGCGATCACCAACGACGACGAGGCGAACATCCTGTCGGCGATGCTGGCCAAGCGCCTGGGCGCGCGCAAAGCGCTATCGCTGATCAATCGGCTGTCCTACGTGGACCTGGTCGAAGGCGGCGCGATCGACATCGCGATCTCGCCGCAGCAGTCGACGGTTTCGGCGCTCCTGGCACACGTGCGTGGGTCGCCGCCTCGACGAGATCAACCTGCCCAAGGGCACGACCATCGGCGCGATCGTGCGCAACGACATGGTGCTGATCGCGCACCACGACACCGTGGTCGAGGCCGAGGATCACGTGATCCTGTTCATCGTCGACCGCAAGCAAACCAAGGACGTCGAGAAGCTGTTCCAAGTCGGTTTCTCGTTCATCTGAGTTGCGCGTGCCGCACTGGACGGTCCACCCCAGCACCCGGTTGCACCGCTTCGTGGCGGTGCAGCGAATCACAGGCATCCTGCTGATGGTCTTCAGCTTCACGATGGTCCCACCCATCGTGGTCGACCAACTGTACGAGGGCACGACTACCGGTCCATTTTTCATGGGCATGTGGATCACTTTCCTCACCGGAGCCGTGATCTGGTGGCCTGCGCGAAAGGAACACGCAGAACTGAAGACGCGTGACGGATTCCTCATCACCGTTCTGTTCTGGGCGGTACTGGGCCTCTTCGGCGCTATCCCGTTGATCTTCACGCATGCCGCGTGGAACTCGTACACGGACGCCATCTTCGAGTCGGTTTCAGGGCTCACGACCACAGGCGCCACCACCGTCGCCAGCGGCCTCGACCAGCTACCGCGGGCGCTGAACTACTACAGGGTCCAACTTCACTGGCTCGGTGGAATGGGCATCATCGTGCTGGCGGTCGCCGTCCTTCCCATGCTGGGCGTGGGCGGCATGCAGCTCTATCGCACCGAAACGCCAGGCCCGATGAAGAATGCGAAGCTCACGCCGCGCATTACGGAGACGGCGCGCGTGCTGTGGACGGTCTACCTGACCCTGACCGCGCTCTGCGGCCTGGTGTACTGGGCACTGGGCATGACTCCATTCGACGCCCTCATCCATGCCTTCTCGACACTGGCCACCGGCGGATTCTCCAGTCATGACGCCAGCATTGGATTTTTCGCCAATCCCACGCTCGAGTGGGCGGTGATGCTGTTCATGCTGTTGGGCACCGTCAACTTCGCGACTCATTTCGCGGTATGGCGCAGCCGCAGTCTTCGCGCCTACTGGCGCGACAGCGAGTTCCGCACATGCATCGCGATCGTGCTGCTGTTCTCCGCCTTGGTGAGCCTTCCTCTGTTGTTGCTGCATATCTTTGCGGATCCGCAGACTTCGCTGCGCATGGCCATTTTCCACGTCATCTCCTACGGGACGACGACCGGTTTCACCACGGTGAATCCGAGCAATTGGCCCAGCTACGCACCCATCATGCTTCTGCTCGCCGGCTTCATGGTCGGATGCGCCGGGTCGACCTCTGGTGGCGTAAAAGTGGTCCGATTGATGCTCTTCGTGAAACAGGC
>NZ_JAJFBP010000002.1 GCF_020697055.1 Panacagrimonas sp. | reverse complement strand
AATCCGGCCACGCCCTTGCCCAGGCCCGTGCCCCCTCCGGTCACCAGGATGCGTTTGCCTGCGAGCGCGTCAGCGGAAAAAAGGGCCATGAGGGAGTCTCCGCTATTTGATATGGAACCATACGATAACATCTTCTCGCGCGACCGCGATCCTTCGTCGTGCCGCATGATGCGGCCATGAGGCGCGACACCGAGAAGCCGCAACCATCACCTGCCGGAAGGCCCCGCGGGCGCCCGCGACGCGGGGAAGCGGATCGGCCGCGCCGGAGCATCCTCGACGCCGCGTTGCGCGTGTTCCGCGCGCACGGCTTCTCAGCCGCGAGCATGGAAAAGATCGCGCGCGAAGCGGGCGTGGCCAAGCTCACGCTCTACCGGCACTTCGAGACCAAGGAGGCGTTGTTCGAGGACGTGGTGCGCCGGGCGCAGCTGTCCGTGCGCGAGCGCCTGGGTGCGATGGTGGACCGTGGTCTGCCGCTCGAAACGGTGCTGCGCGAGATCGTCGAAAAGCTGTACGACGGCTACACCCATCCCGATTACCTCGCCGTGATGCGGCTGGTGGTCGCCGAGGCGCAACGTTTTCCCAAGCTGGGCCGCGCGATGCTGGACGACAGCAGCGAAGCGGCCGGGCCCCTGGTCGAGTACCTGCAGCAGCTCAAGGATGCGGGCCAGATCGACATCGATTCGCCGCGCGACGCGGCGATCCAGATCACCGGACTCGCCAGCGGCGGGGGCCGCTACGTGCTGACGCCGCCTTCGCGCCGCGCAGCGAGCCGGCAGCACGCGGTCGAGACGGTCGTTCGCCTGTTTACGCGGGCCTGGCAGAGGAAGAAGGCCGCCCGTCGCCCGTAAATGCACGGCCTCGGGCTTTTTCCCCGCGGTCGCGACCGACACGATGGCGACAGCGCTACTGATCGGAGACCGACATGCTGAAGCACCGAGACGTCTACGACGCCGACCACGAGCTGTTCCGCGATGCCGTGCGTGGCTTCGTCAAGGCCGAGATCGCCCCGCATTTCGACCGCTGGGAAGAGGCGGGCATCGTTGATCGAAGCTATTGGGATGCGGGCGGCAAGGCCGGGCTGCTGTGTCCGCAGATTCCGGAGTCCTACGGCGGAGCGGGCGGCAGCTTCAAGCACAACTGCATCGTGGTCGAAGAGATCGCGTATGCGGGATACGCCGGCCCGATGACCGACTACTCGGTGCACAGCGACGTCTGCGCCGGCTACCTGCTGCACGCCGCCACCGAGGAGCAGAAACGCAGGTGGTTGCCGCGCATGGTCAGCGGCCAGACGGTCTGCGCCATTGCGATGACCGAACCCGGAACGGGTTCCGACCTGCAGGCGATCCGCACGCGCGCCGTGCGCGACGGCCACATCTATCGGATCAGCGGCGCCAAGACCTTCATCAGCAACGGCCAGCACTGCGACCTGGTGATCGTCGTCGCGCGCACCTCGGATGCGCCGGGCGCCAAGGGCCTGAGCCTTGTCCTGGTGGAAACCGATCGCCCCGGCTTCCGGCGCGGGCGCAATCTGCACAAGCTCGGGCACCTGTCGTCCGATACCTCGGAGATGTTCTTCGACGGGGTGGAGGTTCCGGTGTCGAACGTCATGGGCGCCGAAGGCACCGGCTTTGCGACGCTGATGACCGAGCTGCCGCAGGAACGACTGATCATCGCCTACCAGTCGATGGCCTCGGCCCAGCGCGCGTTCGACATCACCGTGGACTACGTGCGCAATCGCAAGGCCTTCGGCCAGCCGATCGCCGATTTCCAGAACACGCGTTACAAGCTGGCCGATCTCAAGGCCGATCTCCTCGTCGGGTGGGCCTTCGCGGACCAGTGCCTTGAAAAGCACGTGCTCGGTCAGCTCGATGCTCTGCACGCGTCGACCGCCAAGCTCTGGTGCACCGAGATGCACGGGCGGGTCGTGGACACATGCGTGCAGTTGCACGGCGGCTACGGTTTCATGCGCGAATACGAAATCTGCCGGCTGTTCGCCGACGCCCGCGTCCAGCGCATCTACGGCGGGACCTCGGAGATCATGCGGGAGCTGATTTCGCGCAGCCTTTGAGGTCGGTGACGGGATTGGCCGCGGATCGTCGGTCGGGCCTACCGTTTTCAGCCGTGGACGACCGGTCTTTACAGACCTAGTACGGTACCGTACTATCGCTTCGTCCCGACTAGGAGCGGTATATGTTCGAGCGTCGGCTGTTCCGTGAAGAGCACGAGATGTTTCGCTCCACGGTGCGCAGATTCATCGAGAAGGAAATCGCCCCCTTTCACAAGCAGTGGGAGGAGGACGGCATCGTGCCGCGCGAGCTGTGGCTCAAGGCGGGCGACGCCGGAATGCTCTGCTGCACGATCCCGGAAGAGTACGGCGGCCTCGGCCTCGACTACCTCTTCGACGTGGTCGTGTTCGAGGAGATGGCGCGCAGCGGCTTCACCGGTCCCGGTTTCCTGATCCACTGCGATCTGGTCTCGACCTACGTCAAGTCCTTCGGCACCGAGGAGCAGAAGAAGTACTGGCTGCCCAAGATGGTGTCGGGCGAGGCGATCGGATCGCTTGGCATGACCGAGCCGCACGCCGGATCGGATCTGAAGAACATCCGCACCCGTGCGGTCCGTGATGGTGACGACTACGTCATCAACGGCCAGAAGGTCTTCATCTCCAACGGCCAGCTCGCCGACGTGCTGGTGCTCGCCACCAAGACCGACGGTGCGGCGGGCGCGCGGGGCATCACGCTGTTCCTGGTCGACACCAAGCTGCCCGGATTCGTGCGCGGCAAGAATCTGGACAAGCTCGGCATGAAGGGCCAGGACACCTCGGAGCTGTTCTTCGAGAACCTGCGCGTGCCGGCCAGCGCGATGCTCGGCGGCGAAGGCCAGGGCTTCTCGCTGATGATGACCAAGCTGGCGCAGGAACGTCTGGCGCAGGCGATCCGTTCGGCCGTCGTGGCCGAGACCGTGATCGAGTGGACCGTGGATTACACCGCGCAGCGCAAGGCGTTTGGCAAGACGATCGCGGACTTCCAGAACACGCAGTTCAAGCTCGCAGAGCTCAGGACCGAGGCGGTGATCGGACGCGTGTTCACGGACGCGTGCATCGAGCAGTTCATGCGCGGCGAGCTCACCGAGGTCGACGCGGCGATGGCCAAGATGTGGTTGTCGAATCTGCACTGCAAGGTGGTCGACGAATGCCTGCAGCTGTTCGGCGGCTGGGGCTACATGTGGGAGTACCCGATCGCGCGCGCGTATGCGGACGCCCGCATCGTGAAAATCGCGGGGGGCTCGATCGAGGTGATGAAACACATCATTGGTCGCGCCTTGTTTCGGGAACACGCCGGCGGATCGACGATCCGGTCCATAGACGGCGACGGAAAGCCTGGAAGCCGCGCCGCCGCCTGACGCGGCGCAGCGATCGCACCGGGTCCGCCTGCATCGCGGTGACCCGGTGAAGAGACCAGAAGCGGTGCACCTGGAAGGAGAGACGCGATGGACTATTTGAAATATTGGACCCCGGTGGTGGTGGTTGCGATTTCCGCCGCTGGATTGTTCGCCGGCGGTGACTGGATGTGGGCCGGCATCATCACGTTTCCGGTGCTGGCCATCCTGGATTCGATCTTCCCGCGAGACTACTCGGTGCGGAAGATGAGCAACGCCGCGCTCGCCAACATCCCCATCTGGCTGTGCTGTGTGGGCCCGGTGATGCTGTATTTCGTCTTCGCCTGGTCGCTCGCGCACTACGAGCTGACGATCTGGCAGAAGATCGGCGGCATCATGAGCGTGGCCTGGATGGGCGTCATTCCGCTGGTGCCCGCGGCGCATGAGCTCTACCACATGCGCAATCCCATCGCGCGCACCGTGGGTCGCTACGGCCATCTCTGCATTCTCGATTGCACCCGCGACATCGGCCACGTCGTCGGTCATCACATCGACGTGGCCACGCCCGACGATGGTGACACCGCGTCACGCGGAGCCACGCTCTATACGTTCACGCCGAACGCCGTCGTCGAGAGCACGAAGTACGCGCTTCGGATGGAAGCGGGCGCGCTGCGCAAGAAGGGCCTCAGCCCCTGGCACTACAGCCATCGCTTGTACCGCGCCCTGCTGGCCCTGGCGCTGTTCCACGTCGTGATCTACCTGATCGGCGGCTGGGAGGCGAACGTGTGCGGGCTGGCCGGCCAGCTGATCGCCCGGTTCTGGGTGGAGTCCTTCAACTACTTCCAGCACTACGGTGTGATCCGACTCAAGGGCGCGCCGATCGGACGTCGCCATCTTTGGAACCATCTGGGCTGGTTCTCGCGCACCTGTGGTTTCGAGATCACCAACCACGCGGACCATCACCTCAATAGCTACCAGGTCTATTACAAGCTGGTGCCGCACAAGGAAGCGATCCCGATGCCCTCGGTGTTCGTGTGCTTCCTCGCCGCCCTGATCCCGCCGCTGTGGCACGAGATGATCATCAAGCCGGCGCTCAAGCGGTGGGACGCCGAGTTCGCCACCGCGGAAGAGCGTGCCATCGCACGCGAACAGAACCGCAAGGCCGGATGGCCCGATTGGCAGAGCGAGCCCGGTACCGAATTCGGCAAAGCCGCAACCGTCGGAGCCTGAGCCACCGACCCCGCATCACCGCGCGCCACTGATTCCTTAGCGGAGTCAGTGGCGTTTTCTTTCTCGCAGCGAGAATCATCGTGGCCTACAAGAGCATCGAGATCAGCGTCAGCGACGGGCTCGTCCGCCTGACGCTCAACCAGCCGGACCTCGGCAATCCGTTCAACGCGGACTTCTGCGACGAGATGGCCAAGGGCGCCAACGAGATCGCGGGATTGAAGGACGTGCGTGCGGTGCTGATCACCGCGCGAGGCAAGTTCTTCAGCGTCGGCGGTGATATCCGCATGTTCGCGGGCAACCTCGACGGCCTGCCGAACTGCATCCGCGAGTGGACCACCGGTCTGCACATGGGCGTTGCGCGCCTGCAGCGGCTCGATGCGCCGCTGATCGCCTCGGTGCACGCCACCTGCATGGGCGGCGGCGTGGCGCTGGTCGCGGGTTGCGACATGGTGCTTGCCGGAAAGAGCGCGCGCTTTGGCGCGGCGTATCCGCAGATCGGGTACTCGTGCGATGCGGGTGCTTCGTTCGCGCTGGCGTCGCGCCTCGGAATTGCGCGCGCCAGGCGCTTCTTCCTGTTCAACGAGATGCTCGATGCGCAGCAGGCGGCCGCCATCGGCATGGTCGATCAGCTCGTCGACGACGCGGCGCTGGCCGAAGAGTCCGAGAAGGTCGCCCGCCAGCTGGCGGCCGGACCGACGCGCGCCTATGGCGAGATCCGGCGGCTGCTGAACAAGGCCTTCCGCCAGCCGCTCGAGTCGCAGCTCGAGGACGAAGCGCAGGCGCTTGCGGCGGTCGCCGGCACCGCCGACGCGCGCGAGGGCATCACGGCGTTCGTCGAAAAGCGCAAAGCGCGCTTCACCGGCCGCTGAGCCGGCGCTAAAGCACGAGGAGACACCGTCATGTGGCTGCACTACGAGATCCGCAATCTGGGTGACATTCCCCGTCACTGGGCACGCGTGACGCCCGATCGGCCGGCCCTGATCGATGGACTGGGCCGCCGCACCTGGCGTGGACTGGAGGAGACCAGCAACCGCATCGCCTCGGCCGTCGTCGCATCCGGCATTGCGCCGCGTTCGCACATCGGCTTCTTTGGCAAGAACTCCGCGCGTTACTTCGAGCTGCTGTTCGGCGTCAACAAGGCGGGCTGCGCGATCACGCCGCTGAATTGGCGCCTGGCCGCAGCCGAGCTCGCGCCGGTGATCGACGACGCCGGCTGCCCGCTCGTGTTCGTGGATCGCGAGTTCGCCGACACGCTGGCTACGGTGCGAAAGCTCTGCACGCAGCCGTTCCGCACGGTCGTGTTCGACTCCACCAGCACCGCGCCCGGCGAGATCGAGCAGTGGATGGACGGCGGCAATGGACGCGATCCGGCGTTGCGCGTGCATCCGCAGGACACGGCACTGCTGATCTACACCTCAGGGACCACGGGCAAGCCCAAGGGCGTACAGCTCACGCACGGTGGTCTGGATCGCATGCGCCTGTGCGAGCACCTCGAACCGGCCTACGAGTGGCGTGACGGCGACGTGATGCTCACCGTGATGCCGGTGTTCCACCTGGTCGGTACCGGCCTGTCGGTGCAATCGCTGTACAACGGCGCGACGGTCTCGATCCTTCCTGCGCTGGAGCCGGGAAACCTGCTGAAGCTGATCGCGCGCGACCGTCCCACGATCTGCGCGCTCGTTCCCACCGCGATACAGATGGTGGTCGACCATCCCGATGCCAAGACCGCAGACTTCTCCTCGCTGCGCATGGTCATGTACGCGGGCTCGGCGATCAGCTCGACGCTGCTCAAGCGCGCGCTGACCGAGATGAAATGCAAGTTCATGCAGTTCTACGGGGCGACCGAGTCGTCCGGGGCCATGACGCTGCTGCGCCCGGAGCAGCACGACGTCAACGACGAGGAACGGTTGCGCTCTTGCGGCACGCCGCTGCCGCTGATCGAGATCACCATCCGCGATCCGGAAGGGAACATCGTTCCGGATGGCAGCAACGGCGAGTTCTGGGCACGCATGCCCAACATGTTCGGCGGCTACTGGAACCAGCCGGACGCGACCGCGGCGGTGATGCGCGACGGCTGGTATCGCACCGGCGACGCGGGCTATCGCGACAAGGACGGGCTGCTCTACATCGTCGATCGCGTGAAGGACATGATCATCACCGGTGGCGAGAACGTGTACTCGGCCGAGGTGGAGCAGGCATTGGCCAAGCATCCGGGCGTGCGTCAGTGCGCCGTCATCGGCCTGCCGGATCCCAAGTGGGGCGAGCGCGTGACCGCCGTGATCATTCCGGCCGCGGGTACGAGCCTGACGCCGGAAGAGATCATCGCGCACTGCCGCGGCCTGATCGCCGGATACAAGGTACCCAAGGAAGTGCGCTTCGTGGATGCGTTGCCGATGACCGCGACAGGCAAGATCCTCAAACGCGCGGTGCGTGATCAGATCACGAAGTCGGGCTGAGCAAACACACTAGAAGAGGAGAACGGGGAATGACGTTTAGTCCATTGCAGAAGCGCATGGTCGGCCAGGGCGCGGCCGTGATGCTGGTCGGCATGAGCGCCGGTATCGGCCTGCTGATCTCGCTGCTCGGCGGCATCGAGCTGATCCCCGGCAGCATCATCGAGTTCGGCATTCCGGGCAGCGCCGACGCGTGGGTCCGCGCGCATATCGGCGGCATGATGAACGGCATCCTGATCTTCATCGTCGCGCTGCTGATCGCGCCGCTCGGCTTTGCCGAAGCCGGCGCCAAGCGTCTGTACTGGATGCTGGTCGGAACCGGCTGGGCGAACACGGTGTTCTATTGGGCTGCCTTGTTCGCGCCCAATCGCGCGCTGAGCATCGCCGACAATCGTTTCGGCGAATCCAATCTCGCGTCGATCGTCGGCCTGGTGCCCGCACTGGTGTTCGCGGTGATCTCGCTGATCGCGATCTTCCTGCTGATGCGCCAGGCGTTCGCCTCGGCTCGAACCTGAAGTTCGCAGGCCCCGCTCAGATCGAGTCGAGCAGCGTCGGCGACTGGTTGAGCACGGGCGCCGTCGGACCGTCGTCGCGAGACCGGCCGCGCGGCTCGAGCGTGATCGCGAACGTCACTTCGGCACGGCCGCGCACCGAAGCCGGAATGTCGAATGCCACATTGGCGTCGCGCTCGCTCGGAAGCACGCCGAGCGCCACAGGTGCCGCGCCAGCGACCAGGCACCACAGGTGCAGCTCGGCCCGGCCGGCCTGGAAGAAGTCGTCCGCCGCGGTCGCGATGATCTGCCGATGGTCCGGCGTGATGCTCAGCAGCCAGCCCATGCTGGACCCGGGCATGCGTACCTGGCCCGCGTAGATCGGCCATACGTTCATGTCTTCGGGTGTCGGTGCATGGACCGGCATCGCCGAGGCGACGGCAGGCGTGTCGCGGGAAGGCTGAGCCCGATCCATCCCGGTCAAGCGCTGGCCGAGAAGGAAAGACGCAACCAGCGCCGCCGCGGTTGCGAAGCCCGCCGCGTAGGCCCACATCGTCCGTCGTCGACGACGCGATCGACGCCGGCGTGGCGGAATCGTGCCGGGCGCGAGCGTGGCCCGGTTCATGAGCTGTGCTCGTGCCGCGGTCGGCGGCGACACCGGACGCACGATCTGCCCGAACTCCGCGAGGCGCTGCTCCCAGAAATCGCGTTGAAAGCGCGCTTCCTCTGACTTCGCCAGCACGTCTTCGAAGCGTCGTCGCGCCGCGCCGCGCAGCGTGCCGATCACGTACTCGGCCGCGAGCTGCCGCAACAATTCCCGATTGTCTTCGTAGCGCATGCCGCCACCTCCGCCGCACCTAGGCTTCCAGGCATTCCCTCAGGCGCGCGAGTCCGCGTCGGATCCAGGCCTTGACGGTCCCGAGGGGCGCGCCCATGGCCTGGGCCAGTTCCGTGTGGGAATACCCCTCGTAGTACGCGAGCAACACGCTTTTCCGTTGCACTTCGCTCAAACCGCGCATGCAGCGCATCAGGCGCTCGAGCCCTTCGCGCTCCACGGCGCGGTCCTCGGGACCCGCGTCGAATCCCGTGTCCGGAGTTTCGGGACGGGCGGCGTCGGCCTCCAGCGGAACCGTCGAGACGTCGGCAATGCGTTGACTGCGCAGTACATCCAGCGCGCGATAGCGTGCAACGCCGATCAGCCACGCGATCGGTTCGCCCTTTGCGACCGAGTAGGTCTCGGCCCGATGCCAGACCCGCAGGTAGCAGTCCTGTAGCGCCTCCTGCGCCCGCTCGGGCTCACGCAGCATTCGCAGCAACAGCCCATAGAGGATCGGGCTGGTGAGGTCGTACAGCTGGCCCAGCGCTGCCTGCTCGCCCGCCGCGATGCGTTCGAGCAAGGTCGCGAGTCGAAGCTGCTCCTCCTCGCTGGTCGCGATCAAGCGGGATCGATCGGCGCGCGCCGGCGCGGGTCAGTTCGGCGCTCGCGCCGTCGCGGCGGGCGGCGGGGCGGGAGGAAGGAACACCGACTCGAGCAGGAAGGCTTCGTCGAAATGCCGGCGACCGACGTGCGCGACCGGCAGCCGGCTCAGCGCCCGCAGGGCGCCGGGCTCGGGAATGCCGCTGGCGCGTCCGCCGATGGGATCTTCGGCATGCGGTCCCGGCACGATGCCGTCCGGGCCGAACAGGCTGCGCGTGCCGCCTTCGGGACGCGGCAGGGCCATCAGGTCCTCGTAGCGCGTCAGTGCGTAGGTCTGGGTTACGCCCTGCGCGTCGATCGGCTCGTCGCCCGGGCCGAGCACGCGCAGGATCTCGTGCGTGGTCGCCGCAACGCGCAGCGTCGGATGATGGTCCGGCGCCAGCTGCGGCGCGACGGCGACCGGTTCGGCGGCACCGTCGTCGGTCGTACGGCGTTGCAGCGCTTGGACCGGGAAGATGCGGTGATCGCGGCCCGAGGTGTGCAGGCTTTCGTAGACGAGGGGCTTGGCCTGCGGATCCAGCGTCACGCGCCAGATGAAGCCGTCGAGCGGCGCCTTGTCGCTGCCTCTGAACCAGAACAGGTAGTTGATCTGCGTCAGCGGAATGCCGCCGAAACGCGTGAAGGTGATGTGGTAGTTGGACGAGTGCCGCGCCGGGTCCGCGGTGACGCCTCGCGGTGTGTGCACCGGTTGCGCCGGTTCATCATCGGTCGAGGCGGTTTCGATCCAGAGTCGCGGTGCGTGATGCTCGGCCAGTGCGCGCCACTGCGAATCGGTCAGCCCCGGAAAGCCGAGCTCGTCGGGCAGCATGCCCTTGTAAGGGTTCGTCACGAGGCTCATGTCTTCGACCTCGCTGACCTTCCACAGGCGCAGCGGCGCGCGTGCCGGCAGCTGGGTCACGGGCTTGTCGTAGGCCTGTTCGAGCGCCTTGCGACGTTCCTCCATCCGGGCGCGCATACCCGGCGCGCTGAACGCGTAGAAGCCGAACGCGCGTTGCGCCGTGGAGTAGATGTCGGGCGGCGTGACGGTGTTCTGCAATGCGGCGAAGACCTGCGGTGCGTCGTTGAGCTCGATGCCCGCGAGCGTACGGCCGCAGTTGAGGAACCGTGAGCGCGCTTCGGCGGCTTCCTGCGTGTTCATGCCCAGGTTGCGGTACTCGAACTCGCGCGCCTCCTGGTCGAACTCGCGCATCTTGCGCACCCACCCGCCGATCTCGTCGATCGTATGGACTTCGTGCGCGAACGACGCGAGCACGCGGTCGGTGCGCATGTAGGGATATCCCGGCACGCGAAAATACTGGGGATCGGCGACGCCGGCGGCCGCCACACGCGCATCCATCGCCTCGTACTCGGCACGGCAGGTTCGATAATTCGCGTACCAGCCGACGAAAGGATCCTGCTTGGGTTCCGATCCGGAGCCGGTGGCGCATCCCGCGATGAGGGTGGGGAGCAGCACGAGGAGGGAGGTGCGGTTCATCGGATCGATTCCTCCAACGGTGTAATGGCAGGCCGCGCTAGGGTTTGACCGGCTTTCCGGGTGCAGCTGCAGGTGCGGGTGTCGCCGAGAGCGGAACCTCGCGGAACGACCACTGCATCGTAACCTTCGCGGTGCCCGTCCACAGTCCGAGCCACGTGGCGTTCGCATTGAGCGGCAGCGCCAACGGCAACGTGGTGCTGAGCGTGCCCTCGGTCTTGGCGTGGCGCAGGACATCGGTCATCCAATCGAGCGCGTCGGTCGGCATCGGCTGTGGCTGTTCCTCGCGACTGGTGTGGTTGTTCTCGGTGTACTCGGTCACGCCGATCGGTCGCGGGATCAGGATGGTTTCCTGGTACATCGGCTTGTCCATGTCCTTCGTGTCCAGCACGGCCAGCAGGTGCGAGCAGAGGCTGCGACCGAGGTTGGCGTCCACGGTGTCGGCCGATCGGCGCTCCTTGAACGGCACGAACTTGTCTGCGTCCTTGTTATAGCGCACGCCGTCGATCGCCATGGTCATCGTGACGCGCGACTTTTGCGGACAACCCTTGTACGGAAGGAAGTAGAGGTACTGCCCCGGTACGTCCTCTTCTTCGAGCGCTTCGGGATTGTCGATCGCGGCCATGATCGCCGCGTACTGCATCTGCTTTTCGTACGAGCAGGCGGCCTCGCCGTTGCAGGTGAGGATGTCGGCGTTCATCCGCCGCGTGAAGGCGGCGCGCTCTTCGGGCGTCTTGGGCAACACGAACGGCTTGCCGGATGCCTCGAACGCCTTCTTGGCCTGACGCGCGAGATGGATCGTCTTGGCTTCGAGACGCACGCTGAGATTGGGGTCGAGGAGGTTTCGGACCTCCAGGTTGCCGTCCGAACGCAGCCGCGTGGTGATCTCGTAACGCTGCGTGGTCGTGCCCTTGGACCATTGTTCGCCCGGATATTTTGGGTCGTTCTTCTTCCAGTCCTGGGTGGCCTCCACGGTCGCAACCACGTGGAGTTCGCGTTCGATCGGAGCTGCGCCGGCCGCGTTCAGCCAAACCAGGGCGCACAGGGCCAGCCCCGGCGGGGAGAGACGTCGTGAAAGATGGGTCATCGTCGGATGCATTACGCGTTCGGAAGCCGTTCCGATGCAGCGGCCGGACGGATCAGCAGGCGGGCGCGGCCCGCGCGCTCAGAACGCGGCGCCGTAAAGCAGGTACAAGCCGACGATCCCGAGCGAGCCATGTCCGGCGATGAGCCACAACGGAGCCGACTGCTTAAACAGGACGCGGAAGAACAGCAATCCCCCGATCAAGCCGGCGGTGAACACGCCCAACGCCCACCACGCGCTCTCCGGTGTCGCGTCGCCGAGCCCAAGGTTGGCGAAGAACAGCAAGGCCAATGCGGCGAGTCCGCCGATGCCGTGGGCGGGGCCGAAGTACGAGGGCAGCCTGACCTTGAACACGATCAGCAACGCCATCAGCACGCCACCGGCGGCGATGGCGGCAAAGAAAAAGAATGCGATCTGCAGCAGGCTCATCCGATTCTCCTTTCTTTTTATCGTGTCGACGTCGCTCGCAGCAGGATCGGGCGCCGAGGCCCGAGGTCAGGGCATCTTGGCGATGTGGCTCTCGTCGGTGAACTTGTCGTAGAAAATCTTCTCTAGCTGCATACCGACCTCGGTCATCGAGGCGATGCCGGCGTCGATCATGCCCGGCGGCCCGCACATGTAGCCTTCGGCCTCGTTCCAGTCGATTCCCGGCATGGCGTCGGTGATGAACTGCGTCACCAGTCCGCGCGCACCCTTCCACGCGCTGTCCGCCGGTTCGTGCGAAAGCACCGGCATGAACACGAACTTGTCCGCCCAGTTCTGCTCGATCTGCCGGATCTGCTCCAACCCGTAGAGATCGGCTTCGGTGCGGGCGCCAAACAGGAACGCGCAAGGACGTTTGACGCGATCCTTGCGGGCTTTTTCGAGAACGCTCAGCAGCGGAGCCAGGCCTGATCCGCCGGCGATGCAGATCATCGGCATCGAGCCGGGATGCAGATGAAACGCACCGTGCGGGGCTTCGATGTCGAACGGCACATCGGCGAGCCGACCGGCGAACAGGTCTTCGGTGAAGGCTCCCTTGGGGACCTTGCGGATGAAGAAGCTGATCTGCGTGCGCCCGTCGCGATCGGGCGCATCCGCGAACGAGTAGTTACGCGCGCGGCGGATGTTGGGGTATTTGATGTTCGCGTACTGGCCCGCAACGAAGTGGATCGGGCGATCGAGTTCGAGCGTGATCTTCTTGATGTCGTGCGTCAGATCCTCGGTCGCGATGATCTTGCCGGTGTACGACTCCGGCCTGGGTGCATCGGTGGCCGCGCTTTCGACCTCGACCTGGGTGAGCGGATCCTTGGGCACCGCCTGGCAGGCGAGGATGAAGCCGGCCGCGATCTCCTGCTGCGACAACGTGTAGCCGAAGTCGGTCAGCGCGCTGACGCGGCCCGTCTTGAGCTTGCACTTGCATGAGCCACAGGTGCCGACCGTGCAGTTGTGCGGGAACGGAACGCCGTTCTTGAGCGCCGCCTCCAGCATCGTTTCGCCGCTCGGAACTTCGTAGCGGGCATTGAAGGGCGCGACCTCGACGAACTTCGCCTCTTTGGCGCCGAACAACGACTTGAAGAATCCCATTTGCGTACTCTCCGGGTGGTGTACGCCTCTGGTTTCAGGTATCGACCGGGGGGCGCTTGCGCGAGATAGTAGGATACCATACGATTTCGGGCAATAGGCATTACGGCAGCTTCCACGACGGTCATCGGAGCGCCGGATCCGATCGAAAAAAGTCCCGGGCGCAACGGGCAAGGAGAGCACGGTGAGCACCAATCGACGTGTCGTTCTGGCGGAGCGCCCGCGTTACATCGTTCCCACCGCAAGCTGCTTTCGCATGGACGAAGGCCCGATGCCGGGAGACCTTGCCGAAGGCGAGGTGCTGCTGCGCACGGTCTGGCTCGCGATGGAAGGGACGTTGTATGCCAAGGTCCAGCGCATCACCGCGCTGCAGCGAGATCCGGTGAAGCTGAAGGATCCGATGGTGGGATCCGCGATCGGTCGGGTCGAGGCATCGCGCCATCCCCGTTTCAAGGTCGGCGATCACGTCAGCGGTTTCTGGAACTGGCAGGACTACGTCGTCTGCCGAGGTGAGCGGCTTCGCAACCTCGATTTCGGACCCAAGAAGATTTCCTATGCGCTGGGCGCGCACGGACTCGCAGGGTTCGGTGCCTACATCGCGCTCGATACGCTGGCGCGTCCGAATGCGGGCGAGACGGTGGTCGTCGGTACCGCGCTCGGAAGCCTCGGTCATCTCGCCGGACAGATCGCCAAGATCTACGGCGCGCGCGTCGTCGGCATCGCCGGGTCGGCCGAGAAGTGCCAGCTCGCGGTGGAGAAGGTCGGCCTCGACGCCTGTGTCAATCGTGACTCGAAGGATTTCGAGGCCCAGATCAAGGCCGCCTGCCCGAACGGAATCGACGTCTACGTCGACACGCTCGGCGGACGCGCCACCGACGCGGTGATTCCGCTGATGAACGTGGGCGGCCGGATCGCCGCGGTCGCGCAGATGACGGTCGTCAATCCGGCCGAAGCCTCGGGTCGCGGTCGCATGCAGAACACGTTGCAGTTCATGCAGGAGATCATCGCCCGTCGACTGTCGATCCGCGGCCTGATCACGTCGGACCACGTGAAAGGTCGCGTGAAGGAATTCGACACGAAGATGAAGGCGTGGATCGACGAAGGCCGCATCAAGCCGATGGAAGACATCGTCGTCGGCCTCGAGAACGCGCCGGACGCCTTCCAGGGCGTGTTCGAAGGACGCAACCGCGGCACGCGACTCGTCAAGGTCGCGGACTGACATCGCAAGCACGACAACCGACACACAGGAGCACGAGAGCACATGAGCGCTGCAGCACAGACCGTCAATGCCAAGGCCGCGCTGGTGCGCAAGGTTGGCGGGCCTTTCACCGTCGAGAACATCGACGTCGCCTCCCCCCGCGAGCACGAGGTGCGCGTGCGCATGGTCGGCGTCGGGATCTGCCACACCGACATCGTCGCGCGTGATGGTTTCCCGGTTCCGTTGCCGATCGTGCTCGGGCACGAGGGCGCGGGCGTGGTGGAGTCGGTCGGCGCCAAGGTCACGCGCGTCGCGCCGGGCGACCACGTCGTGCTGAGCTTCAATTCATGCAACGCCTGCCCGAACTGCGGCGACCATCAGCCGGCGTATTGCTTCAATTTCATGGCGAACAATTTCTCGGGCGTTCGTCCCGCCGACGGCAGCACGCCGCTGAGCCAGGAAGGCGCGACGGTGCACGGCAACTTCTTCGGCCAGTCGTCGTTCGCGAGCATGGCGGTCGCGCACGAGATCAACACGGTCAAGGTCGACAAGAGCCTGCCGCTGGAAATCCTCGGGCCGCTCGGCTGCGGGATCCAGACGGGGGCCGGTGCGGCGGTGAATTCGGTGGGCCTCAAGAAGGGGCAGTCGCTCGCGATCTTCGGTGGCGGCGCGGTGGGCCTCTCCGCCCTGCTGGGCGCGCGTGCGATCGAGGCCGGTACGGTGATCGTCGTCGAGCCCAACGAGGGCCGTCGCAACCTCGCCCTGGAACTGGGCGCGACGCACGTGATCAATCCCAAGGACACGCCGGACGTGCTGGCCAAGGTCAAGGAACTCAGCGGAGGCGGCGTGACGCACGCGCTCGACACCACCGGCATCCCGGCGGTGATCGGTGTCGCGGTCGAAACGATGCTGCCGCGCGGCTGCCTGGGCCTGATCGGCGTGCCGCCGCCGGACGCGACGGTGCCGGCGAACATGATGAGCATGCTGCTGCGCGGCGTGAGCGTGAAGTACATCCTCGAGGGCGATTCAGATCCGCAGGAGTTCATCCCGCGCATGCTCGGCTGGTACAAGGCCGGCAAGTTTCCGTTCGACCGGCTGATCAGGAAGTTCAAGTTCGATCAGATCAACGAGGCCGCGCACGCGTCCGAGAAGGGCGACGCGATCAAGCCCGTCCTGGTGTTCTGAGATCCCGCCGGATTCATCCAAGGAGATTCGAATGGAGCAGCAGAAATCCAACATCGGTTCGCAGAAGGCGGGTCTGGCCTGCACGTGGATCTTCACGTTGCTGACCATCGTGGGCTGGCTCGGAATCGCGGGATTCTGGATGCCGGTTCCGGCCGATGCCGGTCTGGAGGCGACCAAGGCCTGGTTCACACAGGAACACCAATGGGGCGTGTTGATCGGCTGCTCGATCTTCTACGTCGCGGCAGGCGTCCTGACGCCGGGCTCGATCCAGTTCGGAATCATGCTGGCGAAGATCGAAGGTCGCTGGCCGCTGTGGTCGCTCACCACCGCGGTCTGCGGCATCTTCATCTCGCTGATCATCTTCTTCAACGCGTGTGCCTGGCTGGTTGCGGCCTATCGGCCCGAGACCGGCGCCGACGTCATCCAATCCTGGTACGACTGGGCGTGGTTCGCGTTCCTGCTCGGCTGGATCTACCTGAGCATCGAGATGATCTCCACCGCCGTAGTGGAGCTGCAGGACAAGCGGGAAACGCCGATGGTGCCGCGCTGGTTCAGCTGGTTCACGATCGCCGGAGCGGTGAGCATCATCACCGCTGCGGGTCCGGCCTTCTTCAAGTCCGGCCCGTTCGCGTATCACGGCCTGCTCGCGTTCTATTACCCGGTCGTGGTCTGGGGCATCTATCTGAACGTCACTGCCCTGTACATGTACCTGGAGCTGGTGCGCGAAGAAGCGCGTGAGAAGCAGCCGGTCGCTGCCGGTGCAACGCGAAAGGCGGCGACGGCCTGACCGCCCTCGGATCGGAAGCAAAGAAAAACGCCGCGGCTCCGAAAGGGGCCGCGGCGTTTTCGTTCGACGCTCAGACGCCGACGGTGGCGGCCTTGCCGAATTCGGTTTCGGGTTCGGACTGCCAGTCGGGCCAACCGGCCGCGCGGTTCTGTTCGCGCGCGATGGCACGCTCTTCGGCGGTTGCGAATTCGGCGTCCCAGCGCTTGAGCGCGGGTTTGATCACCATCTCGTGCCACACCGGCGGAATCAGCGCCGTGAGAAAGCATACGAACACCGAGGGCATCGGGATCGCTTCCTTGTGCGGCACCAGCTTGTAATAGACCTGGTAGCTGTTGAGGTGATGGTCGGCGTGGTTGGTGATCTCGAATCCACAGGTGCGCGAGAACCAGCCGAGGTGATTCCACAAATGGCGACGCCCGATCGGCGCGCCCTTCACGCGGATCACGCCGTAGTGCTGGAAGTAGTTGAAGCTCTCGACCCAGAAGCGGGCCACGATCTGTCCGGCCAGCGCGCAGAGGTTGGCTTCCCATCCACCGATCAGATGGATCACGACGTGGAACAGCACCAGTGCCAACAGCGCACGCCAGGCGCGATGGCTGTAGTGCCACGGTGACAAGCCCTTCTTGCGCAGCGCATCGGCTTCCATCTTCATCGCGTACTGCGTGCTCTCGATGACCGCGTTGCCGGTGAACGAGTAGAGGTTCTTGCCGCGCGCCGCGGTATCGCCGTCGTCGGGCGTGGCCACGTCGATGTGATGACCGACGACGTGCCCGATGTCGCGGGTGCAGTCGAAAATGCACAGATGTCCGTAGCGACCCACCGTTCGCGCGATCGGATGGCGCATGTGGTAGAGCTCATGCGCCGCGGGCACCAGGGGAATCACGCCCATCCAGGCCACGCTCATGATTCCGCCGAAGGTCTGCCAGGCGCTGAGGTCCTCCTCCGAGATGCGCCAGGCGAACAGCGGGTAGAGCAGCACGGGACCGATGCAGCACAGCCAGATCGGCAGATTGGCCAGCGTGCGGTTGCTCATCTTTCGCACCGAGTAATCGCGCGGAAAGATCGAGTCGAGCAGCGCCAGCACCGGGAAGGTCACGATGCCGGTCCATACCCAGTCGCCACCAGCGATCAGGCCTGCCGCCGTCAGCGCCACCACCAGCACCGGCGTCCAGTACTTCAGGTAATCCATCTCACGTCTCCTCGTGTCCGCAACACGTTCATTTGCCAACCCGGCCGCTCTGTCGGAGGCTCGGGACCTTCGTTCCTTCGGGGCGGATCGGCCGGCGTAGATCAGACCAAAACGCGTAACGAACTTACGTACAAGCGAACTATGTGTCAAGCGTGGAAAGTGCCCGCCCAGGGAGGGGCTGAAAAGTCAGTGGCGCCTTTAAATTCATGAAGATGCGCGACCTCGAGCAACGTACCGGCGTGCGTCGCGAGATGATCCATTTCTATTTTCGGAACGGCCTGCTGCCCGATCCACAGCGTCCGAAGCCGAACGTGGCGGTGTACGGCGAGGAGCACGTCCGCAGCGTCCTGGCGATCCGTCGGCTGCAGGACGAGCAGAGGCTCTCGATCGCGGAGATCAAGCAATCGCTCAACGGCCACGCCGCTCGCGTGCCCGCCGATGCGATGACCTATCGCCATCTCGACGAGCTGGTGGCGGCCCGACTGGGCGCCGACCAGACGCTGGTGCCGCTGGCTTCGCTGGTGGCGCTCTACCCCAAGGCCGACGTCGACGCCCGCGCGCTGGCCAAGGTCGGCACGATCCGGCTGGTGACCCGCAAGGGTCAGCGTCTGCTCACGCGGGTGGATGCCCGAATCGTCGCGATCTGGGGCGACATGCGCGCCGCCGGATTCACCGAGGACACCGGCTTCGATGCCCAGGTCACCGCGCTGTATGTGGAGCGCGCCAAGGACCTGGCCAAGGCCGAGATCGCGGCATTCCTGGAACGTGTGCCGGACTACGCGCCCGAGAAGAAAGCCGAGCTGGCACAGCTCGGGCTCAATCACATGATGAGTCTGTTCTCGCTGCTGCGAATGAAGGCGGCGCTGGAAGAGTTCCGCAAGAGCGGCCTGTAGCGCCCGTTCGACTCAGGGAATCAGCACCGAGAGTCCACGCAGCGCGCGCGACGCCAGTTCCTCGTGCGCACGACGCGCGTCCGTCAGCGGATACCGCTGCCGCACTTCGGGGCGGATCACGCCTTGGCGCAGCGCTTCGAATACGGCGTTCGCCGTCGTATCGAGCTCGGCGCTCGTCGAGATGTAGTCCCCCAGGATCGGTCGCGTCAGGAACAGCGAACCCATCGACGCCAGCCGCGTCGGCTCGATCGCCGGCGGTTTGCCCGACGCGTTGCCGTAGCTGACCAGCATGCCGCGACGGCGCAGGCAGGCCAGGGACGCATCGAACGTGGCGCGACCCACCGAGTCGTATGCCACCTCGACGCCATTGCCGCCGGTGATATCGCGCACCTTCGCCACGAAACCCGGATCGTCGGCGTCGAGCACGTGATCGCAACCGCTCGAGCGCGCCGCGGCCTGCTTTTCGGCTCCGCGCGCGCAGCCGATCACCGTCGCGCCCAGATGCTTGGCCCACGGCACCAGCAGGCTGCCGACGCCTCCCGCGGCAGCGTGCACCAGCAGCACATGGCCGGCGCGCACCTCGAACGTGCGCGTGAGCAGGTAGTGCACGGTCATGCCCTTGAGCAACATGGCAGCGGCCAATTCGTCGTCGACGTCGTCCGGCAATCGCACCAGGTGCGAAGCCTCGATCAGCCGTTCCTGCGAATACGCCCGCAACGCGCCGCCGGCATAGGCGACGCGATCGCCCGGCGCAAATCCTTCGACGCCCGGCCCGCACTCCACCACCACGCCCGAGGCCTCCATTCCCAGGCCGCTCGGCAGCTCCAGCGGATACAGCCCCGCGCGGTGGTAGGTGTCGATCAGGTTGAAGCCGATCGCCCGATGGCGGAGCCGGACTTCACCGGTTCCCGGAGGCGTCGAGGCGGTGTCGTCGTCGACGAACTCGATGACTTCCGGCCCGCCGTGTCGCTGCACGATCGCTCTGATGCCCATCCGCATTTTTCTCCGGTTTGGCGCGCGCTTCAGACTTCGGGGTCGCCGAAGCTCAGGTGTTCCCACATGCGCTCGTACACGCGGCCGGCCGTCACCTGGCGCGCCGCGGTCTCCTCCGCCGTGAGCAGCGTGTGATCGCCATCCTGGTGCATCTGCATCAGGCCGACCTCGACACGAGCCGCTTCTTCGAGGAACCAGGACAGCGCGACCGCTTCGACCAGGTTCTCGCCGCAGACCACCGCGCCATTGGCACGCATGACGATCGCCTTGCCGGCGCCCAGCGTTCCGGCCAGCCGCGCGGCGGACGCATCGTCGCGCAGCAGTCGCGGGTCGTCCCACAGCGCCGGGGCGGGTGCGAAGTACGCGCCGAAGCCGTGACGCGGTCGCGGCGTGCGACGCAGCAACCCGAGCAGGCCGATCTGCGCCGGCATGATCCGGCACACGGCGCCGATCTCGAGCCGCCGCGCATAGATCTGCTGATGGATGCGCACTTCGCCCAGCACACCGTCGGGCAGCGGCCCGGCGATGGGGACGATCGTGCCGCCGTCGCCAGGAGCGATCGTGCCCATCGGCTTGGCCGCGCACACCAGCAGGTGCGTGGCGTCCAGTCGCAGGCTGCAGTGGCCGTAGGCGTGGACGAGCTGACCGCGCGACAACGCGCGTGCTGCGACCCGCAGTTCGCGCTGCTGCGCCTCGGTCGCAAGCGTCATGGTTGCGGGGGGCGTCAGCCTTCCGGCTCGCTCGCGCCGATGTTCGGCGCCAGGCGCGAGATCGCATGCTTGATCTTGATCAGGCTGCGGATGAGTTCGCCCAGCTCTTCGCTGTTCAGATCGGACAGGATCTGGCCATTGAAATCATGTTCCATCACCGTCATGCGCTTGATCAGCGTCTGCGCGGGCTTGGTGAGGTAGACGCGCTTGGCGCGCTTGTCCGCCGGATCGGGCCGACGTTGCACCCAGCCGCCGGCCTCCAGGCTTTCGATCACGTCGCCGAGGCTCGCCTTGCCCACTTCGAGCACGTCCGCGAGCTGCGTCTGCATCATCCCGTCGTGGCGCGACAGGTGCGCGAGCACCCACCACTGCGCACGCGTGATGCCGAGCGGTTTCATGAACTGGTCGTACGCGCTGCGGCGCATGCGCGACACGTCATGGATGAGGAAGCCGAGGCGGATGCCTTCGCGCGACACTTCGCTCGAGGCGCCGATGGGACCCGGATCGTCGCTTGCCTGTCCGTTGGGCTTGGGCGGCGTGTTGACGGGCAGGAAGTCGGGGCTGCGCGACGTCGCGATCGCCTTGGTGACTTTGGCCACGTCCGCGGACTTGGTGCGTCGTTTCGTCATGGTTCTCCAGCAACCGACATTGCGATGCCGATGGCGTATGCCGGGGATCAAAGCAGTCGGATGCCGACCATTCTAGCGTGCAATTCCCGGATGGCCCCCTCCCCATTGGTGTAGGTAATGCCCCTTATATGCTGGCCCACAAAGGCTTTCGTCCACTCGGATGGGCGCCGTCTCACGTCGTGAAATAGTTATGGTACCGTACCATTCCGGCCGCCCAGCGCAGGCCGAGCAATGACGACGGCGGCCTCGCGAGAGCTGCCGCGTCCTGACGCCAACGGAGGAGTCTGCAGATGAGGGGCATCGACAAGGATCGACCGTCGCCCGAATGGATCGCCGAGCTGCGCAAGCGCTTTCCGGTGGAGCGTGAAATCGACCGCGTCCTGACGCGCAAGATGCAGCGACGCAGCGGCCCGCCGTATTCGCCGGTTCCGCTCGAAAAACTCGTCGAAGGCACGACGTCGCTGCTGCGCGCGTGCAACATCGGCACCTTCGACATTGCCCAGCCACGCTGGTTGTCTGGCGGCGCATCCAAGCTGCAGATGGCTTTCACGCTGAAATGGGATCGGCCCGGGGCGGGACGCGCCGAGACGCCGATGGTGCTGCGCATGGAGCCGGCCGAGTCGATCGTCGAGACCAGCCGCCTGCGCGAGTTCCAGCTGATCCGCGCTTTCGAGGGCACCGTGCCGGTGCCGCCGGTGTACTGGTGCGATGCCGAGGGCGAACACCTGCCGTATCCCGCGCTCGTCTACGGATTCGCCGAAGGCGTGGCCAAGCCCACCGCCGCGCAGGCGGGTGTCAGTGGCCTGGGCACGCACCTGCCTCCCGAACTGCGCGCGCGCCTCGCGCCGCAGTTCGTCGACTACCTCGCGCGGATCCACACCTTCGATTATCGAAAGGCGGACCTCAGCGCGTTCGACGTCCCTGCGGCCGACAGCACGCAGTGCGCCGAGTGGGGCGTGAACTGGTGGGAGCGCGTGTTCGAGGAGGACGGCGACGAGGACGTGCCGTTGATGCGACTGGGCGCGGCGTGGTTGCGCAGTCACCTGCCGGTTCTCGACAAGCCGAGCGTGGTGCATGCCGACTATCGCCTCGGCAATTTCCTGTTCACCGAGCACGATGCGCGCATCTCGGCCTGGCTCGATTGGGAGCTCGGCCGCGTCGGTGATCGCCACCAGGACATCGCCTGGACCACCAGCCGCGCGTTCGGACACCTGGCCGAGGACGGCAAGACGTTTCTGACCTGCGGGCTGATGCCCGAAAACCAGTTCATCGAGGCCTACGAGAAGGCTTCCGGACTGTGCATCGATCCCAAGGTCGTGCATTGGTACAAGGTCTACAACGACTACATGATGGGCACGCTGCTCTACGCCACGAGCTATCGCATCGCGCACGGCGGCAAGACCCACCAGGACGTGCTGATCACCTGGCTGATGGGCATTGGCGGCATGCTGCTCGAGGAAATGCGCACGCTCATCGAGGAGGCTCCCTGACATGCAGACGCGACCCGATCTCCAGATCAAGAGCATCCTCAAGGCGATGACCGACGTGGTGTTGCCGGCGGTGGATCCCGACAACAAGCTGGCGCAGGAGCAGGCGCGGCTGTGCATGGGACTGCTTGGGCTGATGGCCAGGCAGTTGCCGTTGCAGTTCCGATTCGACTGCGATGAACTCGCGCGCCTGTCCGCCTATTCGGCCGAGTTGCAGCGCATCGCCGGTGACGGCGGCGCGCAGACGCGCGCAGCGATCACGTCGCTCGAGAAGACCGCGGCCGAGGCCAGTGCGCTGCTCGAACGCGCCAAGGCAGCGCCCGTCGAGATCGAAATGGCGGTGCGCTCGATGCGGGAAGCCACCGGCTCGGTCATCAGCAGCGTGTTTCGCGACGGCGACGCCGCCGCGCAGGATCGCGTGCAGAAGGCGACGCTCGCGATGTCGAAGGAGCAATTGCTGCGCGAGCGGGCGTGGGTGATCACGCAGGGCTGGGAGCCCGATCCGAAATCGGTTCCGCCGATCGAGGAATTGCTCGGCTAGCGGCCGCTCGATTCCGCTGTCGTCATCGCCCCCCGAATGAGTACGGGCAGTCCCCGGTTCGCGTGATTTCGGGGCTGGCCCCCGGCCCGCGATCCTCGTCAGACCGGCATCGTCCCGTTCTCAACCGGCAGCGCGACGACGTATTCCGACCTGCAGCTGTCGTCCAACCAGTCAGACGGGTTCATTCGCCGCTCGAGCGGCAAGGCGGTCGCATGAAAGGAGTTTTCGAAGGCCAGTCCGTGCTGATCACCGGCGCGGCGGCCGGCATCGGGCGCGCGATCGCGCTGGCGGCGGGACGGGAAGGCGCGCGTCTCACGCTGGGCGACGTCAATGCGGCCGGGCTGGGCGAGCTGGAGGCCGAACTGCGCAAGGCCGGCGTCGACGTGGTATCGGCCACCTGCGACATCCGGCGCCAGTCGGACGTCGACGCGCTGTTCGCAAGCGCGCAACGCTTCGGCCATCCGGACGCGGTCTTCGCCAATGCCGGCATCCTGGGCAAGCCGGTGGATGTCTGGGCGCAGACCGAAGAGGATTTCACCACGCAGATCGACGTGAACCTCGTCGGCACGTGGCGCACGTTCAAGGCCGCGCTGCCCCCGATGGTCGAACGCAAATCCGGCGTGATCGTCGCGACGGCCTCGGTCGCCGGACTGGTCGGCGCCGCGGGCCTGGCGTCCTACGTCGCCAGCAAGCACGCGATGCTCGGTCTGGTGAAGTCCACCGCGCTCAACGTCGCGCCGATGGGCATCCGCGTGAACGCCCTGTGTCCGCACATGGTCGACACGCCCATGCTCGATCGGCTCTTCGGCGGCGACACGACGATCCGGGACACGCTCAAGGGCATGAACCCGATGCGGCGCAACGCGACCAGCGAGGAGGTGGCCGAGGCGGCGATCTTCCTGGGCTCGTCGCGCTCGGGCTACATCACCGGCACGCATCTGGCCGTCGACGGCGGGCACATCGCGCAATAAGCAGCGGCAATTCCTCGAAGGAGCATTCGCATGACCGACAGCAAAGAAGCCAGCGAGAAAGTGGTCCGTGATTTCCTGGGCTCATGGCAGGGCCGTGATCTCGACACGATCTGCGGCGCGTTCGCCGAGAACGCGGTCTACCACAACGTTCCGGTCAAGCCGATCGAGGGGATGGCCGGCATCCGCGGGATCTTCAAGGCGTTCCTGGATGCGTTCACCTATGCCGAACTGAAGATCATCACGCTCGCCGCCGAGCCCGGGCTGGTCCTGGCCGAACGCATCGACTACTTCACGATGAACGACGGTCGCAAGATCGTGCTGCCGGTCACCGGCGTGTTCGTCGTGAAGAACGGCAAGATCACGCGCTTCAGCGACTACTTCGATCTGGCCGACTTCGAGCGCCAGAGCGGACTCAAGCTTTGACTCGGAGCCGATAGACCTTTCCGGATCGGACGCCGTCCGGGCGCGTTATGCTCGATCGAGTTCAAAAGCGCACCCGGTGGCAACCGATGTCGAAAGCCTGGTCCCTTTCGGCCGACTCGCTGCGGCTGAGTCAGGATCCTCTTTGGCTCGAGGCTGATCAGGACGAGAGCCGTCTGCGTCGCGCCGAGAAGGACGTGCGTTGGTTGCGCTTCTCGGGTCTGATCGGCTGGTTCGTGGTCCTCCAGGGCCACGGCTACCACCTGGGCTTCACGCCGGTGTGGGCGATCTACACCGCCGGCTGCCTGTATGCCGCATGGGTCCACGTGCAGGCCGCACGCGCGGGCAACATCCGTCGCTGGGCGGTCGTGAGCACGTTTGGTGACCCGTTGCTCGCCGGCATGATCTGCCTGGTCACCGGCGGCATCGAATCGGTGCTCTATCCGTTCTTCTTCTTCACGCAGATGTCGGTGGCGATCCGGTTCGGCGTGTGGGAGTCGATCGGCATCGCGGTGTTCAATTGTGTCGTGACCGCGGCGATCTACGTGGCCCACCCCTGGTACGCCGGGCATGAGCAGACCTCGACCCTGCTGATGCTCGGCACCAAGTTCTTCCTGCTCGCGTTCGCAGGATTCATGGGAGCGATCCTGGCCGAGTGGGCGCGGCAGCATTCGCGGCTGATCCTGGAACATGCGCGCACGCTCAAGGAATCGGGCGATCGCTACCAGGCGGTGCTGCGCCGTTTCGCGCAGTTGCAGGAGGACGAGCGTCGCAACATCGCCGGCGAGCTGCACGACCGCATGAGCGGGCACCTGTTCGGCCTGCGCCAGGGCATCGAACAGTGCCTGTCGGAACTCGACGACCGGCCCTCGCTACAACGCCATCTCGGCGGCCTGGAGTCGACCGTGCGCGCCTGCACGCACGACGTCAGGTCGATCATGAACGAGCTGCGCCCGACGGTGCTCGACGAACTCGGCTTCTACGAGGCGGCCAGCGAGCACCTTGCGAGGCAGGCCGAAGTGCTGCCGTTTCGTCTCGTCCGGCGATTCGATTCCTCGCTGCGCGACTGGCGCTCGCGGCAGGACGCGATGCTTTTCCGCCTCCTGCAGGAGGCGCTGCTCAACATCCAGAAACATGCGCAGGCCACGACCGTCGAGGTCGAGTTCGAAGCGCGCGGGGGCGACGTCGTGTTGAGCATCGCCGACGACGGGCAGGGCTTCGATCCCGACAACATTCCACTGGGACACTACGGTCTGATGACGATGCGTGAACGTGCCGAAGCGGCAGGCGGGGTGCTGCGCGTCGATGCCGGCGCCGGGCGGCGCGGAACGCGCATCGAAGTGCGCATGCCGCGGAGCGACCGCTGATGAGCGCGACACGTGTCTTCCTGATCGACGATCACCACGTGCTGCGCCAGGCGATCGCGCGCATGCTCGACCAGGAGGCCGACATCACCGTCGTGGGCCAGAGCGGCGATGCACGCAGCGGCATCGAAGCGATGGAAGCGTTGAAGCCATACCCGGAGATCGTCATCGTCGATCTGAAGATGCCGGGCCAGAGCGGCATGAGCGCGATCGTCGAGATCATGCAGAAGCATTCCGAGACCAAGATCATCGTCTTCACGATGTACGACAACCCGGGCTACGTCTGGAGCACGATGAACGCCGGCGCCCGCGGCTACATCCTCAAGAGCGCTTCGGGCAACGACCTGTTGCGTGCCGTACGTTCGGTCGCCAACGGCGGCGCGTATCTGCAGGCCGAGATCACGATGCCGCTGCTCAAGCGCCTGGTGCAGGACGCGCGCGCCGCGGAGGATCGTGGGACGTTGTCGGTTCGCGAGATGCACATCCTCGAAGCGCTCGCCGAAGGCCTGAGCAACAAGATGATCGCCAAGTCGCTGTCGATCACCGAAGAGACCGTGAAATCCCATCTCAAGAAGATCTACGAAAAGCTCGGCGCCGCCGACCGCGCGCACGCGGTGGCGATCGCGTTGCGCCAGCAGCTGATCGGATAAACAAAAAGGGCTGCCGTCTCCGGCAGCCCCCGAGTGCAACGTCGGAGCGTCAGCTCATGCTCTGGTAGACCGTTCCCTCGACGCCGAAGAACAGCGGCAGCGACTTCACGTCGGCGAAGGGCAGGATCTGCGTGAGATAAACACCGCCGATACCCTTGGTGCGGTCGATCCAGTAATAGCTGTTGCAGATGCCGGCCCACAGCAGGCCGCCCGCGCTGCGACCGGTGGGGAAGGGCTTCTGGTTGATCAGGAACCCCAGGCCCCAGTTGTGCGGAATCTCCGGCGGCAGCGGCATGTCGTTCAGCAACGTCGGATCGGCGGTCTTGAAGCCGCTGATCTTGAGCTCGCCGATCTGGTTGACGCACATCTGGTCGATCGTTTCGGCCTTCAGGATCCGTCCGCCGCCCGGCGCCGCGCCGTTGTTGAGGAACATGCGAACGAACTTCAGGTAGTCACCCGCGGTGCCGTACAGGCAGTGGCCGCCCATGTCGACCTCCGGCGGCTGCGGCAGCACCAGGTCGATCGGCGTGAGGTTGCCGTCCGGCAGGCGCGCGTGGATGTGCGCGCGGCGCGACGACATGCTCGGGCTCATGTTGACGGCCGTGTCGTTCATGCCCAGCGGACCGAGGATGTTCTTGGCGAAGTAGTCGCCCAGGCGCATGCCGCTCGCGCGCTCGACCAGCTGACCCGCCCAGTCGATGTTGATGCCGTATTCCCAGCGCTGACCCGGGTCGAACAGCAACGGTGCATCGAGGCTGGCGCGGGTGCACGTGAACGGGCTGGGCAGGCCGGTGACTTCCTCGTATTTCTTGATCTCCGTGCTGGTGAAGGAGTAGCCGAAGCCGGCGGTGTGGGTCAGCAGATGCTTGAGCGTGATGGGGTGTTTCGGGGCCCGCAGCTTCGGCTTGCCGGCCGAATCGAAGCCGTCGAGCACCTGTACCTTGCCCAGCTCCGGCGCCCATTTGGAGGCGGGGCCGTCGAGGTCGAGCTTGCCCTGCTCGACCAGCTGCATCGCGGCCACCGAGGTGATCGCCTTGGTCATCGAGGCGATCAGGCCCACCGTGTCGGTGGTCATCGGCTGCTTGTCGCCGACCTTGCGGACACCGAAGGCGCCCTCGTAGAGCGTGCCTTCGCGATTGGTGACCATCGCCACGACGCCCGGCACGTCGCCCGCGTCGGTGGCGTTCTTGAGAAGTGAATCCAGCGCGTTCTTCATCGACATGGAAGGAGTCCTGTGATCTCGGGTGGGGGAGGGAGGGGATGTTAGACGGCGAAAACGGACCCAGACCCTAGGTCGAACCCGATGCGATCGGCAACCTACCCACCTGACTAGGTTGGGCACCCCCCCTTATCGGGTGATAGCCGCATGACGTTGCCGGGACGATCCTGCCGAGACTTTCGCAGCCGAAATAGCGGAGCTTGGGCATGGATCATGTGGTGACGGTGCGCTACCTGGGCGGGGCTGAACGCACGCTGCGGGTCGCGCCGGGGCAAACGGTGCTGGATGCGGCCGAGGCGGGCGGCGTTCCCATCGTGAGCGAATGCGAAAGCGGCGTTTGCGGGACCTGCGTCGCCAGCTGCACGCGTGGCAATTTCGACATGGGACGCACCGAGGGCCTGAGCGACGTCGAGCGCGAGGCCGGAAAGATCCTGACGTGCCAGGCGACGGCGCAGTCCGATTGCATCATCGAGCTGCAGTATCCGCTGGACGACAACGCGGCCCGACTGATCACCGGCGACGGCATCGTCACCGGTGTCGAGATCATTTCACCGACCACCGCGCTGCTGCACGTCGATGCCTCGGGTCTGGGCGAACACGTGCACTTCATGCCGGGGCAGTTCGCGCAGCTCAAGGTTCCGGGCGCGGAAGAATGGCGCAGCTACTCGTACGCCAATCTGCCGAACGCCGCCAACAAGATGGAATTCATCGTCCGCCTGCTGGATCGGGGCGTGATGTCGGATTACCTGCGGCAGCGGGCCAAGCCCGGCGACCGCATCGCGTTGCGCTGCAGCAAGGGGGCTTTCTATCTGCGCCCGGTCACGCGCCCGCTGATCCTCGTGGCCGGCGGAACGGGACTCTCGGCGATCCTGGCGATGGCCCAGGGCCTGCGCGAGTCGCCCCCCCGACAGCCCATCGCCTTGCTGTACGGCGTCACGCGGCACGATGACCTGTGCAAGCTCGAGGCGATCGACGCGTTGAAGGCGGCGCTGCCGCAGCTGGTCGTGCACACGATCGTTGCGCAGGCCGATGCGCGCTGGAGTGGACGCGTCGGAATCGTGACCGACCTGCTCGACGATTCGATGTTTCGCGACGGTGAGGCCGATGTGTACCTCTGCGGTCCGTCGGCCATGGTGGACGCGACGCGCGGCTGGCTCGACAAGGCGGGTCTCCACAAGGCGAGCGTCTACTTCGAGAAGTTCGTGCAAAGCGGACTGGGCACGCGCGTTTCCGCGCCACCGCGCGTGCACGTCGAATCGCTGGACCTCGCGGCAGTCCGGCGCCAAGGGCGCGGTACTGCGGTCGTGGTGGGCGGGAGCATCGCGGGCATCGCGTCGGCCAAGGCGCTGACGGATCGTTTCGACCAGGTGATCGTTCTGGAGAAGGATCGTCAGCATCTGCGCATGGAAGGTCGGCCTGGCGCCGCCCAGGGCTGGCACCTGCATCACCTGCTCACCGCCGGCCGTCACGAGCTGGAGAAACTGTTTCCCGGCATCATCGATGACATGGTGCGCGAAGGCGCCTTCAACGTGGACATGGCCGCGCAGTACCACCTGCGCCTGGCCGGATCCTGGAAGAAGCGCTGCTCGAGCGACATCGAGATCACCTGCGCCGGTCGACCGCTGCTCGAATGGTGCGTGCGCCGGCGGCTCGATGACGAGCCCAAGGTGAAGTACCACTACGACACCGAGATGCAGGACGTGATCTACGACGCTGCGTCGAACACCGTGCTGGGTGTCGCCATCGCGGACGGGAACGGCGGGCTCGAGTTAATTCCTGCCGAACTGGTGGTCGACGCCTCGGGCAAGAGCACGCGCATGCCCGAATTCCTCGAGCGCCTCGGCATCGGCAAGCCGCAGCTCGAGCAGGACATCCTCAATACGCTCTACTCGAGCATGTGGTTCCACGTGCCGCCGGAGCGACAGTGGACCGACAAGGTGATGGAGATCTGTTTCTCGTATCGACCCAACGAGCAGACCTACGCCGCGCAGTACTACACCGACACCAGCCGCTCGATCCTGTGCTGTTCGCTGATCGAGTACAACAGCTATTCACCGCCTCGCAACGTCAAGGAGTTCCGCGACTTCGCCAAGCGCATGCAGTCGCCGCTGGTCGCGCAGAACATCGAGGGCTTGGAGCCGGCATCGCCGGTGCACAACTTCCGCATGCCGCAGATGCAGCGCTATCGCTACGAGAAGCTCGCGCGGCTGCCCAATGCGATGCTGGTGGTCGGCGATGCCTACACCAGCACCGATCCCGTCGCGGGCCTGGGCATGACGATCACGCTCCAGGAAATCGCGCGCATGCGCGAGCTGCTGCAGCGTCACGCGCCCGACAGTCCGGATCTGGTCAAACGCTACTTCCGTGCGATCTCGAAGATCGCCGACGGCGCCTGGTTCGTGATCCGGGAGCAGACGCTGCGCTTCGACTGGATCAAGGACGTCGAGAAGAAGCGGCCGTTCTACTTCCGGTTCCTCAACTGGTACATGGATCGCGCGACCGAGCTCGTGCACGACGACCTGGACGCCTACCGCACGTTCCTGGCCGTGATCCACCTGGTCAAGCCGGCCACGGCCATGCTGACGCCGCCGATGATGGCGCGCGTGATCGGCAAGTGGGCCTGGACCAAGTTGCGCGGGCAGAAGACGCTGATCGAACGCAACTATCCCCGGCAGGCGATCGAGCCCGCTGGAATGCCATTGCCCAGGCGGGCCTGATACGACCGCTGTACTACGAACAACAAGACGGGAGAACGAAATGGAGTCGTGGAAGCACCGGATCATCCAGACCCGCCGCTCGCGCATTCATGCCGTCGAGCAGGGCGAAGGTCCGCTGGTGATCCTCGTGCACGGGTTTCCCGAATCCTGGTACTCGTGGCGCCACCAGATCCCGGCTTTGGCAGCGGCCGGATACAAGGTGGTCGCCGTCGACCAGCGCGGTTATGGCCGCTCCTCGAAGTTCCGGGTGCAGGAGGCCTATCGCATCGGTGCGCTGGTCGACGATCTGATCGGCATCGCCGACGCCTATGGAGTGGAGAAGCCCGTCGTGGTCGGACACGACTGGGGCGCGCCGGTCACCTGGACGTACGCGTGGACGCGGCCCGAGCGCTGTCGCGCGGTGGTCGGCGTCAGCGTGCCCTTCGCCGGACGCGCGGTGATCGGTTTGCCGGGCTGTCCCTTCGGCGAGGTGCGACCGCGCGACTACCACCGCGTGATCGCAGGCGCGGACAAGGAGTTCTATCAGGACTACTTCGGTGCGCAGGCCGACGTGATCGACGAGATCGAAGAGGATCTGCGCGGCTGGCTGAAAGGCATCATGTGGACCGTCTCGGGCGAAGTCGGCGCGATGTTCGCGGCGCAGATGAAAGCCGCCGGCGTGCCGCCGATGAGTCCGCTCGAGACGCTGCGTGCGGGCCCGCTATGCGTGCCCAAGGGCGCTCGCCTCAAGGATGCGTTCGTCTATCCCGAGACGATGCCGCACTGGCTCAGCAATGCCGACCTCGATTTCTACGCCGGTGAGTTCGAACGCTCGGGCTTTGGCGGGCCGCTGAGCTTCTATCACAACGTCGACAACGACTGGCAGGATCTCGAGGCGATGGCGGGCAAGCCGCTGACGCCGCCGGCACTGTTCATTGGTGGCGAATACGACGTCGGCACCGCGTGGGGCATGGAGTCGCTCGCCGAAGCCGACAAGCACATGCCGAACTACCGCGGAACCCACATGGTGGCCGGCAGTGGCCACTGGATTCAGCAGGAATATCCGGAGGAGACAAACAAGCTCTTGATCGACTTTCTGCGAGGGCTGGGCTGAGGCAACGCCGGTTCTCGCAGGCCATCCCCTCGACTAAAGGTTGGGGAATTTGGCGCTTGCATTTATATATTGATATGGTACCGTACGGTTGTCGTCACCGTACGACATCGACTTCGGCAGTAGGTGCCCGGAGACGAAGGCATGGGCCGGCACGCAGCGACGTGCCGTCACGACGACTAGAGATGAGCCGGGCAAAGGCTCGCGAGTGCGTGAGGAGAGGTCGCCAGTGCGGAAATTGCGTTGCGGATTCCTGCCGCGGTCGCCGGGTGAGGTTGTGCCCCGGTTGGTTCGTACGTCGGACAGTGGTCACGCACTTCGCCCCGGCGTTCGTCGCCACTTCGATCTTTCATCGCCCGGTGCGTCCGGAGAATTGTCGGGAACCGTACCGTATGTGCGGGCTCCGGATGCGCGGAGTGTTCCGCGCAATGCCGAGGGCTTCGGAATTGGATCCCTTCCTCCTCTCACCTAACAGTTTGCGTAGCCCGTAAGCGGTCAATAACGAGGGTCCTCGGCGACCTTAACGCAGTATCAATGGAGGGATGAAGATGCATATCCGTAAATACGACTTCGACTATTCCCGTCGAGTGTTGATGGAAAAAGTCGCCCTGGGCCTGGGTGGCGGCGTGCTGGCCCCGGCGTGGTCCACCTTTGCGAAGGACGGCGAGATCAACAAGGCTTATCCCGACGAACTTCGTTCGATCGAGGCCCAGACCAAGGGCAAGGTGAAGCCGGGCGACATCATCGACACCAAGAATGTCGAGGCGGTGAAGCACCTGATCGATCCGATCATGTACCAGCAGATTTCCAAGATGGGTCGTCGCCTGAAGATGCGCGACAAGGTCACGACCAACATCGAGGACATGTTCCCGTACGCCTACCTGCAGTCGACGCTGAAGAACTGGGGCAAGGCCAGCTTCGACGAGACAGGCAACGTGGTGGAGACCGCCACCAAGGGTCCGTGGATCGGCGGCAGCGCCTTCCCGGAGTGCAAGACCGGCCAGGAGTGCATGGCGAACCTCACGCTGTCCTGGGGCCGTCACGACATGTCGCAGTACGCGGTGCGTTCCAACGACACCAACCCCGACGGCTCGCAGGCCTATACCTACGACCTGTACTGGACCGAGCTGAACACCACCTCGCGCACCGAAGGCGAGCCGGTGTGGGGCGGCTACAAGGATCGCCTGCGTTTCCAGAGCGTGTTCTTCACCGCGCCGCAGGAACAGGCCGGCGCTTCGTTCCTGGTGCCCTGGTACTACGACCAACGCAAGTTCCCGGACATCTACGGCTACCTGCCGCAGTTCCGTCGCATCCGCCAGTTCCCGGCCAACCAGCGTTTCGAGCCGATCGTTCCGGGCATCAACTTCTTCCTGTCCGATGCGTGGGCAGCCGGCGATCCGCTGCTGACCTGGGGCAACACCAAGATCATCAGCCGCGGTCCGCGACTGGTGGCACTGGGCGGCAACTTCCGCGGCAAGTCCCATCCGAACTGGGAAAACCACTCGTTCCACGGCGGCGGCAAGGGCAAGACCTTCATCGAATTCACGGTGGAGCTGGCGCCCGAGTGCATCTGCGTCGAGTCCGAGCCCACGGGTTATCCGCGTGCGCCGGTCGGCAAGAAGCACGTGTGGGTCGACGCACGTAATCACATGATCGTGCAGTACGTGACCTACGACCGCCGAGGCGAGCTGTGGAAGCAGGTCGATCCGTCGTTCGGTCCGCAGGTCGAAGGCGACTTCGTCAACAAGGATCGTCACGGCAAGCCGCACTGGAGCTGGACGCAGGTGCACTTCCACGACATCCAGGCCAACCGCATGTCGGCGTTCCACCACGTCAAGCAGATCTCGGGCGGCTACATGAGCCGTTACGAGGCGCCTGCCGCCGAGGGTGGCGAGAAGGGCATCTACGACAAGTTCCTCACCCAGGCCGCCATCGCGCGCCTCGGCGCGGTCTGAGGAACGCTTCGAGCAGCAAACGGATGTAGCGACATCTCCGGCCGGCCCGCAAGGGTCGGCCGGAGCTCTTCGAATAGAACGAACAAGTCCTGGGGTAGTTCGAGATGCGGAGCCTTCTTAGCGTCGTGACAGCGTCGATCGTGCTGAGCGTCGGAGTCATGTCCGAAGCCATGGCCGGCAAAGAGATCATCACGACCTTGATCTCGGGAATTCCGCACTCGGCGTTCTTCGGGATCGATCTGGAGAACGGCGAAGGCGTCGCGGTCGGCGCCGGTGGCGCGATCTCCGAATCCAAGGACGGAGGCAAGACCTGGAAGGCGGTCGCCGAATCGCCGACGACGATGGCGCTGCTGTCGGTCGCCAAGCGCGGTGCGCATTCGATCGCCGTCGGACAGAGCGGCGCCGTCGCGATCGTCCAGGACGGCAAATGGCAGACGGTCGACTCGGGCAGCAAGGCGCGCCTGCTGTCGGTCGACGTCAACAGCTCGGGCCTCGCCATCGTGGGCGGGCAGTTCGGCACGGTTCTCAAGTCCACAGACGGTGGCAAGACGTGGGCGCCGTCGGCTCCGGATTGGTCGCTGCTCGCGCTCGAAGAGCACTTTGGCACCGGCGAGCCGACGATCTACGCGGCCAATGTCACGGAGGCCGGCCAGATCACGATCACCGGCGAATTCGGCGTGATGATGCGGTCCGACGACGGCGGCGCAACGTGGCGCGTGGTGCGCGCCATCGACCCCAAGGCACCGACGCTGCACGCGATGCACCTGGTCGAAGCCGGCAAGGGCAACAGCTATGCGGTGGGCCAGAGCGGCGCGCTGCTGATCTCGGCCGATGGCGGCGAGACGTGGACGCAGTGCGACGTCGCGACCAAGCTCAATTTCCTCGGCGTCACGGCGTCGGCCACCGGCCAGGTCGTCGTGACTGGCATGCGCGTGATGTACCGCAGCGAGAACAACGGAATGTCCTGGGTGGCTGTCGACGAGGGCGACACGATCACCGATTGGTACCAGGCGGTGCGTACGGACGAGGCATCCGGACGAATCCTGGCGGTGGGCCATTCGGGAAAGATCATCCAGATCGGCAGCTGATGCCAGGCGGAGGGCTGCCGGCTGTTTTGACGTTTCGAGATTGATGGCTTTGTGAGCGTGGGGCACGTCGCACCGTTCAACGCGGGCGACGACAGTCGAGCAAAAAACGAAAGCGTTCATCCGGAGGGAAGACCATGAGTGTGCGAGTCAAGCGGTGGTTTGGGGCAACCGCAATCGTGATAGCGGCTGCGACCGCGGGAACGGCGGGCGCGCAGGAACTGAGCAGAACGGACCGCAAGCTGTTCGGCGGCGATCTTTCCTTCAACGGACAGTTCCGAATCGAGGCGGCGTTCAGTACGAGCGGCCGCATGTCGGCAGCCAACCAGTTCGGCCTGGGCTCGAACAACCGGCGCATCCCGCGCAGCGCGGGAAATCCGGTCGGCGCGTGCGATCCGTTTTCGAGCAACGCGTGCGAATACGGCGACACCGGGCTGCTGTTCGCGCCCTGGACCACGACGATCGATCAAGGCGTCAATCCGTCGACGATCCTCAACGATCTTCTCAACGTCAACATCCCCCTCAGCCCGGTGTTCCCGCCGACCCGGGGCGTCGAGCAGCTGAGCCCGACCGGGACCAGCGACGTCTTTCGTCGCTACATCCCGACCCGCGACCAGGACGTGAACTATCACCTCCTGCGTTTCGAGTTCCAGCCGACCATCAACTGGCCCAACGGCTGGTCGTTCATCAGCCGCATTCGCGCCGTCTACAACCCGAACGACTACGGCTACCAGTCGTTCAGCTACAACCGTTACAAGGACATCAACGGCGGTTTCGAGACGGGCAAGACGCTGCGGCAGTACGACGGCAAGCCCGACCAGCTCGGCTACGAAGTCGACGGTGAGCAGCGACCGCTGCTGTTCGAATACTCGAACAACGATTTCATGGTCGACCTGCCGGCGTTCTTCGTACAGTGGACCAACGGCAACCTCACGGCGCGTTTGGGCAACCAGTCCGTCGCTTGGGGCCAGCTGCTGTTCTTCCGCATCATGGACACGGCCAACGGCCTGGATCTGCGCCGCCACCTGTTCCTGGATCGCGCGATCGAGGAATTCGCCGACGAGCGCATGTCCGCTCCCGGCCTGCGTATCACCTGGCAGGCGTCGGACAACATCGTGCTCGACGCGTTCGGACAGCAGTTCATCCCGACGATCGTCCCGAACTCGAACACGACGTACAACATCGTCGACTCGCGCTTCATCCTTCACGACAACTACTACAAGAACGACAACAACAAGGACATCAACTACGGCTTCCGTCTGAAAGGCGAATTCGGCAATTACAACGCCCAGTTGATGTATACGAGCCGCCTCAACCAGCTCGGTGCGATCCGCTGGCGCAAGTCCGGCATCAACAAGCCGCTGCCCAGCAGCAACACGCTGGGCTTCGCGTTCAACCAGGCCTGCCCGGCGTTGATCCTGGCCCACAACGCGCAGTACGGCACCAACCTGGCGACCGACAACGGTTGCGGTCCGCTGCTCGGTGAAACGGCGTTCGAAGTCGCGCCCGGCGGCCTGAACGTGGCAGAAGAATGGTTCGACCGCGCGAGCTACACCAAGCTCGACGCGCTCGAGGGCCTGGCCCGCGTGATCGACGAATTCCCGGCCGCCACAACGCTGCTGGCTCGTCCGGTGGGCAAAAACTCAGTCGCGGCCTACAACGAGCTCAACGCGTTCTTCATCGCATCGGAAGGCCTGCACGGTCACGTGGAACGCAGCTACTTCCGCGAGGACGTCTTCGGCGTCGGTGGCGGCTTCGTGACGGAAGGCGAGCCCGGCTCGCTGTTCGACCAGATCATCATCAACGTCGAGGCCACCTATACGCCCGACCGCAAGAACACCTCGGTCGACCTGCGCCAGCGCTACGACGAGCGCGATGAGGTCCAGGCCGGTCTGGTCATGGAGAAGTACCACCGCTTCTCGACGTCGCTGCCCGCGACCTACATGGTGTTCCAGTACCTGTGGCAGAAGGAGCAGAGCCTCGAAGGCCTGCTGCTCGACGGCTACGGTTCGGAGAACTACTCGCCGGGTGGCCAGTACAAGCTCACCAAGGGGGTTCCCACCAACGACGATCCGAAGATCACCCCGGGCGTGAACGGCGGTGCGCACTACGTGGTGCTCGCTGCGCTGCTGCCGGGACCGCAGTACATCTTCGAGTACAGCATCGCGGCGCTGATCGACGTGCAGGGCGGCATGCTGGTGCAGCCCGGCGTGCAGTGGAAGCCGCGGGGCAACGTCACGATCAACGCGTTCTACAACTACCTGGACTCCGACGTGTGGGGCAACAATCCCAACAAGTCGTTCGTCAGCTTCATCGATTTCGCCGACGAGTTCTGTCTGCGATTCGGCTACCAGTTCTGATGCACCGGCTTACACCGTCTCCTCAGCGCTAAGCCCTTCCTAGCGCTTTGTCTCCGGCGGTCGGTGACGAACCGACCGCCGGAATTTTTGAAGAAGTACGGAAGAGCACATCGAGACGTCATGAGAATCCGCAAGTACGACCATCACTACAGCCGTCGCGAGTTCCTGGGCAAGGTCGCCCAGGGCGCGGGTTCGGCTGGCGTGCTGATGTCGTCCTGGAGCGCATTCGCCCAGACCGGCCAGGTCAACAAGGCGTATCCCGACGAATTGATGTCGATCGAGGGATATACCAAGGGCAAGATCAAAACCGGCGACGAGATCAATGCATCGAACGTCGACCTGGTGAAGGACCTGCTCGAACCGATCCGCTACGAGCAGATCAAGAAGAACGGACGCAAACTCAAGGTGGTCAAGACCACCACCGATGTGATGCGACTGTCGCCGTGGGAGTACATCGAGGCCACGCTCAAGAACGCAGGCAAGGCCAAGTTCGACGGACAGAGCAATGTCGTGAACGCGTCCGACGGGCAGCCCTGGATCGGCGGCAATCCCTTCCCGGATGCCAAGTCCGGTATCGAGTTGCTCGCCGCGCAGACGCTGAGCTGGGGCCGGCACGACGCTTCTTTCTACGCGGTCAAGATCAACGACGTCGCCGTCGATGGCGAGACGCGCTTCCGCTACGCAGGCGGCTGGGCCGAGCTCAATACCGTCGCGCGCGTGAGCATGGACCCCAAGCCTTATTGGCCCGAGCACAAGGACAAGCTGCGTTTCCAGACGGTGTTCTTCACGGGCCCGCAGCAGTTCCGCGGCACATCGTTCATGAACGTCTGGGATTACGACCAGCGCAAGTTTCCCGCGCTGTACGGCTACGTGGCGGACTTTCGCCGCATCCGCCAGTTCCCGGCCGACCAGCGCTTCGAGCCGCTGCTTCCGGGCACGACGTTGTACCTGTCGGACGCGTGGGCCGCAGGCGATCCGCTGCTGACCTGGGGCAACTTCAAGATCGTCAGCCGTGGCCCGTTCCTGGCCGGGCTATCGGGATCCTGGAACTCCGCGCACGACAACTGGGAGCACAAGACCCACGGCGGCCCCAAGGGCACGACATTCTGGGACTCGACGGTCGAGCTGGTGCCCGAAGCGATCCTGGTCGAGGCCAGTCCCACCGGTTATCCGCGCGCGCCCATCTCGAAGAAGCAGGTGTGGTTCGACGCACGCAACCAGGTCGTGGTCGGCATGGTGACCTACGACCGTCGCGACCAGCCGTACCGCTCGTTCGACGGCGCGTACTCGCTGTACGACGACAACGGCAAGACCTTCATGGATGGCCAGCACCCGTACTGGAGCTGGTGCCACGTGACCTGTTCCGACATCCAGACCGGGCGAGTGACCCGGCTCGAGCAGGTCAGGGTGATCGAAGGCCACGCCAGCGGCGCCAACGATCCCAAGATGTACGACAAGTATCTGACCCAGACCGCGCTGATGCGCCTGGGCGCAGGCTGACGCAGCACGCATATCGACGAAGCAGCGATTCCTCGTACCACCACGTTTTCAGAACAGACCGACTATGGACAAGCTCCCATTCCGATTTCGCATGGCCCACTGGATCATGGAGCACCGCGGAATGGTGTCGATCGCCTTCGCGCTGGTCACCATTTTCTTCCTGTTCGGCTTCCCGCACGTCGTTCTGAAGACGGTCTTCAAGAACATGCTGCCGACCGACGATCCGTTCGTGCAGGTCTACTACGACCACCCGAACTTCGGCAGTCCGTTGACCGTGTACGTCATGGTCAAGCGCAAGAACGGCGATATCTACAACCAGGACACGTTGCAGAAGGTCTGGGACATGACCCGTGAGATCGATCTCACGCCCGCCATCGACCACGACCAGCTGATCTCGATCTCCACCGAGAAGCTGCGCTACGTCGAAGCGACGCCGGAAGGCGCCGACGTGCGTCCGTTGATGGGTGACCGCGTGCCTTCGGATCCGGCAGAAGTGAACGACTTCAAGCGCCGCGTCGAGCAGTCTCCGAACGCGCGCACGTTCTTCGTGTCACGCGACCACACCGCGACGCTGATCCAGGCGGGGTTCCAGGATTACATCGAATATGGCGTTGCGTTCGACGCCGTGCGCAAGGTCATCGAAAAGCACCAGGACGAGAATCACGAGATCTACCTGGCCGGCCAGCCGATCCTGACCGGCTGGGTCTACAAGCTGCAGAAGCAGACCTACAGCATCTTTGCCGCGACCATCGGCATCCTGATCGTGCTGCTCATCCTCTACATGCGCAATGTCGCCGGCGTCGTCATGCCGACGGTGTGCGCGCTGGTCGCAGGCATGTGGGGCGTGGGCTTCATCGGCTGGCTGGGCCGCCCGATCGAACCGCTGCTGACGATCGTGCCGCTGCTGCTCGTTGCCCGAACCCTCTCGCATTGCATCCAGTACGCCGAGCGCTATTACGAGATCCTCGCGCACCTGAAGGACAAGAAGAAGTCCGCCGAAGTGTGCATGGGCGTGATGATGGTGCCTTCGGTGCTGGGCATCATGACCGACGTGTTCGGCATCGTCTTCATCGCCATCGCGCCGATCCACATGATGTACGACCACGCGCTGTTCTGCGGCGCCTGGGCGCTGTGGATCATTCCCAACGGCGTGTTCCTCGCATCGATCCTGCTGTCCTACCTGCCGGTGCCGAAGAACGTCGACCAGATCTCGGGTGGAGAGGGCAAGGAATCGGGCATCCACCTGTTCCAGAAGCACCTCCTGCGCCGCATCGCCAGCTGGACCTACGGCAAGAACGCCAAGACCACCGCCATCGTCATCGCCATCCTCGGCGTCTGGTCGGTCTGGGGAACGCTGCAGATCAAGGTCGGCAACCCCGCTGAAGGCAGCAACCTGCTGTTCTATGACTCCGAATTCAACACCGCGGTGCGGGCGATCAACGCGCACTTCCCGGGCATGAACACGCTCGAGCTGGTGATCGAGTCGAAGAACGACCAGGACAATACCAACCGCATCGCGCTGTCCGCCGAGGCGATGGTGATCCGTTCCCAGCTGCAGGCGCTGGTCGAGGCCGATACCGGCATCACGCCGCGTGCGACGCTGTCGTTCACCGACTACATGATGGAAGGCAATCGCCTGTTCTCGGGCGGCAACCCCCTGTGGTTGCCGATCGACGCCGACAAGCGCGCCGCGTACAGCGCCGGCCAGGCCATCATGTTCGGCGGCAACCCGGTCAACTTCGGCCACGTGATGGACTACGTCGCGCAGCATTCGACGGTGTCGGTCTGGTTCAAGGACAACAAGCAGGAGACCGTGGATGCGGCGCTGGCCAGCGCCCGCCGCGCGGTGGACGCCGTCGGTGAGGACCACGAGAAGTTCCGTGTGCGCATGGCGTCCGGCTTCATCGCGCTGCAGCAGGCGATGAACGTCGTGGTGGAGCGCTACCACTGGTTCATCTTCGGCCTGGTCAACGTCGCCATCGCGGTGATCGCCGCCATCGCCTACAAGTCGATCGTTGCATCGATCCTGCTGCTGATCCCGGTGAACCTGTCGAACACCATGCAGATGGCGGCGATGTACCACCTCGGCATCGGTCTGGACATCAACGCGACCATCGTCGCGGTCATGGGCGTGGGCGTGGGTATCGACTACGGCATCTACCTGCTGTCGCGAATCTGCGAGGAGTATCACGTCCACGAAGGAGACGTCGGCGCCGCGCTGACCAGTTCGCTGACCACGACCGGCAAGGCGATCATGTTCACCGCGACGATCATGCTGATCGGCATCGTGCCCTGGTACTTCCTGTCCGACCTGAAGTTCATGGCCGACATGGGCATGCTGCTGATGGTGATCATGCTCATCAACATGGTGCTGTCGCTGATCGTGCTCCCGTTGTCGGTGTACTTCATCAATCCGAAGTTCCTGCGTCGCACCGACCTCGCGGTCGGCGAGAACATCGACCTGTCGCAGTTCATGATCGACCCCGCGCCGGCGACGCACTGAACCGGTCGCAAGCGAACCCGAGGCCCGGCTGCTCGCGCAGCCGGGCCTTTTTCGTTGCGCAATGAATGGACGTCGGCCCCACGCCCCGTGCAGGCTTGGCCGCGTGAGCGACGCACACGGGGATGACGGGGAATCGATCGGCGACTTCGACCGCCAGGTGTTCGGCGAAGGCCGGCACGCGCACGCCTGGCGTTTTTTGGGCGCCCACGTCCTGGAACATCACGGCGTGCGCGGCACGCGTTTCTCGACCTGGGCGCCGCGGGCTCGCGCCGTGTCGGTCGTCGGCGACTTCATCGGTTGGGAGGGCACGGGCCGCGCGCTGCGCATGCAGCCGGGCGGCATCTGGTCCGGCTTCGTGGCCGCGGTCGAAGCCGGCGCGCGATACAAGTTCCGCATCGAGGGTGCCGACGGCTCGGTTGCGCTGAAGGCCGACCCGTATGCGCGGCAGTCGCAGCTGCGGCCGGAGACGGCGTCGGTGGTCGTGGCGCCCAGCGCGTACGCCTGGAACGACGATGCCTGGATGCAGGGGCGTGCGAACCGCGACTGGCAGCACGAGCCGCTGTCGATCTACGAGGCGCACGCGGGCTCCTGGCGTCGCGATCAGGCCGACACGTTGCCGCGCTACCGCGACCTTGCCGGGTCGCTGGTGCCGTACGTCCACGCGCAGGGATTCACGCATCTCGAACTGCTGCCGATCAGCGAGCATCCCTACGATCCCTCCTGGGGCTATCAGGCCCTCGGCCTGTTCGCGCCGACCTCGCGACACGGCACGCCGGACGACCTGCGTGCCTTCGTCGATCGCTGCCACGCGCACGGCATCGGCGTGATCCTGGACTGGGTGCCGGCCCATTTCCCGAAAGACGCGCACGGCCTCGCGCGCTTCGACGGGCTGCCGCTGTACGAGTACGGCGACGCGCGGGGCGAACATCCGGACTGGAGCACGCTGATCTACGACTACGGCCGGCCCGAGGTGCGCAACTACCTGTTGGCGAGCGCGCTGTACTGGGTCGAGGAATTCCACATCGACGGCCTGCGCGTCGATGCCGTCGCCTCGATGTTGTATCTCGATTACTCGCGCGGACCCGGCCAATGGCGACCCAACCAGCATGGCGGCCGCGAGAATCTCGAAGCGGTCGCATTCCTGCGCGAACTCAATACCGCCGTCCAGCAGCGACATCCCGGTGCGCTCGTGATTGCCGAGGAATCCACCGCCTGGCCGCGCGTGACCCATCCGCCCGCGTCGAACGGCCTGGGCTTTTCGATGAAGTGGGACATGGGCTGGATGCACGACACGCTCGAGCTGATGCGCACCGATCCGCTGTTCCGCGGCGAGCGGCACGAGCGCCTGACCTTCGGGCTCACGTATGCGTACAGCGAGCGCTTCGTGCTGGCGCTGTCGCACGACGAGGTCGTGCATGGAAAAGGATCGCTGCTCGGCAAGATGCATGGTGACCCGTGGCAGCGCTTCGCCAATCTGCGGCTGCTCTACACCTGGCAATGGACGCGGCCCGGCAAGAAATTGCTGTTCATGGGGCAGGAGTTCGCCCAGCTGCGCGAGTGGAGCCAGGACCGCTCGCTCGACTGGCAGCTGCTGGCACTCGCGCCGCACGCGGGAGTGCATCGCATGGTGGGCGACCTCAATGCGCTGCTGCGGAACCTGCCGGCGCTGCATCGGCTGGACTTCGCGCCGGAGGGTTTCGAGTGGGTCACCTGCGACGACCGCGAGCAATCCGTGGTGGCCTTCCTGCGCCGCGACGAAGCCCGGAACACCGCGCTCGTGGTGCTGAATTTCACGCCGGTGGTGCGGCGCGACTATCGCGTCGGCGTTCCCGGTTCCGGCCGCTGGATCGAGCGTTTCAACTCCGACTCGGCGCACTATGGCGGCAGCAACTGCGGAAATTTCGGCGCGCGCGATACCGAGCCGGTGCCCTGCATGGGCCATCCGTACTCGCTGTCGCTGACCTTGCCGCCGCTGGCCGGCCTGATCCTGGTGCCCTCCGAGGAACTCGACGGGCCCGTGGCGTTCGAACCCGGACGCTAGTCGGGCGGATCCGCCCCGGCGCGATGGTTGCGTCAATCCGCCCGAATGGCGGAACCTGCACCGCCTTGGCAACAGTCGGAGGACGGACGGTGGAACCCACATCCGATGCCTGGGCCGAGAAGCCCAGCGAAGTGCGCTACATCAGCCGGCTCACGCGCGAGACGCTCGCGCTGATCCTGGCCGGTGGGCGCGGATCACGCCTGGCTGCGCTGACGGACTGGCGCGCGAAGCCCGCGGTCCCGTTCGGCGGCAAGTTCCGCATCATCGACTTCCCGCTGTCGAACTGCATCAACTCGGGCGTGCGGCGCATGGCGGTGCTCACGCAGTACAAGTCGCACTCGCTGATCCGTCACATCCAGCAGGGCTGGAACTTCCTGCGGCCCGAGTTCAACGAGTTCGTCGAACTGTTGCCTGCGCAGCAGCGCGTCAGCGAGACCGGGTGGTACACCGGCACGGCCGACGCGATCTACCAGAACCTGGACATCATCCGGCACCACGCGCCCAAGCGCGTGCTGGTGCTGGCCGGTGATCACATCTACAAGATGGACTACGGTCCGATGATCGCGCAGCACGTCGAGAAGCGCGCCGACATCACCGTCGGCTGCATCGAGGTCCCGCTCGACCAGGCACGCAGCTTCGGCGTCATGAAGGTCGACGACAGCGCGCGCGTCGTCAGCTTCATCGAAAAGCCCGCCCGCCCCGAGCCCATCGCGGGCCGTAAGGACGTCGCGCTCGCCTCGATGGGCATCTATGTATTCGACGCGAAGTTCCTCACCGAGTCGCTGACGCGCGATGCGGCGCGCTCGGATTCGTCGCACGACTTCGGCAAGGACCTGGTTCCGGGGTCGATCGACCGCTTCCGCGTCTACGCGCATCCGTTCCGCGACGTGCAGAACATGCACCAGGGCTACTGGCGCGACGTCGGCACCGTCGATGCCTATTGGGAGGCGAACATGGAGCTGATCCAGGTCGCGCCGCCGCTCAATCTCTACGATCGGGAATGGCCGATCTGGACGCACCAGGAGCAGCTTCCGCCGGCCAAGTTCGTGTTCGACGAGCCGGGCCGCCGCGGCATCGCCGTCAACTCGATGGTCTCGGGCGGGTGCATCGTCGCCGGCGCCGAGCTCAACCGCTCGCTGCTGTTCTCCAACGTCCGCGTGGAGACGCACGCGCACGTGGAGGATTCGGTGATCCTGCCCAACGTGCGCATCGGCCATCACTGCCGCGTCAAGCGCGCGGTGATCGACAAGGGCTGCACCATCCCGGACGGCATGACCATCGGGATCGAGCCGGAAAAGGATCTCGAACGCTTCCACGTCACGCGCAACGGCGTCGTGCTGGTCACGCCCGACATGCTGGGCCAGCCGCTCCACACCGGCGAGTGAGCCGACCCAGAAGAAATCACGAAGAAGAACCCCTGATGTTCGACGACGACTCCAAGATCGATCCCAGCCAGGGCGTGGTCGCCTATCTATGCGCCGAGTTTGGTGTGGACGAGCGGCTGCCGATCTATGCCGGCGGACTGGGCGTCCTGGCCGGCGATCATCTCAAGACCGCGAGCGATCTGAGCCTGCCACTGGTCGCGGTCGGCCTGCTGTACCGCGAAGGCTACTTCCGCCAGACGCTCGACGCCGCCGGACAGCAGCACGCGCAGGTCGATCCGCTCGATCCGGCTGCGCTGGGGCTGCACCGGGTGTGCGACGCGCGCGGCCAGCGGCTCGAGGTGCTGGTGCCGATGGCGGAGCACGCGCTGCATCTCAACGTGTGGCGCTACGACGTCGGGCGCGTGCCGCTGTTTCTGCTCGACGCCGATCATCCGGCGAACAGCGAAGCGGATCGCGCGGTGACGTCGCGACTGTACGGCGGTGGCAGCGACACGCGGCTGCTGCAGGAGATCGTGCTCGGCATCGGCGCGGTGCGCGCGCTGCGTGCGCTCGGGCTGCAGCCGAGCGTGTGGCATCTCAACGAGGGACACGCCGCGTTCTCCGCGCTCGAGCGCATCCGCGAAGCGGTGCAGGGCGGACTGAGTTTCGGCGCCGCGCGCGAGCTGGTCGCCGCGCGCACGGTCTTCACGACGCACACGCCGGTGCCCGCAGGGCACGACGTGTTCAGCTACGCGCAGCTGCACCACTGGCTCGGCGAATACCTGGGCAGCCTGCAGACCACGGAACGCAGGCTGCTGGGCCTGGGTTCGGATCATCGCGGCGGACATCGTTTCAACATGACGGCCTTTGCGCTGCGCACCTCGCGCTTCCACAACGGCGTGTCGCGCATCCATGGCGGCGTGGCATCGATCGCCGAGGCGCACATCTGGCCGGGTACGCCGGCGGCGCTGAACCCCATCACCTACGTCACCAATGCGGTCCACCTGCCGACGTTCCTCGCCCCGGAATGGCGTGAGCGGATGGCCAAGGCGCTGCCCGAATGGACGCGCCGGCCCCTGGAGCGGGCGGACACCGAGTGGGTGGATGCGTTGTCGCGCGAAGAATTCGGCAGCGTCCGCCGCCAGCTCAAGCGCCGGCTGCTCGACACGTTGCGCACGAGGCTGCAGGCGCAGCACGCGCGCAATGGACTGGACGAGCAGCGGACCGCACAGGCGCTGTCGCGTCTGGACCAGGAAGATCCGCTGGTGCTGGGATTTGCGCGCCGGTTCGCAACCTACAAGCGTGCAACGCTGATGCTCTCGGATCCCGAGCGCCTGTTGAGGCTGTTGAGCCGGGACGATCGGCCCACGCTGCTCGTGTTCGCAGGCAAGGCGCATCCGCACGACAAGGGCGGCCAGGAACTGATCCGCCGCCTGTACGAGACCGCGCTGCAGCCGGAATTCATCGGCCGCCTGCTCGTCGTCGAGGGTTACGACATCGCCTTCGCCAGGGCGCTGGTGCAGGGTTGCGACGTGTGGCTCAACACACCGGAGTTCCCGATGGAGGCCAGCGGCACCTCGGGCATGAAGGCCGCGGTCAACGGCGGCATCAATGTGTCGATCCTCGACGGTTGGTGGGCCGAAGGCTGCGACGGACAGAACGGGTATGGGCTCGAACCGGTCGGTGCGGCCGATCCCGTGGAGCGCGATCGCGCCGAAGCCACGGCGTTGCTCGACGTACTGGAAGGCGACGTGCAGCGCCTCTACTTCGATGACCGTGCCGACTGGGAGCGGCGCAGCCGCCATTCGATGCGCACGCTGATCCCGATGTTCGGCAGCGCGCGCATGCTGCGCGACTACATGACGCGGCTGTATCGGCCTGCCGCGGTGCACGGCCGCCTGATGAGCGAGCGCAACTCGCGCAGCGCGGTCGAGTTCAAGCGCTGGAAGAAGCTGCTGGAAACGCAGGCGCCGGGCGTTCGCATCGACTTGCGATCGCGTTCGCCGCTGGAAGTGCGCGTGGATCTCAACGGACTGCACGCCGAGGATCTGCGCGTCGAGGCCGGCGGGGTGGAAGGCGAGCAGGCCGAGCTGCACCTGTTGCGGCACGACCCCGAGCACGCCGACTTCGGCGGCGTCGCGTTGCCGCCGCAGGCCACGCAGATCCGCGTCCTGCCCAGCCACGCACTGATGGCCAATCGCTACGAGCTCGGCTGCCTGGCGGTGCACGAACTCGCGTGAGCGCGCCGACACGGTGTCCGAGCCAGGCGAGGCGGGTGCGGGAGGCGCGCGTCTGCTCACGGCGAAGTTCCGAGATCCCTTGGCCATGCAAGGAGAACCCGTGAGCGCGCGCGTCCTGTTCGCCGCCGGCGAAGCGCTGCCTTTCTCCAAGACCGGAGGCCTGGCCGACGTCGCCTATGCGTTGCCGCGCGCGCTGGTGCGCGCCGGGCTGGACGCAAGGGTCCTCACGATCGCCTACCGCGGCGCGCTCGATCGCCTGCGCGACGCGCGTCCGCTCACCGAGCTGGACGTGCGCGGCCAGCGCATGCGCGTGTGGGAAGGCACGGTCGACGACAGCGGCCTGCGCGCCTGGCTTCTCGACCATCCGCCGCTGTACGGCCGTGCAGGCTCGCCCTACGTCGACGAGCACGGCCACGAGCACGGCGACAACGCGTGGCGCTTCGGCTGCTTCTCCGAAGCCATCGCGAAGCTGGCGCTGGGCGTGAACGGCGTGGGCTGGCGGCCGCAGCTGGTGCATCTGAACGATTGGCACACCGGTCTTGCGGCGCTGTGGCTGGGGCGCAGTGCGCCGCGCCCGGCGACGGTCTTCACGATCCACAACCTCGCGTATCAGGGCGTCTTCGCGCGCCATGAGTTCGATGCGCTGGGACTGCCGCCGGAGGAATGGCACCCCGAGGCGGTCGAGTTCTACGGCGGCTTCTCGTTCATGAAGGCCGGGCTGCTGCGCAGCGATGCGATCACCACGGTGAGTCCGACCTACGCACAGGAGATCCAGACGCCGACGTTCGGCGAACGTCTGGATGGCGTGCTGCGGGTGCGCGCGGGGATGTTGCGCGGCATCGTCAACGGCATCGATGCCCAGACCTGGAATCCGGCCGCCGACCCGCTGCTGTTCCAGACCTACGATGGGGGCACCGTCGACTCCGGAAAGCGCGCCAACAAGCGCGGCCTGCAGGCGCAACTCGGCCTCGAGGTGTCCGATGCGCGGCCGTTGTTCGGATTCATCGGCCGCCTCGCACCGCAGAAGGGAGCCGATCTGTTGCTCGAGGTTCGGGAGGCATTCGCGCGCGGCGGCGCGCAGCTGGCGCTGCTGGGCGCCGGCGATCGCGGCCTGGAAGAGGCGTTTCGTGCCTGGGCGAGCACGGCGCCGGACAGCGTCGCGGTCCACGTGGGGTATGACGAGACGCTGGCGCACCGCATCGAGGCCGGCGCGGACTTCTTCATGATGCCGTCGCGCTACGAGCCCTGCGGCCTGAACCAGATGTACAGCCAGCGCTACGGCACGGTGCCGATCGTCCATCGCACCGGCGGACTGCGCGACACGGTGTCCGACCTGACCGGCATCCTGTTCGATCACGCCGACGCGGGCGGCGTGCGCTACGCCCTGTCGCGCGCGTTCGAGCTGTTCGCCGAACCGGCGCGACTGCGCGCGATGTCGGCGCGCGGCATGGCGCGCGACTTCGACTGGTCGGTCGCGGCGCGCCAGTACGTCGAGCTGTACGAGGGACTCGCCCGGCCCCGCGCCTGACTATCCCGTCGCGCGCTGCGCCTTGAGATATTCGAGATAGGCGGTGGGCCACATGAATTCGGTCCAGCCGTTGGCGGCGCGACCGTCGATCTCGCAGCGCATCGCGCCTTCGAGCAGCGTACAGGTCGGCACCGGCACCACCGGAAAGTGCGCGAAATACTCGCCTCGCACGCGCGTGCTGCGCCCGGCGGTGTCGTGCACGACGGCGTCGATGCGTTGCTGTCGGCCCTGGTCGTCGAGCGCGAAGTCGACGTCCACCGTGCGCACCTCGGCCATCAGGCCGTCGCGATGCACGAAGCCGCGCAGGTCGATGCGGCCTTCCACCTGGATCTGCCAGAAGTGCACGACCGTCTCGTCGGACTGCGCGTGCAGCCATTTCCAGTGCTGCGGCAGGTTCCAGTCGCGTGTGCCCCAGGAATGGTCGCGCGCGCCGGTGGTGTCGATCGCGTAGGACCTGCCGTCGACCACCAGCGTGCCGCGCACGCGTCCGGCCTGCTCGATGCGATTGGTCGCGGCGTAGGCCGGGCAACCGTCGGGATGAAAGCCGTATGCATAGGCCGGGTGCAGCGCTTCGAAGGTGATGTCGAGCTGCGCGCGGGCCGCGGTCGCCCGCAGTCGCGAGGTCTGCATGCGCAGGTCCTGCGACAGGTGCACCGGTCCGACGTTCCAGTCGTCGAAGTTGCGATCCGGGCCCATCGCGATGCCGTCCACCGCCTCGAAGATCGGCGCCCCTCCCACCGCGGGACCGAGCACGCCGAACAGCGCGCCGCCCAGGTGATCCTTGTTCACCCAGGTGTAGATGGCCGTGGCCAGGCCGTGCTCGGGCAGCGAGATCACGTACGGAATGGATTCGCGCTCGAGCGGCAGATCGCGCAGGCGATGGCGGCCGTCGTGCACGGGGTCGAGCTGGGGAACGAGGCGGGCGGCGAGAGGCTGGTTCATGTCGATGTCTGTCTGGTGTTCGATGCGTTCAACGCTGGATCAGGGCCAGCGTGTCGAGGTCCATCATCTGCAGCGCGTGGCGGTTGATCATCGTGCTGAGCATGCGATCTCCGCGTTCGGTCGACGCGGTGATCGCGGCGCCGACGATGCCCATGATCAGGCCGTGCGCGGCGTGCAGGCGGTAGTCGTTCCAGCACTGTTCCCAGCCGTAGTCGCGGACACCGCCGGCGACCAGTTCCTCGTGGTACAGGCGGGCGAGCGATTCCTCGTGCTGGCGGCGCAACGGCGCGAGAAGGCCCGCGCCATTGAAGTAGGTCGCGTCGAGCGCACCCGGACCCGGCAGGAAGGTCTGCCAGTCGAGCACGGCCACGGGTACCTGTCCGCCGCGCGCGTCGAACAGAAGGTTGTCGAGCCGGAAGTCCTGGTGCGTGATGGTCCATGGCTTGGCGTGCTTTTCGAAGTAGCGGCCGATGCAGGCGCCGAACTTCGTTGCAACCTCGGCGACACCCGGCTCCAGCACTGCGGCGAAGCGCTCGATGCAGGCCGGAACATACGGCGGCATCTTGCCGACGTAGAGCGACACCATCAGGTTGCGATCGACCCAGGGCAGCTCGAGCAGTTCGCGCTTTGCCCACAGCGGCGCATGCAGCGCGGCGGCCGACACCATCGCGGCGCGCGCATCGTCGATGCCGCACCCTGCCAGCTGGTCACCGCCACGCGCCGGGCCCATGTCCTCGAACAGCAGGCAGAAGTGGCGTCCATCCGCCGAGACGTCGGCGAACAGCGCGGGCGCGAGGCCCTTGACGATGCGCGGCGCCAGCTCCTGGTAGAAACGCGTCTCGCGCGAGTACAGATGCAGCGCCGCACCCGATTCGCGGCTCTCGGCGCGTCTGGACGCCATCTTGGCGACCAGCGTCGACGGCGTCGACGCCTCGCTGCGGTCGTACGTCAGCGCCAGGCGCAGGTTCAGGCCCAGCAATCCGTTGCCGATGGGCGAGGGCGTGACCTGCGTGACGCGGCCTTCGCGCAGTCTTCCGCGCGCGCGCAGCACGGCGGTCAGCCATTCCGGCGTCAGGCCGTGCTCGTCCTCGATCAACGGATGTCCCGCCTCGGGGTCGTGTCTCAAGGGGGCGACGTCGTTCGCCATAGGGTGGATCTCCTCGTGCTCGGACATCGTCGTTCGGTGAACGCGCAGGACGCGATGGTGGACGCACTGTACATATTGGCAGACACAATGTCTACCAATTCGGAGTTTCTGATAAGGTCCGCGGACCATGCCGACCGCCAAGACCCGCCGCATCCGCAAGCGCCCGGACCCCGACGCCGCCCACGATTTCGCGCATGTCGAGCAGCGGCTGCTCGCGGCGATCGAACGCCTGCTCCAGGACGGTCGCAAGTTCGGCAGCCTGACGGTGGAGCAGCTGGCGCGCGAGGCCGGCATCGGTCGCGCCACGTTCTATCTCTACTTTCGCGACAAGGGCGAACTGGTCCAGCGCCTGATGCGGCGGCTCACCGACGAAGTGGCCCAGAGCGCGGGCGGGTGGTTCCGTGCGGGAGGCGACGTCGATCGCACCAGCATGAAGTACGCGCTGCACGGGATCATCGGGACGTTCAAGCGCCACCAGGCGGTGCTCGTGGCGATGACGGACATGGCGCCGTTCGATCCGGTGGTGGCCGAGGCACACGCACAGATGATGGACGAGCTGTGCAGGCTCAGCCGCAAGGCGATCGGGCAGGTCAAACGCGACGGACGCGCCACGCAGTTCGCGGGCCCTGATCTGGCCGACCTGCTGACCTGGTCGATCGAGCTCTACTGCTCGCGTTTCATCGCGCGCTACGACGGGCGGCGGCTCGATGCGCTGATCGACCTCGTCGCGCAGGTGTGCGACCGCTCGATCTTCGCAAGCGGCGAGAGTTGAGGACGTCACCGCAAAGGCGCAAAGGGAAAAGAAAGGCCGCAGAGTTTCTAATTCGATTCCCTTGCGTCCTTTCTTTTCCTTTGCGCCTTTGCGTTCACGTCTTTGCTTTCCCCGATGCTCACGCGACCTCGAACTGCAACGGCAGCTCGCTGATCGAGCGGAACTGGAAGTTCAGGCGCCGCGGCGCGGGTCCGGCGACCTCGATCGAGCGCCAGCGACGCGCGACGCGTTCGAACGTCACTTCGCCTTCGAGTCGCGCGAGATTGTTGCCCAGGCAAAAATGACGGAAACCGCCGAAGGCGAGGTGGCGGTTGTCCGCGCGCTCGATGTCGATCCGGTCCGGATCGGCGAAGCGGGTCTCGTCGTGGTTGGCCGACAGCAGCGCCATCCAGATCGGCTCGCCGGCCGGGATCACCGTGTCGCCCACCGTCACGTCGCGCGGAAAATGCCGCAGCGTGACGCCGACGGGGGACTCCCAGCGGATGAACTCCTCGACCGCCGGGACCGCCAGGCGTTCGGGATCGGCGCGCAATTTCTGGAACTGTTCGGGCTGCAGTCCGAGGTTGTAGAGACCGGCGCCGATCATGCCCATCGTGGTGTCGAATCCGCCGGTGAGCAGCGACAGCACGGTCGAGACCAGCTCGTCCGGGCTCAGCCGCTGACCGATCTCCTCGGCCTGGATCAGCGCGGTGAACAGGTCGTCCTCGGGACGCGCACGCCGATACGCGATCAGGTCCGAGATGTAGTCGATGTAGTTCTGGCAGGCGCGATGGCATGCGGCGATGCCCTGCGCGTCGTTGGCCGCAGGAATGAAGATGCGGAAGAAATCCGGCGTCCACTCGAGCAGGCGGCGACGATCCGCGGCGGGAATGCCCAGGAACCCGCAGATCACGCGCAGCGGCACCACGAACGCGAGTTCGCTGATGGCTTCGGTCCGGCCGCGCTCCTGCACCGCGTCGAGCGCCTCGTCCACCACGGTGGTGATCCGCTCGCGCAGGCCGCTCACGCCCTTGCGCGACATGCCGATTTCCGCCAGGCGCCGGATGCGCGTGTGCACCGGCGGATCGTTCAGCACCATCAGGCCGCGATAGATGCGCTCGGCCGGGCCGCCGGCGAGCGGCGCGGCCGGGTCGCGGGCCGGCGGATTCATCAGCGCGTCGGTCTCGCGCAGCAGCACGCGGATGTCCTCGTAGCGCGTCAACAACCAGGTTCCGCCGGCGATCGGCGTCTTCTGCACCGGCGCATGCGTGCGCAGCGTCCGATAGGTGCCGAGCAGGTCGGCCATCTGGTCCGGATCGATCGGATCGAAAACGGGCGCGGCGGTGTTCATGACGGGAGATCGGAAAGCTGGAGCGCGGTGCGCAGAAAGGCGGCGACCTCGTCGACGCTGTTCAGCGGGCGCGGATTGGTGCGCGTCCACAGGTCGTGCATCACGGCCTCGGCGAGCCGCGGGATATCGGCCGGCTTCACTCCGACCTCGGGCAGGCTGCGCGGCATGCCCAGCGCGCGGATGAAGCGGTCGGTGACGGCGCTGGCCGGATCGTTCGGACTTCCGAGCGCGGCGCTGATGCGCGCCTGGCGTGCGCCGTTGACCGGCGTGTTGAACGCCAACGCGTACGGCGCCATCACGCAGGAGGTATGTCCGTGCGGGACATCGAACGTCCCGCCCAGCGCGTGTCCGGTCGCGTGGCTGATGCCCATCGGCACGCCCGCGATGATCGGCACCATCGACTGCCACGCGCCGACCTGGCACTTCAGCCGGGCCTCGAGATCGCGCGGATCGTCCTTGACGCGGAGCAGTCCCTCGGCGAGCAGGCGCAGCGCGCTCTCGGCCATGCCGTCGCAGTAATCGTTCGAGGCCAGCGAGCCCAGCGTCTCGCAGGCGTGATCCACCGCGCGCACGCCGGTGGAGAGCCACAGCCACGCGGGCGTATGCACGGTCAGCGCCGGGTCGAGGATCACGCTGATCGGCGTCATGCGCCGGTGCAGGTAACCCTGCTTGAGCTTCACGCGCTCGTCGGTGGCGCCCGCCAGCGGATTGAACTCGCCGCCCGACAAGGTCGTGGGCACGCACACCACGCGCACGTCCGGGCCTTCGAATGCCGGCCAGCGCAGTTCACCTTCCGGGGTCACGACGAAGTGATAGGGCTCGAAGTCCTCGTGCCGGCGCAGGTCGTGGCGCAGCGCGAGCGCGACGACCTTGCTCGCGTCGGTCACCGATCCCCCGCCGATCGACACGATGAGATCGGCGGCACTGGCCCGGGCCTGCTCCGTGGCGGCGATCACGCTGGCGCGCGGCACGTGAGGCTGCACGCCGGAGAAGACGCCGGCGCAGCGTGTGCCGAGCCCGGCGCGGATCGCCTCGATCTCCTGGGTGCCGCGCACGAGGCTGTCGCTGGCGATCAGGAACACCTTCTTGGCGCCGAGTCGCTCGGCCTCGTCCCGCAGCGCGTCGGCCGCGGGTTGTCCCATCACGACGCGCTCGGTCGCGGTCTGTTCGAAGACGGCGGCTTTCATGTCAGAGATCCCGGGGTTCGAAACCACGCGAAGCACGCGCCACGCGAGCGACGTGCCGACCGGCGAAGTGTGCCGGAATCATCAAGGCCTGCTCGTGCGCCACGCGCTCCAGCACCGCCTTGCGTGTCGCGCGCGCCTGGTCCGGGTTCTCGCAGAAGATGCTGTTCCAGTCGGGGCAGAACACCTGCAGCGGGTGATGCACGACGTCGCCGACGAAGGTCGCGCGCTGCCCGCGGCTTTCGATCGAGATCGTCTGGCTGCCGGGCGTGTGGCCGGGCGCCGGATGCAAGGTCAGGCCTTCGAAGAGCGTCGTTGGTCCGGTGACGAGGCGTGCCATGCCGCGCTCGACGATCGGCTGCACGCTGTCCTCGAAGAATCCCGCGTTGACCTGCTCGCCGACCTTGTCCGGATAGCGCGATCGGTTCTCGGGGTTCCAGTACTGCGCATCGGGGTCGGTGAAGACGTACTGCGCGTTCGGGAACGTCGGCACCCACTGGCCGTCCTGGAGCATCGTGTTCCAGCCGACGTGGTCCACGTGCAGGTGCGTGCAGATCACGACGTCGATGGACTCGCGCTTGAAGCCCGCGGCTTCGAGACTGCGCAGGAACGGCGTGGCCAGGTGCGCGAAGAGCGGGATGCCCGGACGGTCCTTGTCGTTGCCGGCGCCGGTGTCGATCAGGATGCGACGGCCGCCGAGCTCGATCACGAAGCTCTGCAGGCAGGCCTTGAGCGCATCGGTATCGAGGTCGAGATAATCGGCGGGGATGCGCTCGCGAACTTTCGCGTAATCGGCGGCGTCGAATCCCGCGAAGAGCGTCTGAGGCGTCATGAACAGTCCCGACCACTCCTCGATTCGATGGATGCGCGCGTCGCCCACGACGATCGGCTGGTTCATCCGGTTCTCCTCGATGGACGCCTCGTTTGCTGCGCCCGGTAGTTGTGAATACTCGCCGGTAAGGGTAGCCCTGCCGGTTCTGGAGAGTCTACGAGGGCGGGCCCGGTATTCCGATCCTTCTCCGCGGTGGGTGCGGACTCACAAGCACGTCTGGATTTCATACTGGCGAGTAGGATAGGCTCGGTTGCCCCATTCATTTCCCTCCACGACGCAGGAGCCCAGCGCATGACGGCCCGCGTGATCCCCGCGCCCTATCCTCCGGCCGCCGCGGTGTCCGACCCGCGCATCCCGGCGTACGACCGCGTCGTGACGCGCGACCTGATGGAGCGGTGGAACCACGAGCAGCCGGACAAAGTGTTCCTCAAGTTCGGCGACGACGGCGAGGAATGGACCTACGCGCGACTGCGCGAGCTCACCTTGCAGACCGCATTGGGTCTGCAGCAGCAGGGCGTGAAGCAGGGCGACACCGTGCTGGTGTGGCTGCCCAACAGCCGCGAATGCCTGCGCGTCTTCATGGCGGTGCAGTACCTGGGCGCGGTGTTCGTGGCGATCAACACCGCCTACAAGGGTGCGCTGCTGGCGCACGTCGTGGCCAACGCCAACGCGCGGCTGGCGGTGGTGCACGCGGACCTGCTGCCGCGGCTGGTAGAGATCGACACCGCCGCCCTCGAATCGATCATCGTGGTCGGCGGCGCTGGTGCGCCGGTCGGCCGCCTGCGCATCGACGCCTACGAGCGCTGCCTGCTGCCGTCGTCCGGAACGCTCGAACCGCCGCCGCGGGCGATCGCGCCGTGGGATCCGTGCGCGGTGATCTACACCTCGGGCACGACCGGACCGTCCAAAGGCGTGCTGTGCTCGTACCTGCACCTGTTCAGCAACGCCGGTCCGGAGACCTGGCCGTTCCTGACCGCCGACGATCGTTACCTCGTGAACATGCCGATGTTCCACATCGGCGGCATCGGCGGGATCTACGTGATGTTCGCGCGCGGCGCCTCGGTGAGCTTCGTAGAGCGTTTCGACACCGCGACGTTCTGGTCGGTGGTGCGCGCGACCGGCACCACGGCGGGCTTCCTGCTGGGCGTGATGGCGGCGTTCCTCGAAAAGCAGCCGCCGAGTCCGGACGATCGCGATCATCCGCTGCGCCTGGCGCTGATGGTTCCGCTCGCCGGCGACATCGCCGCGTTCTCCGAACGCTTCGGCGTGGCGATCCACACGATCTTCAACATGACGGAGATCTCGTCGCCGATCGTCTCGGGGATCAATCCCACCGTCCGCGGCACCTGCGGCAGGCCGCGTCCGGGTGTCGAGGTGCGGCTGGTCGACGAGAACGACTGCGAGGTGGCGCAAGGTCAGGTCGGCGAGATGCTGGTGCGAACCGACCGGCCCTGGGCGATGAACAGTGGCTACCACCGCAATCCGGAAGCCACGGCAAAGGCCTGGCGCAACGGCTGGTTCCACACCGGCGATGCGTTCCGCGTCGACGCCGAGGGCAATTTCTACTTCGTCGATCGGATGAAGGACGCGATCCGGCGACGCGGCGAGAACATCTCGTCGTTCGAGGTCGAGGCCGACGTCGTGCGCCACCCGGCCGTCCGTGAAGCCGCGGCGGTGGGCGTGCCCAGCGAACTGGCGGAAGAGGACGTGCTGGTGGTGGTGGCGCCGGTGCAGGGCCGTGACGTCGATCCGGCGGAGCTGCTCGAGTTCCTGCGTGCGCGCATGGCGCACTTCATGGTGCCGCGCTATGTGCGCGTCGTCGCCGAACTGCCCAAGACGCCCACCGCCAAGGTGCAGAAGAACCTGCTGCGCGAGCAGGGCGTCACGCCGGACACCTGGGATCGCGAGCGCGCCGGCATCCGGGTCCGCATGGATCGCATCGGCGGCAAGGACCCGCAGCAGGAGAAGCCTTCGTCATGAGCCTCGACGACGTCACGGTGGACCAGGCGCTGCAGGCCGCGTCGATCCCGACGCTGATGGCCTGCCTCGTGCACATCACCGGCGAGCGGCGCTGGATCGAACATCCGTTCCTGCCCAGGCGCGACATCGCGCTGTTCGCCGATCCGGGCGGCGGCCTGCCCGAAGCGGTCCAGGCGCAGGTTCGTGACGGCATGAAGCGGGTGCTGGCGGAGCTCGCCGACGGTCGTCGCCAGCTCGCGGCGCAGCCGGACGACGCGACGATGCTCGACATCATGCGCACGATCATCGCGGAACCGATTCCGCCCGAGTACGTGACGATGGTGCGCGAGGAGATGGGCCTGGCCGATCGCGCGGTGCACTGGAGCAACGCGTCCGCGCCCCGGCTCGAGCGTCCGCGCGAAGACCTGAACGTGTTGATCATCGGCGCCGCCATCTCGGGGCTTTGCGCGGCGATCCGCCTCGGCGAGATGGGCATCCCGTACCGGATCGTCGAGAAGAACGAGGACATCGGTGGCACCTGGTGGGAGAACGACTATCCCGAGTCCGGCGTCGACACGCCCAACCACTTCTACTCGTACTCGTTCGAACCCAACCTCGACTGGTCGAGCTGCTACTCCAAGCGTGGCGAGGTCCTCGAATACCTCGAGCGCATGGTCGAGCAACGCGGACTGCGACGGCACATCCGCTTTCGCACCGAGGTCACCTCGCTGCGCTGGCACGAGGATCGACAGCAGTGGCAGGCGATCCTGCGCGGGGCCGACGGCAGCACGACGGAGTGCTGGGCGCCGGTGGTCATCACCGCGGTGGGCCAGCTGAACCGGCCGAAGATGGCACCGTTCCCCGGCATGGAGACGTTCACCGGACCGTGGTGGCACTCGGCGCGTTGGCGCAAGGACGTGGACCTCGCCGGCAAGCACGTCGCCGTCATCGGCACCGGCGCGAGCGCGATGCAGTTCCTGCGCAGCGTCGCGGCCACTGCCGCGAAAGTCACCGTCTTCCAGCGCTCGCCGCAATGGGCGCGTCACGAGGCCGATTACCACGGCCGCGTCGGCGAGGCCGGTCGCTGGCTGCTGCGCAACGTTCCCTACTACTACCCCTGGTACCGCTTCGGCCTGATCTGGCGGTTCGGCGACGGCCTGCTGCACACGTTGCGCAAGGACCCCACCTGGGAACACGCCGCGCGCTCGATGAACCGGCGCAACGATCGTCACCGCGAGGTGATGACGCAATACCTGCTCTCGCAGCTCGAGGGCCGCGACGACCTGATCGCCAAGTGCCTGCCGGACTATCCGCCCTACGGAAAGCGCATCCTGGTCGACAACGGCTGGTACGAAGCGCTCAAGCGCGACAACGTCGACCTGGTGACCGAGGCGGTCGCGCGCGTCGAGGGACCGGACGTGATCACCGACAGCGGCGCACGCTACACGCCCGACGTGATCCTGCTGGCCACCGGCTTCGAGGCCGGCAAGATGCTCGCGCCGATGGACATCCGCGGCCGCTCGGGAACGCCGATCCGCGCGCGCTGGGGCGACGACGATCCCCGCGCCTACCTGGGCATCGCGGTCGCGGACTATCCCAACCTGTTCGTGATGACGGGCCCCAACACCGGCCTGGCGCACGGGGGCAGCCTGATGTTCGTGACCGAGTGCCAGGTGCGCTACATCTGCGGTTGCCTCAAGCAAATGGCCGAGCGCGGCATCGGCGCGCTGGAGATGCGACAGGACGTCATGGACGACTACTGCCGCCGCGTCGACCAGGAGCACGCCGAGCTGGTGTGGACGCATTCGGGCATGCGCAACTGGTATCGAAATCCGCAAGGCCGCGTGTTCGGGCCGATGCCGTGGCGCCTGGTCGACTACTGGTCGATGACCCGGGAACCGAATCTGGCGGATTTCCACGTCGAGCCGATCGCAGAAGCCGCGTAGGGCGGGAACGCGAAGCGCCTCCCGCCATGGGATGTCGACTCCGGCGGGATGCAATGCCTCCGGCCGCTTTCCCGCCCTACCGCTACCGCGGCGCGCCCACCATCTGCAGCACCAGCTGCGCCATGCCCTCGCACAGCTCTTCCACCGTCAGGCGTCCGCTCTCGCGATACCAGGTGTAGGCCCAGTTCACCATGCCGCCGATGGCCAGCGAACAAAGGCGGATGTCGGCGATGCGGAACTCGCCGCGCGCCACGCCTTCCTCGAGCAGGCGCGCGAGCAGCTCGTCGAACTCCCGGTGCAGCGTTTCGAGCTGCGCGCGGATCGTCGGGTCGTAGTTCTTGTGTTCGCGGAAGAAGATCGCGGTGTAGTGCTGCGAATGCAGCACCGTGCGCACGATCGCCTTGCTCGCTTCATACAGTCTTGCCGACGCGGGGCCGGTGCCGGCCAGCGACGCCCGCATCACCTCGTTGCCACGCGAGATCCCGCGCTTGCTGATCTCGGTGAGGATCTCGGCCTTGTCCTTGAAGTGGTAGTAGATGAAGGGCTTGGTCACGCCCAGGCGCTTGGCCACCATCTCCAGCGTCGTGCGCTGGTAGCCCAGTTCGTAGAACAGCTCGCCAGCCTCGACCAGGATCTGCTCGCGCTTGAACGCCATCACCTGGTCGCGCATCGGCGCCGGCGCACGCTTGCCGGCAACCGACGCGGGCGCGGGCGCCTCCGCAGGCAGGCCGCGGGCGATCTTGCTGGAACGACGGGCAGGCCGCGCGCCGGTCTTGTTGCGGGGCGTCGTCGGCATCAGCGGTGGGGGAGGCGCGTCGTCGGGCGAATCATCGGCGGCATCGTATCGGTCACCGTCGGCGAACGAAAACGACAGCGCGGGGCGCGATGTCGGCGACCGCTCTGCCGACACCGCGCCCCGCCCCGGGGCCGCTTACCGCAATGAAGCGCGTCAGGCCGCCTTGGTCGCGGGCTGGGCGCTGTTGGCCGCCTCACCGGTCAGCGTCGCACCGGTGGCCTGCGCACCGGTCGCGATCGAGACGCGGCGCGGCTTGGCGGTTTCCGGGACGCGACGGACCAGGCTCACCTGCAGCATGCCGTTCTCCAGCTTCGCGCCTTCGACCTCGATGTAGTCGGCCAGGCGGAACGACAGCTTGAAGGCGCGCTGCGCGATGCCGCGATGCAGGTACTGCGGCTGCGCGGCGTCGGCATCGCGCCGACCGCCGGTGATCGTCAGCACGTCGCGCTCGACCTGGATGTCCAGGTCCGCGTCGCGCATGCCGGCGGCGGCGATGACGATGCGGTACTGGTCCTCGCCATGCTTCTCGACGTTGTACGGGGGATAGCTGGCGGCGTTGTCGGCGCGCGTGGCGCTCTCGAAGAAGTCGTTGAAGCGGTCGAAGCCGATCGACGAGCGGAACAGCGGGGCAAGGGAAAATTCGTTCATCTGAAACCTCCTGAAAACGTCAGCGGGGTGGGTTGTCGCAGGCCCGGACCTCGGCGCCTGCAAGACCGAAACTGGGTCGGTCCAATGCCGCTTCAAGACCTTCAAGTCCCCTGCCAGAAACGAAAAATTGTTGACGATGGCCTCTTGAAAAGGGCCCGGCGTCTCCCATGACTGTGCTTCGCGCCCACGATCGGGGCGCCGGGAGTTGGGCCCGGGTGGGTCCGGTCCTCGGCACCGGCAGGGCGCAGGGCATGGCCAAGCGCAGGGCGGGAGCCGCACAATCGCCGGCTCGACCGCCCGGTCCGCCGCCGGTCCCCCCAAGGGTCACGATAAATAACGGAATCGCTGGAGAGTCCTGATGGCTGCAAAGAACGTGAAGTTTTCGGATAGCGCGCGCACGCGCATGGCCGCCGGCGTCAATGTCCTGGCCAACGCGGTGAAGGTCACGCTGGGTCCCAAGGGCCGCAACGTGATCATCGACAAGGGCGAGTTCGGCCCGCCGGTGGTCACCAAGGACGGCGTGACGGTGGCCAAGGATGTCGAGCTCAAGGACAAGCTCGAGAACATGGGCGCGCAGCTGGTCAAGGAAGTCGCGTCCAAGACCAACGACGAGGCCGGCGACGGCACCACCACCGCCACGGTCCTGGCCCAGGCGATCGTCAACGAAGGCCTGAAGTCGGTTTCGGCCGGCGTCGATCCGATGGAGATCAAGCGCGGCATCGAGAAGGCCTGCCTGGCCGTCATCGCCGAGCTCAAGAAGCTCTCCGCGCCGTGCCAGGGCCGCACCGAGATCGAGCAGGTCGGAACGGTGTCGGCGAACGCCGATGCCACGGTCGGCAAGATCATCGCCGACGCGATGGACAAGGTCGGCAAGGAAGGCGTCATCGCGGTCGAGGAAGGCAACGGCCTCGAGAACGAGATGACGGTGGTCGAGGGCATGGACTTCGATCGCGGCTACCTGTCGCCCTACTTCATCACCAACGTCGATTCGCAGACCGCCGAGCTGGAGAACGCGCTGATCCTGATCAGCGAGAAGAAGCTCGACAACATCCGCCAGGTCCTGCCGGTGCTCGAGGAAGTCTCGCAGTCCGGCCGTCCGCTGCTGATCATCGCCGAGGACGTCGAGGGCGAAGCGCTGGCCACGCTGGTGGTCAACACCGCGCGCGGCATCCTCAAGGCCGTGGGCGTCAAGACGCCGGGCTACGGTGATCGTCGCAAGGAGATGCTGAAGGACATGGCGGTGCTCACCGCCGCCACGGTGATCGCCGAGGACGTCGGCCTGAGCCTGGACCAGGCGCGGATGGAGCACCTGGGCAGCGCCAAGCGCATCGTGGTGGAGAAGGACCGCACCACGATCGTCGGCGGTGCCGGCGAGAAGAAGGACATCGACGATCGCATCGCGGTGATCAAGGCCCAGCTCGCGGGCCCGGGCAGCGACTACGACAAGGAGAAGCTGCACGAGCGCCTGGCCAAGCTGGTCGGCGGCGTCGCGCTGATCAAGGTCGGCGCCGCCACCGAGACCGAGATGAAGGAGAAGAAGATGCGCGTCGACGACGCCGTGCACGCCGTGCGTGCCGCGGTCGAGGAGGGCATCGTCGCCGGCGGCGGCGTGGCGCTGGTGCGCGCATCCAAGGTGCTCGACAAGTTCAAGGCGGACACCGAGGACCAGCAGATCGGCGTCAGCATCCTCAAGCGCGCCTGCCAGGAACCGCTGCGCATGATCGTGAAGAACGCCGGTGAAGAGCCCAGCGTCGTGCTCGCGAAGGTCTCCGAAGGCAAGGGATCGTTCGGGTTCAATGCCGCCACCGCCGAGTACGGCGACATGTTCAAGTTCGGCATCATCGATCCGACCAAGGTCACGCGCCTGGCGCTGCAGAACTCGATCTCGGTCGCCGGCCTGCTGCTGACCACCGAAGCGATGATCTCGGAGGCGCCCAAGGCGCCGGCGCCGGCACCGCAGCTGCCGGGCGGCGGCGGCGGCATGGGCGGCGGCATGCCGGACTTCGGTGGCATGGGCATGCCGGGGATGGGCGGGTTCTGATCTCTCGCGGCTGATGCAATGAAAAAGGCACCTTCGGGTGCCTTTTTTTATCCCCTCTCCGGCAAGCGGGAGAGGGGAGCAGCGAATCTATTTCGGCAACGCCTTTCGCCAATTCCGCACTTCCTGCACGAACGTCGCCGGCTGCTCCAGCGCCGCGAAATGTCCGCCCTTGGGCAGCTCGTTCCAGTAGACGAGCTTCGACATGCAGGCTTCGGCCCAGCTGCGCGGCGCGCGGTAGATCTCCTTGGCGAAGATGCTGCAGCCCACCGGGATGTCGATCTTCATCGCGAAGAATCCGCCCTTGTAGCTCTCCCAATACAGGCGGCCGGACGACGCGCCGCTGTTGGTCAGCCAGTACTGCGTGACGATGTCGAGGACCTGGTCGTGGCTCAGCGCGTTGAGCGTGTCGCCGTCGCAGTCGGTCCAGCGCCAGAACTTCTCGTAGATCCACATCGCCTGGCCCACCGGGGAATCGGCCAGGCCGTAGCCGAGCGTCTGCGGGCGCGTGGACTGTTGATGCGAGTAGCCCGAATCCCACTCGGCGTACTCGTGCATCTTCTTCAGCATCGCGGCTTCGTCCGCGGACAGGTTCGTGCCGGGTTCGCGCGGCATCACGATCGGCATGTTGACGTGGATGCCCCGGAGTCCCGCCGGCCGCATCAGGCCCAGCGCCGAGGTCACCGCCGCGCCCCAGTCGCCGCCCTGCGCCACGTACTCCTCGTAGCCCAGCCGCTTCATCAGAACCGTCCACGCCCTGGCGATGCGCGGCACCGACCAGCCCTTGGCGGTGGGCTTTCCGGAAAACCCGAACCCCGGCAGCGCCGGGATCACGAGGTGAAACGCGTCGTCGGCGCTGCCGCCGTGCGCGGTCGGATCGCTGAGCGGTCCGATCACCTGCAGGAACTCGAGCACCGAGCCGGGCCAGCCATGCGTCATCAGCAAGGGCGTCGCGCCCGCGTGCTTCGAGCGCACGTGGATGAAGTAGAGCGTCTGGCCGTCGATCTCGGTGGTGAACTGCGGCAGCGCGTTGAGCGCGGCTTCGCAACGTCGCCAGTCGTAGCGGTTGAGCCAGTGATCGACCAGCTCGCGCGCCTTGGCCAGCGGCACGCCCTGCGACCAGTCGTCGACCGTCTCGCGCTCGGGCCAGCGCGTGCGGCGCAGGCGATCGTGCAGATCGTCCAGATCGGATTGGGCGATGGCGACGCGAAACGGCGTGATCGGAGTCGTGCTGTTCATGAATGGCGAAGGGTCTACTGCAGCGTGAGTTCCATGCGGACGCGTCCCGACTCGTCGAGCGCGCCCGTGTGGCGCGACGTCAGGAATACGCGCTCGGGTTGCAGTTCGGCCCGCGCCAGCAGCGCGGCCTGCACCGACTGCGCACGCGCGGCCGCCAGCGCTTCGAGCGCGGCGGCGTCGGGGCGGAAATTGTCGACCATCACGCCCTCGAGCCAGGCCAGGCGCGCGGCGCGGCGCGCATCGCGGTCCAGGTCGGGCGCGTCTTCGGGGAATTTCGGTTTCGCGCCGAGCCGCTTCTTGTGCAGATCCTCGAGCGCGTCGAGCCGGTCGCCGTCGTCCTCGGGCGGCGCCCCGGTCTTCTCGTCGGCAATGGCCTTGGCCACTTCGGTGCGTGCCATCGCTTCGCCGTCGGCCTTCTCATCGAACGCGTAGGGCACGTCGAGCTTGAGCTGCGGGCGTTCGACCAGCGCCTTGGACAGCGCTTCGAGCTGCTGCACTTCGGCCGCCTCCAGGTTGGCGCTGCCGGGCGCGAACGCGACGAACTTCATGTCTTCGCCGCCGCCGCCGAACAGCGAGGCCAGCGCGGAGAACGGCGCCGTGACGGCCTTGGTCAGCAGGTTCACCAGCACCTTCCACACCAGCGGTCCCACGCGGAACGTCGGGTCGTCGAGGTTGCCCGCGACCGGCAGCGACAGATCGATGGTCCCGTGGCGATCCTTGAGCAGCGCCACCGCGAGCTTCACGGGCAGCGGCACCGCGTCCTTCGAACCGGTGGCGTCGCCGAACTCGAGCTGATCGACGATGACGTGGTGCTCCGCCTGCAGCGCGCGCTTTTCGATGCGGTACTTCAGTTCGGTCGACAGCTTGCCCTTGACGATGTTGTAACCGGCGAACCGACCCGAGTACGGGTTGAAGCGCACGAGGTCCATGTTGCGGAAGCTCAGCGCGATGGTCGTGTTCTTGTCGTAGGCCAGCGGAATGAGCTCGCCCTGGATCAGCACCGGTGAGAACGCGTCGACCTGGCCCTTCAGATCGATCTTGGCGCTCGCGTCGGGCCGGGTGGAGATGCCGTCGATGCGGCCTTCGAGTTTCTGGATCGCGGCGGCGAACGCCGGCTCGATGGAGCGGTCGGCGAAATCCAGCGTGCCGCGCTGGATGCGCACGGTCTTGACCCGCACCGCGAAAGACTCGTCCTTCTCCTTCCCGGTTTTCTTTGCGGGCGCTGGCGCCGCCGGCGCCTGCGTCGACGCCGGCGGCGCCAGCGCCTGGGCCAGGTTGATCTGGCGCTGCGCCGAGATCTCGATGCGCGCGACCGGCGCGGTCAGATCGACGCGCGCGATGTCGAGCCGCTTGCGCGGCAGGTCGAACGCGATGCCGTCGATGCCCAGGTCCTGCCAGCCGATCAGGTCGCGCTTGGCACCCGGCTCGCGCAGCGCAAGCCCGGCGATGCGCGCCTTGCCGTCGAACGTCAGCCGCGCCGGTTCCTGCGCCCAGTCGACGGTGCCGTCGACGCCGAGCCGCGCGGACGCCAGCTGCACGCCCGTATGCGGCGCGATGTAGGGCTGCACCACGGACACGTCGAGCTGCCCGACATCGACGTCGAACTTCGCCGTCAGCGGTTTCAGGCCCAGCGTGCCCTTGGCCTCGACACGTCCGCCTTTGTTCGCACCGATGCCGATGCCGGCCTCGAGCGTGATCGGCTGCGTCAGATCGCTGGACAGCGCACCGGTCTGCGCATCGATCGGCGCGAGGTCCAGCTTCACCGCGGGCGTCACCGCGTGATCCTCGAGCGCGATCGACGCCGCGTGCAGCCGCACGCCGCCGACGGTGACGCGCCACTCGGGCGGCGCGCTCGCCGGGGCAGGCGGCGCTGGCTCGATCTTCGGCGGCTCCTTCTGCGCGGGCAGCGGAGCCGGCGCGACCAGCCGCGACAGGTTGAGCGCGCCGTCCGCCTCGCGCCGTGCGCCGACCTTCACGCCGCGCAGGTCGACGCCGCCGACGCGCACCTCGCGCTTGGCCAGCGACAGCGCGATCTGCGACACCACGATCTCGCCGGCCGCGACCGATGGCGTCGTGGACTTGGTGTCGAACTCGGCCAGACCCAGGTCGCGTACCGTCAGCGCCGGCAGCTCCACGTCCAGCGACAGCGCCGGATCGAGCGTCATGCGGTACTCGCCGGCCGTTTGCGCCACGCCCGACACCAGGCGCACCGGCAGCAGGTCCTGCAGGTACGCCACCGCCGTGCTCGACTGCGCGTTCTCGACCGAGAACTTCCCCTTCGAGCCGAGCGGCTGCACGGTGAAATCGCCCGACCAGGTGATCTTCTCGCCGGTGTTGGCCTGACCCGAGAACGAATAGATGTTGGCGTGGTTCGTTGCGGTGCGGAAATCGCGCAGCGTGAAATCGATCGGCGTCATCTGCAGCGCAAACGGCTTGGGCCGGCTGCGATCCTCGATTCCGACGCGGCCGCGGCCGAGCGTGAACTCGCCGATGCGCAGGTGCGGGATCGTGGCCGGCTCCTGCGATGGCGGGGGCGCGGGCTCCGTGCGAGGCGCCGCGAGGCGCGCGAGATTCACCTTGCCGTCCGGCTCGACCACCAGCGAGATGTCCGGCTCGTCGAGCCGCAGGTAGGCCAGCACCGCACCGCGCTCGACGATCGAGCGCCACGTTTCGAGATCGACGGCGAGCTTGGCGAAGCCGATCAGCGGCGCGCCGCTGCCTTCGGTGATGCGCAGGTTCTCGATCGACGCCTGGAACTTGAACGGATGGAAGTGGATCGGGCCGATCTCGACGTGATGTCCGAGCGGCTCCATCTGTCCGCGGATCGCGCGCTCGGCCAGTCGCGGCACGCCGTAGAAGCCGAACAGCGTGTAGGCGATCAGCAGCAGGGCGAGCAGCGCGACGCCGATGCACAGGCGGCGATGCGAACGCATCCAGGACGTGAACGACATTCGCGAGGGTTCGATGGGTCGGACGGGATCGGGCGCGACTCTCGCAGCGCCCGGGCGAGGACGTCAATTTCCGCGTGACGACGGTCGGTTAGGCTGCTGCGCCCTCGACGGCGGCGCGCACGTTCTCGTGGAAAGCGCCGAGCAGCGGCTCCAGGCGTCCGAAAGTCAGGTGCCGATTGGCGCCGCTGCGCAGTCCGGCCTGGATGCTTTCGGCCGCACGCAGATCCTCGGTCTGGAACACGCGCTCGTCCATCAGTGCCGCGCTCTTCTCCCAGTGCGGCGCCCAGTCCGGCGTGTTCTTGTCCTTCGGGACGAGGATCGCGTGCGACCAGCGCGTGCGGTCCGGCGCGATCGGCCACACCGAGACCGCGCTGGCGTAGGTCGGGTGCGTGATGACGACCAGGTTTGGGAACACGAGGTGGCTGAAGGACCACAGGTCACGCACGCGGCGCGCATCCTCGAACCAGGCCTGCGGTTCCTGCTCGCACTGGCGTCGTGCCACGACCATCCGCTGGTGCGGTCCGTGCTGTTCCCAGTCGGCCTGGGCGTCGAGCAGGAACGGGTAGATCGAATCCCGGTGCAGCGTGCGGATGTGATAGGCCTCCATGAAGGCCTCCATCACGAGTTTCCAGTTGCAGGCGCGTTCGGTCTCCATGCGCCGGAAGACCACCGAGTCCTGCGTGCCCAGCCATTCGAGATCGCCGATCACGGGGCCGAGCCCCGCGTCGGGATCGAGCGTCGTGCCGGGCTGCGGCGCGCCCCAGATGAAGCCCGCCCGCTCGACGACCGGGAAGCGGATCAGATCGAACGCGCCGTCGCCCGGGAGACCGTCGAAAGCCTCGGCGTGCGGAACGTGGCGCAGGCGGCCGTCGAGCTCGTAGGTCCAGCCGTGATACGGGCAGGCGAGCGTCGGCCGCGTGCAGGCGCGCTCTTCGACCAGCCGCATGCCGCGATGACGGCACACGTTGACAACCCCGTGCAGCGCACCCTGCTTGTCGCGCGTCACCAGCAACGGTTGGCCCGCCGCATCGACGCGCAGGACCGAACCCGGAGCGGGCAGTTCGGACGCGTGGCCCAGGCACAACGGCAGGCTTGCATTGAACAGCGCGCGGCGCTCTCCGGCGAACCAGTCGGCCTCGGTGTAGCGGCCGACCGGAACCTGCGCGATCGCCGCGCCGAGCTGCCGTCGTCCCGCGCGGGTGTCGGCCCACAGCCGCTCGGCCATCTGGCGCATCGTGGTGTAGGCGGGGGCCAGACCCTCGTCAGGCATCGATCGAACTCCGCACGGCGGATCCGTCGTGGAGCGTATCGGCGGGTCCGGTCGGGCGATAGCCGGGCGGCGCCTGATACGCCGCAGCGGGAACTGCGAGGCCGGACCGTCAGTCCGCGAGTCGAAACGCGCGGCGGCGGAACCGCCAGCCCTCGCCGGTCAGCACGTATTGATCGGTATAGGCGCCGCGCAGCTGCTCGACCTTGGGATCTCCGGCGATGCCGCGCTCCATCGCAAGGTCGCAGGTGCCGGTGGCGCTGCGACCGTCGGCGGCCACGCTGATCCGCACGTTGCTGTTGACGTGCCGGGACCACGTGCCCGGAGGACGGCCGGCGATGATCGCGCGGATCGCGTCGCGTCCCACCAGCTCGGTGCCCATGCGGTCGAACACGCCGTCGGGCGCGAACAGCGCGGCGAAGTCGTCGGCGCGCGAGGCGTCGGCCATCGCGGCGTAGGTGGCGCACAGCGCTTCGCAGGCGGAGCGGGCGCGATCCATCGGGGATTCGGTCATGGCGGCGTCAGGCGGGTGGCGGCGGCAGTTTGTCGAACACGTACTCGCGTTCCTTGGGCAGCGGCGCGCTGCCCTGCTTGACCAGGTCGCTCTCGGCCGCGCCGGAGCGGAACTTCTGCAGCAGCACCTCGGGATCGAACTGCACGCCCAGCGGGTTGGCGGCAAAGGCTTCCGAAGAAAACCAGGCCTTGCAGTCGTCCATCGAAGGGAAATTGTCGATCTGCAGCTCGACCTCGTTGCCGTCCGGATCACGGTAGTACATCGAGGTGCTCATGCCGTGGTTGATGCACCAGAACGGGGTGATGCCCGCGTCGCGCAGCCGCGCGTAGTTGTCCAGCAGGTCGCCGATGGAGCGGTAGGTGAACGCGATGTGATCGATGCCCGTGCGCATCGTGTCGGGTTCGGGCAGGTGCGCGGTGTTGAGAAAGGCGATGCGGTGATGCTCCTCGTCATAGGTGAGGAAGGCGATCACCGGCGCTTCGAACGAGGTCTTCAGGTGGAACACCCGGCGGTACCACGCGAGCATCTCCGCGAAGCGCTTGGCGCGGATCACGTAGTGCGCGAGCTTGTAGGGCACGACTTCGTTCGACATGTCCGCTTCTCCTCCAGGCTCGGCTGCCCTCTGGCGCCGGATTGCATTCTCCAGATTCTTACCATATGGTCAAGATCGTTGACTGCCATCATTTCCAGGAGGAGACGCGCCCATGCGCCTGGCCATGTACAGCATCGGCAGCGGTCCGATGCGACCCGCGCTGATCACCGCGGATGATCGCGTCGTCGACATCGGCAAGCACCTGCACGACGCGCCGACGACGATGATCGGCATCCTCGAGCGCCTCGATCGTCTGCGCGGTGCGTTGTCGGAGCGCGCCAAAGGGCCGGGCGACCACGCGCTGAAGGACGTGAGGCTCGGCGCACCGGTCACGCGGCCGGGCAAGATCCTGGCGCTCGGCCTCAACTACAAGGATCACGCGGCCGAGGCGAAGATGGACCTGCCGACGGTGCAGACATGGTTCTCGAAGATGACCACGTCCACGCACGAGCCCTACGAGCCGGTGAACCTGCCGCGCGTGTCCGACAAGCTGGACTACGAGGCCGAGCTCGCGTTCGTGATCGGGCGCCGCACCAAGCACGCCACGCGCGAACAGGCCAAGGCCGCGATCGCCGGCTACTGCTGCGCCAACGACGTCAGCGTTCGCGACTGGCAGATGCGCACCACGCAGTTCGTGGTCGGCAAATCCTTCGACACGCACTGTCCGTTCGGACCCTGGATCACCACCGCGGACGAGATTCCCGATCCGCAGTCGCTGCGCATCCAGTGCTTCGTCAACGGCGAGTCGCGCCAGGACTCGAACACGCGCGAGATGGTGTTCGACGTGTATTCGATGGTGGAGCACCTGTCGCAGGCGATGACGCTCGAGCCCGGCGACCTGGTGCTGACCGGCACGCCCGCCGGCGTCGGCGCCGTGCGCAATCCGCGCATCTACATGAAGGCCGGCGACATCGTGCGCGTCGAGATCGAACGGCTCGGCCACATCGAGAACGAGATCGTCGACGAGCCCAGCTGAGCGAGGCGCGACATGATCCCCTCCCGCTATCTGCGCAACGCCTGGTACGTCGCCGCGTGGTCCAGCGAGATCGGGCGCGGCCTGTTCGAGCGCACGATCCTCGAGCAGCCGGTGCTGCTCTATCGCAGGGAGAACGGCGAGATCGCGGCGATCGGCAACGCCTGTCCGCACCGGATGGCGCCGCTGTCGATGGGCAAGCTGATCGGTGACGTCGTGCAGTGTCCGTACCACGGGCTGCGCTTCGACGCCTCCGGCGCCTGCGTCCTGAATCCGCACGGCGACGGCATGATCCCGCCGCGGATGAAGACGCCGGGTTTCCACGCGGTCGAGCGCCACGGCCTGGTCTGGCTCTGGTTCGGCGATGCGGAGAAGGCCGATCCCGCGACGATCCCGGATTTCTCGTGCCACCTGGATCCCGAGCTCGCGTTCGTCGGCGGCGTCATCGAGATGGCCGCGAACTTCGAGCTGATCACCGACAACCTGCTGGACCTCGCGCATTCGGAGTTCGTGCACGAGGGCCTGCTGTCCAGCGCGGGCTACACCGCGAGCAAGCTGCAGACCATCGAGAAGGGCACCACGATCTATTCGAACCGCTGGGCGCCGGACTGCGACGCGATGCCGGCCTTCCACATGATCTTCGAGGGCCACAAGGAAGGCGACCCGGTCGATCACTGGGCCTACATGCGCTGGGATGCGCCCGCGCACATGCTGCTGGACGTCGGCATCACGCATCCGGGCCGCCCGCGCACCGAAGGCGCGTGGATCTACGGCACCGACATCCTCACGCCCAAGGACGCGACGCACACCTACTACTTCTGGGGCATCACGCGCGCCTACAAGCAGGACGATCCGGCCGCGGGCGAGCTGTGGCGCCAGGTCATCAAGGGCGCGTTCGAAGGCCAGGACCAGGTCGTCATCGAGGCGCAGCAGCGCATGCTCGGCACACGCACGCTCGAAGAAGCCAACCCCGTGATGTTCGCATCGGACGTCGCGGCGCAACGTGCGCGCAGGCTGCTCGCTCGCCTGGTCGCCGATCAATCCTCGCCCTCTCCCGACAACGCGCCGCTCCAGCAGCTGCGCCGCGATGTGGGCCGCACCTGCAATCCCATCCAGCCGGTGGTCTGAACCATGAGCAAATCCCTCGAAACGCCGGTCCTGATCTGCGGTGGCGGCGGGGCCGGCCTGAGCCTGTCGATCTTTCTGTCCGCGCGCGGCATCGACAACGTGCTGGTCGAACGCCACGCCACGACCTCGCACCTGCCCAAGGCCCATTACTACAACCAGCGCACGATGGAGATCTTTCGCGAGCACGGCATCGCGGACACGATCTACGCGCGCGGCACGCCGATGGAGCACATGGGCTGCGTGGTGTGGATGACGTCGTTGTGGGGCGACGGTCCGCTCGACCGCAAGCTGCTCTACAAGATGGACGCGTTCGGCGGCGGCAAGCTCGAAGCGGCCTACACCGCCGACAGCCCGACACGTTCGGGCAATCTGCCGCAGCTGCGCATGGAGCCGCTGCTGCGCGAGTTCGCCGAGAAGAGCCCGCGCGCGAAAGTGCTGTTCAGCCACGAGCTGATGCGTTTCACGCAGGACGACAACGGCGTCACGTCGGTGGTGAAGAACCTCGACACCGGCGAGGAGTTCGAGGTGCGCTCGCAGTACCTGTGCGGCGCCGACCGCGGCCGGACGATCAATCCCGCGCTGGGGATCGAGCTGCAGGGACCGACCAACCTGGTGGACATGGTCAGCACGCACATGACGGCGGATTTCTCCCCGTACATCGACGACGACTCGCCGCTGATCCGCTGGTTCGCCAATCCCGAAGGCGGCAGCGGCTGGGGCAGCGGCGTGATGGTGGCGATGGGTCCCAACGCCTACGACCGGCATTCGAAGGAGTGGGTGTTCCACTTCGCGTTCCAGCCCAACGATCCGGATTTCAACGAGAACGACATCGTCCCGCGCATCCGCAAGCTGCTGCGCATCCCCGACCTGGCGATCGAGGTGCACAAGGTCAGCCACTGGATCGTCGAAGCGGTGCTGGCGACCAAATATCGCGTCGGCCGCTGCCTGATCCTGGGCGATGCCGCGCACCGCCATCCGCCGACCACCGGCCTGGGGCTCAACTCGGGCATACAGGACGCTCACAACCTCGCGTGGAAGCTCGCCGCGGTGATCAAGGGCGAGGCGGGCGCATCGCTGCTCGACACCTACGAGCAGGAGCGACGGCCGGTTGCCGCGCGCAACACGCGCTGGGCGCTGATGACGTTCATGAACCACGTCGTCACCGACGCCGGGTTCGGGCTGATCCCCGGCGCGCCGCCGGAACTCAACGCGCTGCAGATCACGACCTTGCTGTCGGATACGGACGAAGGCGAGTGGTTCCGCGCGCGCATGGACGAGGTCGTCGGCACGCAGCGCATGGAGTTCCAGGCGCACGACATGGAACTGGGCTTCCGCTACGAGGGCGATGCGGTGATCGGCGACGGCTCGGCGCCGCCGCCGCGCGGCAGCATGGGCGATGTCTACACGCCGACGTCGCGACCGGGCCACCGCCTGCCGCACGCCTGGGTCGAGAAGGACGGACAACGCGTCTCGACCCACGACCTGTGCGGCCGCGGGCGATTCGTGCTGCTGACGGGTTCGAACGATCGTGCGTGGCGCGAGGCCGCCCGACATGCGGGCGAACGCGGTCGCGTGCCCGTCGACGTGATCTCGATCGGCGCGGGCGGGACCGACGTGAAGGACGTCGACGGTACATGGGCACGGCGGCGCGAGATCGGCGATGACGGCGCGATCCTCGTGCGTCCGGACGTGCACGTCGGCTATCGGGCGGCCCAGGCGCCGGCCGATCCGGCCGCGGCGCTGGACCGCGCCCTGCAACAGATTCTCGGCAAATGAGCGCAAGGAGAGACCGATGAGCCAGACCGCCCCCACGACGCGCGAGGTCGCGCAGCGCTACATGGACCTGCTGTGCGCGGGCCGCTTTGCCGACGCGTTCGACCTGCTGGCGGACGACGCGACCTATCGGATCATCGGCACGACGCCGGTCTCCAGCGAGATGAAGGGACGCCAGCTGATCAAGGACACGCTGGTCGGCGCGCTCGGGAGTTTCCAGCAGCCGCTGCAGCTGCGCTGCCAGGAACTCATCGTCGAGGGCGATCGCGCGGTGGGCCTGGCCTCCGGAGAAGGCGCGGGTCCGTCGGCGCTGCCCTATGCGCAGCCGCACTACGCGATGGTGCTGCGCATCGAGGACGGACGCATCGGCAGCGTCGTCGAGTTCATGGACACCGTCGCGGTCGAGACCGCGCTCTTCGGCAAGTTCCTGGTCGCCGGCTGAGCTCGTGCCGTCCAAGACGCCCGCGACGGTCAGGTCCGGCGCCAGCAAGAAGAACGCGCGCGGCCGGCGCCAGAGCCACGCCGCACGCCTGACCACCGAGCCGACCCACGTCCCCGCGCCGGTCGCGGCGCAGGACGGAATGTCGGCGCGCCGCGATCGCGGCAGCGAGATGCGCGAACGCATCCTGCATGCGGCGCTCGAATGCTTCGGCGCGTTCGGTTTTGCCGGAACCTCGACGCGCGCGATCGCCGATCGCGCCGCCATCAGCCATCCGCTGCTGATCTACCACTTCCAGTCCAAGGAGCTGCTCTGGCGCGCGACGATGGGCGACGTGATCGAGCGCTATCGCAACGCGCTGCAGGCGAAGCTGGATCGCATCGATGCGAACGATCCGCGCGCCGGGTTGCGGGCCTTCATCGAGAACTTCGTCGAGTTCTCCGCGCGCACGCCGCAGCTGCACCGGATCATGACGCAGCAGAGCACGCAGGGCAGCGAGCGCATCACATGGCTGATCGACGGCGGACTGCGCGAGTCGTTCGCGCAGGTCTGCCGGTTGATCCGCAGCGGCCAGAGGGCCGGGGTCGTGCGCAAGGGTGAGCCGGCGCGGCTCTACTACGCGGTGATCGGGCTCGGCGGCACGCCGTTCTCGGTTTCGGCCGAGGTCCAGCTTCTCACCGGGCGCGACGTGTTCGACGGCGCCGAACTGCGCGCGGTGATCGAGCTGATCCACGCCTTCCTGTTCATCCCGGGCTAGCCGACCCGGCGCTCCGTTCATTTACAAGCCGTACAGCTTGAATGTTGTGGGCGACGGCGATATGGTGGCTGCCCCTGTGCCAGGAGCCACCCCATGAGCGGGACTTCCGAATTCCGCGCCGCACGTGACCTGCTGGTGCGTCACCGGCGCGATTACGCCCGGGCGATGGCCGAGTTCCGCTGGCCGCAGATGCCCACGTTCAACTGGGCGCTGGACCATTTCGACGATCTGGCGCGCGGGAATTCGCGGCGCGCGCTGTGGATCGTGGAGGAGGCGGGGGCCGAGTCGTCCCGCACGTTCGAGGAGCTGCGCGTGGCCTCGGACCGCGCCGCCAACTTCCTGCGCGGCCTGGGCATCGGGCGCGGCGATCGTCTGCTGGTGATGCTGCCCAACCGGGTGGAGCTGTGGGAGCTGATGCTCGCGGCGATGAAGATCGGCGCGGTGCTGAGCCCGGCGACGATGCTGTTGTCCGAGGCCGACCTGCACGATCGCATCGAGCGCGGGCAGATGCGCGCGGTGATCGTCGATGCGTCCAACACCGGGAAGTTCGCGGGCCTGGCGGATCGCTGCGTACGCGTGGTGGTCGGCGGCGCTCCGGATGGCTGGACCGACTACGCCGCCAGTGCAGATGCCTCGGCCGACTTCGAGCCCGACGGCGAAACCCGCGCCGATGATCCCTGCGTCCTGTACTTCACCTCGGGCACGACGTCCAAGCCCAAGATGGTGCTGCACACGCAGCGCAGCTATCCGGTGGGACACCTGTCGACGCTGTACTGGCTGGGCCTGCAGCCGGACGACGTGCACTTCAACATCAGCACGCCGGGCTGGGCCAAGCACGCATGGAGCTGCTTCTTCTCGCCCTGGACCATCGGCGCAACGATCTTCATCTACAACCAGGGTCGATTCGATGCGGCCAGGACGCTGGCCACGGTCGTGCGCTGCGGCGTCACGACGCTGTGCGCGCCGCCGACCGCCTGGCGCGCGCTGATCCTCGAGGACCTGACGAAGTACCCGGTGAAGCTGCGCGAACTGGTCAGCGCCGGCGAGCCGCTCAATCCCGAAGTGATCGAGCGCGTGAAAGCGGCCTGGGGCCACGAGATCCGTGAGGGTTACGGCCAGACCGAGACCACCGCGACGCTCGGCAATCCGCCCGGACAGGAAGTGCGCTACGGATCGATGGGTCGGCCGTTGCCGGGCTACGCACTGGACCTGCTCGACGGCGACGGCAAGCCCGTCGGCGAAGGTGAGGTGTCGGTGAAACTCGATCCGCGGCCGGCCGGCGTGATGGCGGGCTACGCGGGCGATGCGGAGAAATCGAAGAAGGCGCTCGGCGGCTCGCACTACGGCACCGGCGATGTCGCCTCGCGCGACGCCGACGGCTTCTTCTGGTTCGTCGGCCGCACCGACGACGTGTTCAAGTCCAGCGACTACCGCATCTCGCCGTTCGAACTGGAGAGCGCGCTGATCGAGCACGAAGCGGTGGCCGAGGCCGCGGTGGTCGAAAGCCCGGATCCCAAGCGCCTGTGCGTGCCCAAGGCCTGCGTGATCCTCAAGCCCGGATTCAGCCCCGATCGCGAGACCGCGAAGTCGATCCTCGCCTTCACGCGCGCGCGCCTGGCGCCGTACCAGAAGATCCGCATCGTCGAATTCTGCGATCTGCCCAAGACCGTGTCGGGGAAGATCCGCCGCACCGAGCTGCGTGCCAGCGAAGCGCAGCGGCGCCAGTCGGGGCAGCGCGGTGAGTGCGAGTTCTTCGAATCCGATTTCCCGGAGTTGCTGGACAGCGCGCGGACGTGACACGAACCCAATCCCCTCTCCCCGCACGATGAAGCCGCGTGGGGAGAGGGAGCCAAAGGAATGGATCAGATGAACATGCCCCTCACCCCCGAGCAGCCCGCCGTCTGGCACGACCCGGCGCGCCACATCTTCAAGGTCTCGCGCCGCAGTTTCACCGACACGCAGGTCTTTCGCGACGAGTACCGCCGCATCTTCGACACGTGTTGGCTGTACCTGGGCCACGAATCGGAGCTGGTGAAGCCGGGCGACTTCGTCTCACGCATCGTGGCCAAGCGCAGCATCCTGTTCACGCGCGATGCGACGAAGAAGATCAACGCGTTCTTCAACGCCTGTCCGCATCGCGGCGCGCAGGTCTGCCGCGAGCGCAAGGGCAATGCCAAGAGTTTCCAGTGCTTCTATCACGGCTGGGTGTTCGGCTCGGACGGCACGCTGAAGAGCCAGCCCGGAGCGGAGTGCTATCCGGCCGACTTCAACGCCAATGGCGCCGGCAACCTCGTGCCGGTGCCGCGCATCGATTCCTACCGCGGCTTCTGGTTCATCTGCTTCGACAGGAACGTGCAGTCGCTGAGCGACTACCTGGCCAACGCCAAGGAGTGGATCGACATCATCGCGGACCAGTCCGAGGTCGGCATGACGCTGGTCGGTGGCACGCAGGAGTACCAGATCCGCGCGAACTGGAAGCTGCTCACCGAGAACTCCATCGACGGCTATCACGCGATCAACACGCACGCGACGTACGTCGACTACCTGAAGAACATGCAGGGCAGCATGTCGCCGGTTCCGTTCGACGGCACCGGGTACGACCTGGGCAACGGCCACGCGGTGATCGAGTACAAGGCGCCGTGGGGCCGGCCGGTCGCGCAGTGGATTCCGCTGTGGGGCGAGGAGGGCAAGGTCGAGCTGGCCAAGGTGCGCGCGCGCCTGGTCGAGCGCTTCGGCGAAGCCCGCGCGGACCGCATCGCCACGCTCAATCGCAACATGTTCATTTTTCCGAACCTGGTGATCAACGACATCATGGCGATCACGGTTCGCACGTATTTCCCGACGGCGCCCGACGCGATGCAGGTGTCCGGCTGGGCGCTCGCGCCGCAGGACGAGAGCCCCTGGGCGCGCAAGTTCCGCCTCTCCAACTTCCTCGAATTCCTCGGACCGGGCGGCTTCGCGACGCCCGACGACGTCGAAGCGCTCGAGCAGTGCCAGCGCGGCTACGAGGCGATGAAGGAAGCGCCGTGGAACGACATGTCCAAGGGCATGATCAAGGACAAGGTCAACTACGACGACGAGCTGCAGATGCGCGTGTTCTGGAACGAGTGGCAGCGCCGCACCGGCGCGACCGCGATGGCGCGCGAGGAAACCCGATGAGCACCGTCGCGATCGAGACCGTCACGCGCGAGCAGGTCGAGGACTTCATGTTCCTGGAGGCGGAGATGCTCGACGAGTGGCGTCTGAAGGAATGGCTGGGCCTGTTCACCGCCGACGGCGCGTACTACGTGCCCACCACCGACACGCCGGCCGATGCCTCGCCCGACAACGCGCTGTTCTACGTGGCGGACGATCGCTTCCGCCTCGAGCAGCGCGTCGAGCGGCTGCTCAAGCGCACCGCGCACGCCGAGTTCCCGAAGTCCAAGACGCGCCACCTGGTCAGCAACGTGCGCATCCGCGGACGCAAGGACGACGAGCTCGACGTCGGCGCCGCGGTGCTCACCTACCGCACCAAGATGGGTCTGACCGAGACCTACATCGGCAGCTACCGCTATCGCATCGCGGTGACGCCGGACGGCCTTCGCATCCGCGAGAAGCGCTGCATCCTGGACATGGAAGGTCTCAAGCCCAACGGCCGCATCAGCATCATCCTGTGAGCCGACGACCATGAGCACCGCACCCGTCCCGTTCCGTTACAAGCGCCTGGGCTACGTCGCCCTCAACGTCACCGACGTGGCCCGGAGCACGGCGTTCTACCGCGACCTCGTCGGCCTGGCGGTCACCGAATCCGACGACGCGAGCGCTGCGCTTCGCTGCTCGCGCGATCACCACAACATGCTGCTGTATCGGGCGGACGCCCCGGGCCTCAAGCGCATCGGCTTCGAGCTCGAAAGCCGCAAGGACCTCGAGGCGGCGCGCGAGTACGTCGCGGGCATCGGACTGGCGATCGAGCCGGTTTCGGTGGAGGAATTGAAGTCGCTCAGGACCGTCGCCGCATTCCGCTTCCGCCTGCCGGGCAGCGGCCTGTGCATCGAGTACTTCGTGCAGATGATGCAGCTGGCCCAGGCGTATCAGCCCACCGTGGCGAAGATCGAACGGCTCGGCCACGTCGTGCTCAACGTGTCGGACTTCGACGGTGCGCTGCAGTGGCTCACCGGCAAGCTCGGGTTCGCGATCTCCGACTTCGTGCCGGGCTTCGCCGCCTTCCTGCGCTGCCATCCGAACCCGCTGCATCATTCGATGGCCATTCTCACCGGCACCGAGAACCACCTGAACCACGTCAACTTCATGGTCACGGACATCGACGACATCGGTCGCGGCATGAACCGGATGAAGCAGAACGGCGTCGAGATCGTGTTCGGCCCGGGCCGGCACCAGCCGTCGGAAAGCATCTTCCTGTACTGGCTGGATCCGGATCGCATGACGGTCGAATACAGCTTCGGCATGGAGACCTTTCCCGAGCAGGGCGCGCGCGAAGCGCGGCTGCTCGAACCGGTGCCGGGAACACTCGACACCTGGGGCAGCACGCCGACGCCGGCGTTCGGCAAGGTCGGTGTCATCGAGCAGGCCGCGGCATGAACGCGCGACGCGTTCTGGAAGGCCGCGTCGCCGTCGTCACCGGGGCCGCGCGCGGCATCGGCTTTGCGATCGCCGAACGCTACGCGCAGGAAGGCGCAAAGCTGGTGATGGCGGATCTCGATGCCAAGGGCCTCGACGAGTCCGCCGCACGCCTGCGTGCCGGCGGCGCGGAGGTCGTCACCGAAGCCGGCGACCTGTCGCTCCAGGACGTGGCCGAACGGACGATCAAGGCCGCGACGACGCATTTCGGGCGGCTCGACATCCTGGCCAACAACGCCGGCGGCGGCATCCTGCGGCCGTTCCTCGACCACACGCCCGAGACGCTGCGCGCGACCGTCGACCGCAACCTGTGGACCTGCATCTGGTGCTGCTGGTACGCGCTGCCGGTGATGAAGGCGCAGCGTTACGGGCGCATCGTGAACCTGGGCGCGGACTCGGTGCGCAACGGCCTGTTCGATCACGCCGCCTACAACGCGGCCAAGGGCGGCATGCACGGCATGACCACGGGTCTGGCGCGCGAATTCGCACAGGACGGCATCACCGTGAACACCGTGGCGCCCTGCGTGGTCTCGACGCCGCAGCTCGACGAGGTCGCGGCGCGGGATCCGGAACTGGTGCGCAAGGTCACCAGCATCGTGCCGATGGGTCGTCCCGGCACGATGGCCGAGGTCGCCTCGATGGTGCTGTACCTGTCGGGCGAGGAAGCCTCGTTCGTCACCGGACAGGTCATCAGCGTCAACGGCGGCACCACGATGCTCTGAGATCCCTCATGACCCTGCACTCCCTGTCACTTGCCGCGGCCGACCTGTTCGAAGACGAGATCAGAAACGCGACACTGCCCGACGGCACCAAGGTCGCGATCTACAACATCGGCGGCACCTACTACGTCACCGACGACACCTGCACGCACGAGGCCGCGTCGCTGTCCGAGGAAGGCGCGATCGACGGCACCAACGTCATCTGCGGCTGGCACTTCTGCGGCTTCGACATCGCCACCGGCGCGGCCACGGCTTCGCCTTGCAGCGAGCCGCTGCGCACATACCCCGTGCACATCATCGAAGGGTGTATCCATGTCGAGTGTTGAGAGCCTCCCGGGCTTGGCCCGGGCTACGGCGGCCGCCAAGCGCGTGGCCCGGGCGAAGCCCGGGGTGACCGGCAACACCAAACGCAAAGTCCGCCGCACGCAGGCCGAGCGCACCGACGAGACGCGCAGCCGCGTGCTCGAAGCCGCGGCGATCGTGCTGCGCCGCAAGGGCTACGCCGGACTGCGCACCGACGAGGTCGCGCGCGTGGCCAAGGTCTCGCGCGGCGCGATGCAGTACCACTTCCGCACCAAGGACAGCCTCGTGCTCGCCACCGCCGAGACCTTGATGCGCGACAGCCTCGAACGCGGACAGCGACGCGCGAACGAAGCGCGCGCCGGCGGCGATCCGATCGAGGCGATCATCCAGGACTGCATCGACTTCTTCCTCGGGCCGGATTTCGCGACGACGCTGGACCTCGTGCTGGCCGGCAGCAAGGATCGCGCGCTGCGCGACCGGATCTACGGGTACACGCGCGAAAGCCGCCTGGCCGTCGAGACCGCCTGGCTGCGCGTGCTGGTCGAGCGCGGCCTGCCGGAGAAGAAAGCGAAGAAGCTGTTGTGGCTGACCATCAGCATCGTGCGCGGCCTGTCGGTGCGCGCGCTGTGGCAGCGCGACGATGCGCTGTTCCGCGAACTGCTGGACGAGTGGAAGCTGATCCTCGCCGGCCATCTCGAGTCACTGCACAAGGAAACTACCGAATGAGCACACGGCGACACGGTGTTTGCGTAGCAATGGGTACGGGAGTCGTGTGCCTGGCTGATGCGCCCTGCCCGCTGGTTCCACTTCGCGGGGTGGTCGCATGAGCCTGTGGCTCGATTTCGTCGGCAGCACGATCCGCTATGTCGACACGCCGACGTTCGGTCGCATCCGCGTCGCCGAAGCCGGCGCTCCGGACGCGCCCGCGATCCTGTTCCAGCACGGCATCGGCGGGCACCTGGAGGCCTACTGCAAGAACCTGGTGGCGCTGTCGAACCAGTTCCGCTGCATCGCCTTCGACTACGTCGGTCACGCGATGTCGAACCGCAAGGCGATGGAGTACACGCCGATCGTGCTCGCCGAACAGGTGGTCGAGCTGATGGATGCGCTGGGCATCGCCAAGGCGCACCTGTCCGGCGAGTCGCTGGGCGGGTGGGTGTCGGGATTCCTGGCCGTGAACCATCCCGATCGCGTCGATCGGCTGATGCTCAACACCGGCGCCGGCATTCCGATCGTCAGCGAGAAGGGACGGGCGGACCTGGTCGACCTGATGGAGCGCTCGAAGAAGGCGGCGGGCGTTGCGCCGACGTTCGAGGCGGTCAAGCACCGCATCGAGTGGCTGATCCATCCGAGCAACCATCGGCGCCTGGTCACCGACGAGCTGGTCGAACTGCGCCTGCAGTACTACCTGATGCCCGAGGGCCGCGACGTCACGCCGCAGGTCAACCGCATGCTGCCGCGCCACGACGAGTTCCTGCTGCCGCTCGAGCGGATCCGGCACCCGACGATGCTGCTGTGGACGCGCGACAACCCGATCCACGACCTCGAGTGCGCGCAGGCCGCGGTCAAGCGCATCCCGAACGGTTCGCTCTACGTGATGGAGGCCGACGGCGCGCACTGGCCGCAGTACGAGGCGCCCGAGGAGTTCAACCGCGTGGCACGGGCGTTCTTCGGCCGCTGACGCGACCTCGGTCACGTTCGAGGGGGTTCCCGGAACCGTTCAAGTGACGTTCGGCTGCCGCCAACGGCCTTGTGTCGGTCTTCTGGCGTCGAAGAACCGTCGCGCCGAGCAGTATCCGCGGACCTCGAACCCGGCTGGAGCCGAAAACATGTCGCAGCAACTGCCCGTCCTGACCGCCACGCGCACGCGGACCTACGAACAGAAGTCCGACAAGACGCTCTGGATCACCCTCGGGATCGGTTTCGCGGTGATCGGCGCGCTGGGCGCCGCGCACTGGGTCTCGCACGCGGAAAAGACGGCGAACAAGCAGGCGGCCGCGGCCGTCACCGTCCAGGCCAAGTCGAGCGCCGCGGGTGCGGTGCATCGCTGCGCCGACGGGCGCGTCAGCTTCGCGCCCTGCACCTGATCTCGCGATCAGTCGCCCGCCACGGCGTCCATCACCACGGTGGCCAGCCGCCGGCGGGCGGCGCGATCCGGCATCAGCGTGTCGGTGACGATCGCATCGCAGCCTTCGGCGAGCACGTCGTCGCGCTGCGCGGCGTCGGATGAGTCGATCACCAGCGTGCTGAGCAGCGGCAGATAGCAGCGCGCGATGCCGGCCGCGGTGGTCGGCAGGTTCAGCTCGCGCATGATCTTCGCCGTCGGGCCTTTCACCGCACGACCTCCGATCAGCGGCGAGACCGCAATCACCGGTGCCGAGCCCTTCTGCAGCGCCTTGCGCAGCGCGGGCATCGCGAGCATCGGCCCGATGCTGAGCCATGGGTTCGACGGGCAGATCACGATCGCCGACAGGTCCGGCGATCGCAGCGCGTCGAGGATCTGCGGCTGCAGCGTCGCGGACTCGGCGCCGTGGTATTCGAGGGCGCGCACCGCAGGTTGGCACTGCCGGCCGACGAAATATTCCTGGAAGGCGAGCGGTCCTTCGTCGGTGACGACAACGGTGCGCACCGGATCGTCGCTCATCGGCACGACCTGGCAGCCGATGCCCATCGCCGTCGCAAGCTCCTGCGTCACCTGGGTGTTGCTCGCGCCGCTCGCACGCCGCGCGCCGCGCCAGACGTGCGTGGCCAGATCGCGATCGCCGAGCCGGAACCACGTCGGCCCGCCGAGCTCGCCCAGGCACGTCATGAAATTCCAGGTCTCGTCGCACCGGCCCCAGCCGCGCTGCACGTCGTTGAGACCCGCGAGCGCGTAGAGCGTCGAGTCGATGTCCGGACAGATCGGCAGTCCCAAGTGCTCGAAATCGTCGCCGGTGTTGACCGCGACGAGCAGGTCTCCGGACGGCACGACGTCGGCCAGGCCGGCGGCGAGCTTGGCGCCGCCGACGCCGCCGCAGAGCGCCAGAACCCGGCTCACCGCGGCGTCAGCTCACTTCTTTCGCGAAAGCACGACCACCGGGATCTCGCGCTGCGTGCGCGACTGGTAATCGAGATACGGCGGATACACCTTGGCCATCATGTCCCACAGGCGCGCACGCTCGGCGCCCGAGGACACGCGCGCGGTGGCGTGGTACTGATCGGCGGCGACCTGGACGCCGACATTCGGATCCGCCAACAGGTTGTTCATCCACGCCGGATTCTCGGCCGCGCCGCCCTTGGAGCCGACGATGATCACGTCGTCGCCGTCGCGCCCGTAGATCAGCGGCAGCGTGAGTTGGCGACCGGTCTTGCGGCCGCGCGTGGTCAGCAGCATGCACGGCGTCCGTTCGCCGCCGCCGAAGGGACGCGCATCCCACAGGTGCCCCTTCTCCGGATCGCGCTCGTATTCGTCGAGGTGATCGACGATCCACTGCGGCAGCACGCCGCGGCTCATCTTCTCGCGAAAATCGATCAGGACCGGCGTTTCGGACTTGCTGGTTCCGCTCATGGCGCTGCTCCTCCCGCTCGTGCGACGGCGCCCAGTATGCAAGGAGTCGAGTCGCGTGGCCCGGGATTGTTCGACGGGATCCCCGGACGTCGTCCGGGCTACGGTTCCTGTCTTATCGCGTCGCCCGGGCACAGCCCGGGGGTCGTCGCGTTCGTCACCTGGTCTGGAAGCTCGGCATCACTTCCTTGGCGAACAGTTCCAGCGCGCGCCGGACCTTGGCCGGGTCGGCGCCGGGCAGCTGCGTGCCCATGACGAAGTGCGAGCAGTCGAACTCGCTGCGGAATTTCTCCATCTTGCGTGCGACCTCGTCGGGCGTGCCGATCATCATCCCTTCGGCATACGGTGAGTGACGCAGCTTTTCCGGCGGCGGGATCTCGCTCATCGCGGCGTCACCTTCGGCGTCGTTGGCTTCCGACAGCCACACGCCGTACAGCCGGAGCATGTGATGGAGATGCGGCGCCGCTTCTTCCCAGGCCTGGTCGGCGGTCTTGGCGGTGTAGACCACGCGCAGTTGCGCGACGTTGAAGTCGGCGGGATTGCGCCCGGCGTCCTTGAGCTGCTGGCGGTAGGTGGGTGCCGGATCCGGCCCGATCGTCGCCATCAGGTGAAAGCCCATGCGCGCCGCCCGCGCGGTGGCCTTTTCGGCGCGGCAGCCGATCCAGATCGGCAGCGGCTCCTGCACGGGCCGGGGATACAGCGTCATGCCCTCGACCTGCGTGAAGCGGCCGTTGAACGTCACGTTCTTTTCGTTGAACAGCTTCTCGACCAGCTCGATGCCTTCCTGCATCCGTGGCGCGCGCTCCTTGCGCGGAATCTTGAATGCGCTGAACTCGCCGGCGCGATAACCCTGGCCGACGCCGAGATCGAAACGGCCGTTGGAAAGGATGTCGACGCTGACGACGTCCTCGGCCAGGCGCACCGGGTTGTGGAACGGCATCAGCAGCACGAAGGTGCCGATGCGGATGCGGTGGGTGCGCGCCGCGACCGCCGCGGCGACGGTCAGCGTCGCCGGGTTGTAGCCGTCCTCGACGAAGTGGTGTTCGGTCAGCCAGCAGTTGTCGAATCCGAGTTCCTCGGTCCGCACGATCTGGTCGATCTGCGACTTGTAGAACTCCGGGTACGGCTTGCGCCACGGCTCGGGATTGCGGAAGTCGAACATCACACCCATCTTCATCGCGCGCTCTCCTGGAGTTTTTCGGTGTCGGCCTCGCACCTTGGTTCGCGCGGCTCTGAGGGGCAATTAGGGCGCTCACTTCGTCGAGCAGGTGGGCGCAACTGTCACGTTGCGCCAACGGGGTTGTGCTCCGTTTTGCCACCCCACGACCGGCGCTCGAGCGGGATGCGCTCCGTGGTCCCGGCCGACGACTGGCCACGCCTCCGGAGGAGGACGGGACCACGGAGCGCATCCCGCCCGAGAACCGCTCAGCGAAACAGGTCTTCGCCGATCGGACGCACCAGTTCGCGCGCGCCACGCGACGTGCGCAGATAGGACGCGGGTACGCCGCGCACGCGCACCAGCGGCGTGCCTTCCGATGCCTCGCCGAGCACGATCGAAGCACCCGCGCAGAGCTGGTCGGCGATCGCGAGCTGCGTGACCTGCAACGAGCGACCTTCCCGATCCGCCTGGCCCCGCAGATCGACCAGCGACTCGAGGCCCGCACAGCCCACGCAGACGCCGCAGACGCCCTGGCGCCAGGGCCGACCGAAGCTGTCGGCGATCAGCACCGCGACGCGCACGCCGATGCGTTCGTAGACCGCGTCGACGACGCGCCGCGCGCTGGCGTCCGGATCCAGCGGCAGCAGCAGCGCACGCGCTTCGCCACCCGGCACGTTCGACTGGTCGATCGCGGCGTTGGCGACGACGAACCCGAGCCGATGGCGCGCGATCAGAACGTTCGGCGCCACGCGCACGATCTCGCTGGATTCGCGCAGCACCAGTTCGACCAGGCGCGGATCCTTGCGGCAGGTCGTGGCCAGCACCTGCGCTTCGGCGCTCGGCTCGACCGACGCCAGCGCGACGAACCGGTCCTCGCTCTTCGAGACGATCTTTTGCGCCAGCACGATGACGTCGCCGTCGTTGAGCACGCCGAACCCGGCGTCGCGCTGCGCCGCGTCGAGCATCAGGGAAACCAGATCGTCGCCCGGATGGATTTCCGGCAGACCTTCGAGCGCGACGAACGTCAGGGCACGCGCGGACATCAGGCCGGCAGGCGCGCGCGCCGGGGCACCACCGGCGCGTTGCGCACCTCGCTCAGCGGCATCGCCGCGCAGGCCGCGCGCGAGCGGGCCGGATCGACCTCGCCGTACAGCGTGTTGCGCTGGCGGGTCGGACGACCGATCTGCGCCGCGAGCGCTTCCATCTGCGCCGGCGAGAACTCCTGGCCGTGCGAGGCCCCCGCGGCACGGCTGATCGATTCGTTCATCAGCGTCCCGCCCAGGTCGTTGGCGCCGGCCTGCAGGCAGCGCTGCGCCCAGGCCGGTCCGAGCTTCACCCACGAGGCCTGGATGTTCGGTATCAGCGGATGCAGCACCAGCCGCGACACCGCGTGCATCAGCAGCGCTTCGCGCAAGGTCGGCCCCTTGCGCGCGCGGCCGCGCAGGTACATCGGCGCTTCCATGTGCACGAACGGCAGCGGCACGAACTCGGTGATGCCGCCGGTGTCCTGCTGCAGCGCGCGCAGGCGCAGCAGATGACGCGCCCAGTGCCGGTAGCTTTCGACGTGGCCGAACATGATCGTCGAGGTGGTGCGCAGGCCCGCCTCGTGTGCCTCGCGGATCACCTGCAGCCAGCCGTCGGTATCGAGCTTGTCCGGCGCGATCAGGCGGCGGATCTCGTCGTCGAGGATCTCCGCGGCGGTGCCGGGCAGGGAGCCCAGGCCCGCGGTGCGCAGCTCTCCCAGGAATTCACGCACCGACAGGCCGAGCGTGCGCGCGCCGTGGCTGATCTCGAGCGCCGAAAACGCGTGCACGTGCATTCCGGGTACCGCTTCCTTGGCCGCGCGACAGATGTCGAGATAGGTGTGGCCGGTGAAGTCCGGATGGATGCCGCCCTGCATGCAGACTTCGGTGGCGCCGCGATCCCAGGCCTCGCGCACGCGCCGCATGATCTCGTCGCGCTCCACGAGATAGGGCTTGCCACGCAGATCCTCGTGCGCGCGCCCTTTCGAGAACGCGCAGAAGCCGCACTTGTACAGGCACACGTTGGTGTAGTTGATGTTGCGCACCACCGCGTAGGTCACGGTGTCACCGACGGTCGACGCGCGCAGCGCGTCGGCCGCCTCGCACACGCGCGAAAAGTCCGCTCCGCGCGCCGAGAACAGGCGTTCCACCTGTTCTTCGTCCGGCACGTGGCCGTCCAGCATCGACGATACGAGCCGATCGATCGGCGAGTCGCGTCGTGGCGCGACGAGCGTCACGTCGCGGGCATCGTCGTCGTTGCCGTCGCCCGGGACGCCGGCAGCCCACTGTCCGACGCGCGCCATGCCGGCGCCGTCCGACATCCGCAGCACCGTCGGGTGGAGCGCTTCGTCGATCCAGTCGGCGCGCTGCAGCACGTAGCGCGGATACACCGTGAGGCGCTCGGCCAGCGTCGCTCCCGCGCGCGCGGTCTCGGCCGCGAGACGTTCGAGGTGCGGCCACGGCGCCTCGGGATTGACGTGGTCCGGCGTCACCGGTGACACGCCGCCCCAGTCGTTGATGCCGGCGCGAACCAGATCGGTCAGATCGCCCTGGTACAGGTTCGGCGGCGCCTGCAGGCTCATGCCGGAGCCGAAGATCAGTCGCGCCGCGGCCACGGTCCAGCACAGCTCGTCGGCGTCCGGCTCGGGCGCATCGTGCATCTGCGTGTCCGGCTTGGCGCGGAAGTTCTGCACGATCACTTCCTGCAGATGACCGTGCGCCTGCGACAGTTCCCGCAGCGCCAGCAGGGATTCGATGCGCTCGACGCGGGTCTCGCCGATGCCGATCAGGATGCCGCTGGTCATCGGCACCCGGGCTTCGCCGGCCAGGCGCAGCATCTCGATCCGGCGCGCGGGATCCTTGTCGGGAGACCCGAAGTGCGGGCCGCCGCGCTCGCACAGGCGCGTCGAGGACGACTCGAGCATCAGGCCCATCGACGGTGCGACCTTGCGCAGGCGCGCGAAATCCTCGGCACCGAGCAGCCCCGCGTTCAGGTGCGGCAGCAACCCGGTTTCCTTCAGCACGAGCTCGGCGACGTGCGCGAGGTAGTCGAGCGTGCGCGCGAATCCGAGCCCGGCGAGGGCTTCTCGCGCGCGCGCGTAGCGCAGCTCGGGCTGGTCGCCGAGCGTGAACAGCACTTCCTTGCAGCCCATCGCCGCACCGGCGCGCGCGATGCGCAGCACGTCCTCGGGCAGCAGGTAGGGCTTTTCCAGGTGGCGCGGCGTCTTGGCGAACGTGCAGTAGTGGCAGACGTCGCGACACAGCTGCGTCAGCGGCACGAAGACTTTTCGCGAGTAGGTCACCGTCGAGCCGAAACCGGCGTCGCGCACGGCCGAGGCGCGATCCGCCAGCGTGCGCCAGTGGCTCACATCGACCAGCGCCAACGCCTCGTCGGCGCGGATTCCGGGGATCTGGGCGTTCATGCCGCGGCCCGCGCATCGACCGCCGACGGCATCGGCAGTCCGTCGATCAGATCGCCCGGGTGGCGTCGCAGCTGCTCGATGTCCGCGGGAACGTCGATGTCGAGTGCCAGCGCCTCCAGCTGCAGCGTGCAGAACGTGCGTCCCGCCGCGCGCGCCGCGGCGACGTGGCGCGCGCAGCTGTCCTCGCCGAAGCACGGCGGGATTGCATCCATCGGGGAACATGCCAGCGCGTTGGTGCCGCGCTGCAGTCGATCGGGAACGATCACGACGTCGTGACGGCCCGCGGCGTCGACCAGCGGTTCCAGGGCCTGCGACGAGATCAGCGGCAGATCGCCCGCGATCATCAGCACGCTGCCCGGATCGCGTGCTTGCAGCTGCGCCAGCGCGTCGGCGAACGCGTGCGCGGTTCCGGCGGCGTGCGACTCGGTCAGCACCACCGCGCCGAGCGCCTGCGCGAAACGGGCGACTTCCGCATCCGGCGTGATCACCGCCACCTGCTCGATGCCGGGTGTCGCGCGCAGCGACCCGATCGCGCGGCGCGCCATGTGGAAGAACCACGCGCGTCGCTGCTCCGGCGTCAGCACCGCGGCGAGGCGCGATTTGGCGAGCGACGGCGGCTTGAGGGGAACGATGGCCCACATCGGACTAGTCCTTCTTCTCGACATGGCCGCCGAACTTCGAACGCATCGCGGACAGCACCTTCTCGGCAAAGGTGTGGTCCTGGCGCGAACGAAAGCGCGTGTAGAGCGCGGCGGTCAGCACTTCGGCCGGCACGGCTTCGTCGATCGCGGCCTGCACGGTCCAGCGACCTTCGCCGGAGTCCTGCACCACGCCGGAGAAGCCGGTCAGTCCGGGGCTCTCGGCCAGCGCCTCGGCGGTGAGATCGAGCAACCACGACGACACCACGCTGCCGCGACGCCATACCTCCGCGACGTCCGCCAGTTCGAAGTCGTAGCGACGATCCTCGGGAAGGCTGGTCTTGCCGGCGTTGCGAAGGATGTCGAAGCCCTCGGCGATCGCCTGCATCATTCCGTACTCGATGCCGTTGTGGATCATCTTGACGAAGTGGCCGGCCCCGGCGGGACCGCAGTACAGATATCCCTCTTCGGCGCGACGATCTCGGCCTTCGCGACCGCCGGTGGCCTCGATCGCGCCGCGACCGGGCGCCAGCGCCTTGAAGATCGGATCGAGATGCTCGAAGGCCGCGCGCTCGCCGCCGATCATCAGGCAGTAGCCGCGCTCGAGGCCGTGCACGCCGCCGCTGGTGCCGACGTCGAGATAGCGGATGCCGCGCGCGGCCAGCGTGCTGGCACGGCGCACGTCGTCGTGGAAGTGCGTGTTGCCGCCGTCGATCAGGATGTCGCCGGGCTGCAGGCGCGACGCCATCGCCGCGACGTTGTCCTCGGTGATCGCGCCGTGCGGCAGCATCAGCCACACCACGCGCGGCGCGGAGAGCCTTGCCACCAGCGCATCGAGGTCGGCGACGCCGACGGCGCCGTCGGCGGCGAGCGCCGCGACTGCGCGGGCATCGAGGTCGAACGCCACGATCTGGTGGCCGGCACGCATCAGGCGCCGCGACAGGTTCGCACCCATCCGGCCCAGACCCACCATGCCCAGCTGCATCAAGACCCTTCTCCGTGAATCAAGGGGAGCTCCAGATCTCGAGAGACGGCGATCCGGAACGCAACAATGCGCGAATCGGCATCTCGTCGACCGGTCCCACCTGCTGCGCCTTGCGCAGCACCTCCAGCTTGCCACGACCCTGCAGCAGCAGCACCCGTCGCCGCGCCGAGGCGACGGCCGCAAGCGTCAGCGTCATCCGCGGGTACGGCGCCTGCGGCGGCGAGGGCGCATCGGTGGCGATGCACAGCGGCCCGTCGCTGCGCAGCGCGTCGGCCAGGCGCGGTGCATGCGGGAACCACGACGCGGTGTGGCCATCGTCGCCCATGCCCAGCAGCACGAGGTCGAACGGCAGCGGCAGTCCGCGCAGCGTCGCCTCGCACGCGGCCTGGCCCGCCTGCGGCGAGTCGGCCTCGTTCTTCATCGGAACGAACCGCGCCGCGGTCGCGGGCCCCTGCAGCAGGTGCTCGGAGATCAGGCGCGCGTTGCTGTCCGCATGCGTGACCGGCAGCCAGCGCTCGTCCACCTGTGCGACGGTGACGCGATCCCACGGCAGAGTGGCCTGCTGCGCGAGCCGCGCGAACAGCGGCTTGGGCGAGCTGCCGCCCGACAGCGCGATCAGCGCGCCGCCGCGCGCGTCGATAGCCGCCCGCAGTTGCGCGGCCACGTCGTCGGCGAGCGCCTGCACGAGGTGGGCCGCATCGGGGAACTCGCGCCCGGTCACGATCTCAGCCAAAGGCCCGTCGCAGCGGCTCGGCCAGCCGTTCCTGGAACAGCTTCAGGAAGCGGCCCTGGTCGGTCCCGGGCGCATGGAACACCAGGTGGTTGAAACCCAGGTCGACGTACGGCCGCACCTTCTCGACGACGTCGTCGGGGTCGTCGCTGACGATCCAGCGGGACGCGGCACGCTCGATGGGCAGCGCATCGGCGAGTTTCTCCATCTCGCGCGGATCCTCCACGTTCATCTTCTCTTCGGGCGACAGCGCCAGCGGCGCCCAGAAACGCGTGTCGTCGCGCGCGCGCGTGCGGTCCGTGTCGAACGATAGCTTCATCTCGATCATCCGATCGATGCCGTCGTCGGGGCGCCCGGCCTTGCCCAGGCCCACGAGCACGTTGGGCAGCAGCGTCTCGGAATAGAGCGTCCACGGCTTGCCGCTGGTGCAGATGAATCCGTCGGCCTGTTCGCCGGCGAGCTTGGCCATGTAGGGGCCGGCGCCGGCGATGTAGATCGGAACCGGATGTTCCGGCCGGTCGTAGATCGTGGCGTTGTGCGTGCGATAGAACTTGCCCTCGAAGCACAGGTGTTCTTCGCGCCACAGCCGCCGGATCAGGTCGATCGATTCCTTGAAGCGCGCGGTGCGCTCCGACTGCTCGGGCCAGGCCATGCCGCTCGACGGCACCTCGTTGAGCGATTCGCCGGTGCCGATGCCCAGCGCCACGCGCCCCGGAAACATCACGCCTAGCGTGGCGAACGCCTGCGCGACAATCGACGGGTGATAGCGGAACGTCGGCGTCAGCACGCTGGTGCCGATCAACACGCGCGAGGTGCGCGCGCCCAGCGCGCCCAACCAGGCCAGCGAGAACGGCGCGTGGCCGCCCTGGTGGCGCCAGGGCTGGAAGTGATCGCTGATCCAGACCGAGTCGAAGCCGCGCTGCTCGGCCTGCACCGAGAACTCGAGCAGCTGCGCCGGGCCGAACTGCTCGGCCGACGCCTTGTATCCGAACCGGAGTCCTTTCATCCGCGGACCATCTTGGCGAACGCCTCGAGTTCACGCGGGATGTCGGGCCCGGCGGGCTGGTAGGCGACTTCGGTTGCGCCCTTGGCTTCGAGCGCGGCGAGTCGATCGCGCCAGGCCGAAGCGCTCAGCGACATGTTGTTGCGCGCCAGCAGTTCGCCGGTGATGTACGGCCGGTCGGCCTCGTTGACGCCGACCAGATGGCCGTCGTGCATCGCCAGGTGCTTCTTGTTCTTCGGCACGTCGTCGTAGGCCTTCTTCCAGGTCTCACCGCCCGGAATCTGGTCGAGCATGTTGTGTTCGAGAAAATAGTGCAGCAGCACGCTGCCGCCGTGGCCCGCCGCTTCCATCGCGCGCTTGGACGAGGCCGACTCGCCCGCGTCCAGCACCGTTCCGAACAGCAGCACCACGCTCCAGTCGAAGCCCTGCTGCGGTTCGAACACGCCGAACACGCCCTGGCCGAGTTCCTTGGCGACGGCCGCGCCCTTGGGTCCGCCGGCGGCGACCACGAACGGCAGTTCGATCGGACGCTTCGCGCCGTAGCCGGGCCACTGCAGCATGCGGATCATGCCCCCCTCCCACTCGACGTCCTCGCCGCGCAGCAGGCTGCGCAGCGCGACCATGTAGTCGGAGACGTATTTCCAGGTCAGCGGACGCTGACCCATGCTCACGCGCGCCGTGAAGCCCGAACCGATGCCGATCACCACGCGATCCTGGCCCGCGGCGGAAACCAGCGTCGCGATCGCCGCGGCCGTCGTCATCGGATGGCGCAGGTGCGGCACCAGCACGCCGGTGCCCAGCGAGATGCGCTTGGTGATGTCGGCGGCGCGGCACAGCTGCACCCACACATCGGGATACAGCGCCGGGGAGTCGTAGAACCACGCGCGTTCATAGCCGAGCTCTTCGGCGATGCGGGCGTGCTGATGACTGGCTTCGGACGTGGCGAATGCACAGGCCAACTTCAGTGCCATGGCGTGACTCCTCCTGACTTCTGCACGATGAGCGAACCCCAGTCTCCCGGCTGCGGGCAGTCGAGCCTATCCGGGCGCGTCCTAGGCGAACACGGATCGCGGAAATGGCGACCGTTCGGAGCAACTCGACGACGGGCCTCGACGAGGCAGGCAGACTGCCGGCGCAGATCCGAACGGAGCGTTCCGATGATTCGCCAGAGTCTTCTGCTGGTCGGTGGCGGGGTGCCGGTGAGCCAGATGGTCGAGACCGCGCGTGCGGCGGAAGCCGAAGGCCTGCACGGCGTCTACGTGGTCGAGGCCTATCGCAGCGGCTTGGTGCCGCTGGCGGCCATCGCGATGGCGACCACGCGCATCGCGATCGGCCCCTACATTCTCAACGCCTACGGGCGCTCGCCGTTTCTCACCGGCCTGGGCGCGATCGACCTGGACGAGCTCTCGGGCGGACGTCTCGTGCTCGGCATCGGGCCGGGCAACGTCCACATCAACCGCGATTTCCAGGGCCTGGCGACCGAGCGGCCCGTCACCAAGATGCGCGAGTACGTGGAAATCGTGCGGCAGATGGTGCGCACGCCGCTGGGCGGGGCGGTGCGCTACGAAGGACAGATCCACCAGATGCGCTGGGAGCCGCGCGTGGCACCGATCCGCACGACGATGCCGGTGTGGCTGGCGGCGATCAGTCCCAAGATGGTCAAGGTCGCCGCGACGGTGTCCGACGGAGTCGCGATGGGCGTGCTGATGTCACCCGAATACATCCGCGATCGCGTACGGCCGCTGGCGATCGAGGCGGCGCGCGCGGCGGGCCGCGATCCGGCGACGCTTGCGTTTCCCGCCGGCGGACTCGTCGCGGTCGACGAAGATCTGGATCGTGCGCGTGCCGCGATCAAGGCCACGATCTGCAGCTTCTATCATCCGATCCCGCATCCGTATTACGACTTCCTGCTGCGCGAGCACGGGTTCGGCAAGGCGGCCGACGCATGCGCCAAGCACGTCCCCGAGGGAAACATCCCCGCCGCGATGGAGCAGATCGACGATGCCGTGGCCGATCGCCTGGCCTTCGTCGGCACGCCCGCGCAGATCGCGCGCCGGCTGAAGGACTATGAGGGGCTGATCGACGAGGTGATCTTCCTCAATGTCGGCGGCGCCGGCGCGGCGACGCTGTGCGAGGCGCACCGGCCGGTGATGGCGATCAGGCGTGCCGCGACCGCCTGATCCGGATGCGCATCCCGCCGCGACGTCACCCCGCCAACGCTTCGAGGATCAACGTGGCGCACCGCGCCGCCGACGCCGGGTTCTGACCGGTGACCAGACGGCCGTCCCGCACCGCATGGCATCCGAACGGTTCGGCGGCGAACGACAGCATCGCGCCGGCCGCGCGCAGCGGCGATTCGGGCATGAACGGCACCAGGCGGTCGTAGCCGGCCAGCGCGTCTTCGCGATCGCTGATGCAGGTCATCCGGCGCCCGGCGATCTTCGAGACGACGCCCGGATTGAGAAAGCCGGCCACGCCGTGGCAGACGCCGCCGGCGATGCGGCCGCCGTCGAGCGCCTCGCGCAGCAACGTGCCGACCGACCCATCGTGGGGAAAGTCGCCCATCACCGCCGCGCCGCCGACCAGGAACACCGCGTCGTAGTCCGCGGCGCGCACCTGCTGCAGCGAGGGCGTCGTCAGCAGGCGCTTCATCGTGCGCGCGTCGTCGAGCAGCCGGCGGCCGTGATCGGTGAGCCAGGGTTCGACCACGCTCGCCGCATCGATCGGGGCTTCGCCGCCGCGCACCGATGCGATATCGACGGTGCATCCGGCGTCGAGCAGCGTGTAGTACGGCGCCGCCAGTTCCTCGAGCCAGCTGCCCGCGGTGGTGTTGTCGTCGCCCAGACGACTCTGCGATGTGGTCACCAGCAGCACCTTGTGGCTCATCTCGTCTGACTCCGGAACGTGGGCTGCGGAATCTAGGCGAGCGCGCAGGCCACGAGGCTCCACCAAAAAGGGGGAGGCCGCGCGGCGTGCGCTCCCACCGATTGACGCGTTTGCGCGCGCGGCGCAATTCTCTGGTCGATGCGCACTCCTCCATCGCCGATGCGGCCGACGCGCTCCGAGCGCTTTCTTCCGCGCGCCGCGCTGATCGACCGGCTCGCCGGCGACGCGCAGCCGGGCCTGGTCGTGCTCGCGGCGCCCGCCGGCTACGGCAAGACCTGGCTCGGCGCGCAGGTCGCGCGGCGCTGGGAGTCGGAATCCGCGCCGGTGCGGACGTGGCGACTGCAGCACGACAGCACGATGCCGCAGGCGCTGCGATCGCTGGGCGGGACGTTTGGAATCGAGCAGGTCGACGACGCCGAGCGCGTGCTGGCGCAGCTTCGCCGACGCTTGCCGGGACCGTCGGCGCTGATCGTCGATATCGACGGCGCGCCGCCGACCAAGGCGATCCAGTCGCTGGTGGCGCGCGTGGTGCTGGAGCTCGCGCCGGGTCGTCGCACGCTGGTGAGCGGTCGCAACGCCTGGCTGCTGCCGGTGGATCGGTTGTCGGTGCTGCTGCCGCTGCGATTTCATCGTGCGGCGGATCTGGCGATCCAGCCCGACGAGCTCGAGGCGCCGCGCACCGATGCGTGGTGGCAGCTCACCGAGGGCTGGCCGGTGCTGTGCGGCGAGTCGTCGGAGGCCGAGCTCGAGGCCTTGGTCGGCGGCGTCGGTCCGTACCTGGAACACGAACTGCTCGCGCCGCTGCAGCCCGCCGAGATCAAGCTGCTGATGCAGGTGTCGATCGTGCCCACCGTCGAGCCCGGAATGCTCGAAGCGCTGGAGCTGGGCGCGACATGGTCGCGCCTGGCCGCGCTGACCGAATCCGGATTGCCGCTGTCGCGCACGCAGAGCGACTGGGATCGCGTGGTGCTGCACCCGGTGCTCCGTCGCTTCCTGCAGCGCCGCCTGCTGGCGCACGTGCCGGTGGCGTATCGCACGCTGCAGCGGCGTGCCGCGCACTACTTCGCCGCGGCGGGGCGGTTCGTCGACGCGATGCGCCACGCGCAGCAGACCGGCGACCCGGCGCTGGAAGCGCAGATCACCGAACGCAGCGGCGGCTGGCGGCTGAGCCTGCGCGAAGGCCTGCAGGCGCTGGGCCCGGCGTCCGCCAGTGCGGGCCCCGAGCTGGCGACGCGGTTTCCGAAAGCCGCGCTGGCGCGCATCTACTGGCAGGCGCAGACCGGCCGCATCGAGGAGGCGCGACAGGCGCTCGAACGGCTCGAGGCGAATCCGCAGGCGCTGGACCGGATGGGCCACGACATCGCCTCGGTGCGCGCGGTGATCGCGGTCTACCGCGACGAGGAGGTCGACGACGATCGGATCCGCCAGCTCGGCGAGCCGCGCCACGATCCGGCAGACGAGGAGCCGCTGCTGTTTCCCGGTGCCGCGACGCTGCAGGCGGCGCTTCTCAACAACGCCGGTCGCTACGAGCGTGCGGCACGGGCCGCGCGCGTCGCGATCGTCGAAGCCGACGCGCAGGGCAGCCACTACGTTGCGTACTACGGCCAGGTCCAGCACGCGCTCGCGCTGCTCGGCCAGGGACGTTGCGACGAGGCCGCCCCGCCGTTGCAGCAGGCGCAGACGCTGGCGCTGGAACTGTTCGGCGAAGCCAGCAGCGAATGCCGCACGATCGACCTGCTCGGCGCGCACGCGGCCTGGCTCGCGGGTCGCGACGACGAGGCCGAGCGCAAGGCCGGCGATCTGGCGGGGCTCAATCGCCTGCACGCCTGGCTGGAGCCCTACGCGCGCATCCTGCAGGTCGCGATGGCGATCGCGCGCAGCCGCGGCGGACGCACGCTGGAGGACCGCGTGCTCGAGGAGGTCGACGACCTGGCGACGCGCCGCTCGCTGCCGCGCCTGCGCGCCCTCGTTTCGATCGCCCGCGCGCGCCGCGATCTCGACGAGGGGCGCGGCGAACTCGCCGAGGCGGCGTGTGATGCGGCGATCGGTTCGACGTCGGACGCCCGGGCGTCCGCTGCTGCGCGCGTGCTCGCATCCGCCTGGTTGGTCAAGGCGCGCTGCGCGCTGGGACGCGCGGCATTCGACGTGGCAGGACAGGCGATGGCGCAGTTCGAACGCTGGAACGGCGAGCATTCGGACGGCGTGCTGGCGCTCGAAGGCGGGCTGATCGCGTCGTACCTGGCGTTGCGCGAGCGGCGCCACCGCGACGCCGCGCAGCGCTTCACGCAGTGCGTGTCTGATGCCCAACGCGGCGGTCTGCGCCGGCCGTTCCTGGACAACGCCGCCTGGGTCGACGACCTCGTGCGCCACGCGCGATCGCATCCGATCCCGATCGAGCCGCACGTGCTCGCGCTCGCCGCCGAGTACGCCAAGGCCGGCGCGACGGGCGCCACGCCAGCGGCCCGGCTGACCGGCGCGATGCGCGGCGGCCTGCTGCTCACGCAGCGCGAGACCGACATCCTGCAGTGCCTGGCGCAAGGCCTGTCGAGCAAGGAGATGGCGCGGCGCCTGTCGATCACCGAGGCCACGGTGAAGACCCACCGCAAGCACCTGTACGAAAAGCTCGGCGTGGGGCTGAGATCGCAGGCGATCGTGAAGGCGCGGGAGTTGGGGGTTCTCTAGGCATCTAAAGCGGTAGGGCGGGAAAGCGAAGCGCATCCCGCCGTGGCCCTCGTGTAGCCGGCGGGATGCGCTTCGCTTCCCCGCCCTACCGGCTTTTCGACAGGACAAGCCGGCCTCCCCCTTTTTGGCGGATAGGCCGCCCGCGACGGCTTTGCTGCAATCGGCCCGTCGCCTGACAGGAGCCCTCCCATGAACGACCTCACGCCGATCGCCGCGCAGGAGCCGGAGAGCCGCACGCCGATCCCGCTGTCCGAGCGCAAGCGCTTCTTCGGCAAGCCGATCCCCGCCGAAGGCGAGAACGGATTGTTCAGCCAGTCGTGGTTCCCGATCTGTTTGTCGAGCGAGGTGGAAAAGGGCCGGATCATCGGGCGCGACTTCCTCGACGGGCGCGTCGTGATCTATCGCGGCGACGATGGCGTCGCGCGCATCCAGAGCGCGTACTGCCCGCACCTGGGCGCCGACCTGTCGGTCGGCAAGGTGATCGGCACGCGCGTGCAATGCGCGTTCCACCAGTGGGAGTACGACGTCAACGGCATGTGCGTGAAGACCGGCGCGGGCTTTCCGCCGCCGCCCAAGGCCTGCCTGTACACGTTTCCGAGCGTCGAGCGCTTCGGGATCATCTACGCGTTCAACGGCGTCGAGCCGCTGTGGCAGCTCGCGGACTACCAGTATCCGGACAGCGAGCTCGTGCACGAGGCGTTCATGTCGGATCTGTACAACTGCGATCCGTGGATCTTTGCGTCCAACACGCCCGACACGCAGCACATCAGCGTCGTCCACGGATTCAAGTACAAGGGCGACGATCCGATGAACATGGCCAAGTGGGACCAGTACGGCTTTCGCATGCGCATCGAGGCGCATCACCGCGACAACGAGGACTTGTCGTGGGAAGCCGGCATCTACGGCACCAGCACGTTCATCCAGCAGGGCCTGGTCGACGGCTGGTGGCTGGGCATCCAGGCGGGCTTTTCGATGCCGCGTCCGGGCCGGCACAACGTCTTCATCTCGGTGCTGGTGCGCGACATCGAGCTCGACGGCGGCAAGACCGTCCGCGAGCGCCTGGACCACGGCAAGTTCCTGCTGGCGCGCACCGCGGCCGAGGACAAGCCGATCCTCGACAGCATCCATCACCGCGTCGGCTTCCTGACCAAGGCCGACACGCTGCTCGCGCGCTATTTCGAATTCCTGCGCAACTATCCGCGTGCCCATCCGGCGCGCGACTTCATCCGCTGAGACCGACCGACATGGACCATCAGGACGAACTGGAACGCATCATCCGCGCGCGCAGCGACGTCTTCGAAAAGCACTTCGCCGCGGGCAACGCCGAAGCGCTCGTCGCCGACTACTACGTGAGCGACGCGCAGGGCCTGCTGGTGTCGGCACCGGACGCGCCCGCGTTCCGCGATCGGGCGTCGACGACCGCGCTGTTCGCCGCGCTGTTCAAGGACTTCTCCCGCGCCCGCCAGGTGGCCCACCTGGTGCGGGGCGACGGCAATCTCGCGTACGAGGTGTCCAACTCGTACCTGACGCCGCGCGCCGGCGGCGCGGACGTGGAGTTCCGCTACGTCGCGGTGTGGCGCAAGTGCGCCGACACGTGGCGCGTCGAGACCGACTTCTTCGCGACCGGCCCGATCGTCTGAGATCGATGGCGTCGTTCGAGATCGCCGCGCGCTTCGATGCCCCGGCCGAAACGGTCTGGGGCTTCGTGAGCTGGGACGGGATGCCGCGGCTGACCGAGGGCGGCTTCTTCACGCGCGCGGACTTCCCGGCCGGAACGCAGATCCGGCCGGGCGCGCTGCGTCGCGTGCATCTGCCCGACGGGCCGCCGTTCGTGGAACGGCTCGAGGAATATCGGCCGGAAGACTTCTTCTATCGCTACCGGCTCGTCGATACCGGACCGCTGCCGCTGACCGATTACGTCGGCGTCGTCGCGATCACGCGCGCGGGCCCGGGCTGCTGCCTGAAATTCGGCCACACCGCGACGGTGGTGGGCATGGACGAGGAAAGCTGGCGCAAGAGCTGGCTCCAGATCGAGCATCAGGTCTTCGACTTCATCCGCAAGCACGTGTAATCGGCGGACCTTGCAAGGCGCCGGGGTGGCACCGGGGCGCACGTGCAAATCGGCCGGAGATCGCGGTAATGGGTGCGCGAAGTCCGGGTACGGATTTGGCTAACGCGGCTGCGCACCCTCCGTGCCTAGCCAGAGAGCCGCCATGGGCCGTCCATCCAACACCAAGAAAGGTCGTGGCGCGGGAGTGTCGCGCCGTGATTTCCTGCGCCGCGCCGGCGCGATCCCCGCGTTGGTCGCCGCGCAACCGTTTCTCGCCGGGGCCGCACGCGCGGATGACGTCAGCGTGCCGCCTCCCGGATCCGGCAGCGGTCCCTTCGTCCATGGCGTGGCCAGCGGCGATCCGTTGTCCGACCGCGTGATCCTGTGGACGCGCGTGACACTGGCCAAGCCCAAAGGCACGCCGTCCGTGTCGTACGTGGTTGCGCTCGACACGGCGATGCAGCAGGTCGTGGCCACCGGCAAGGTCAGCACTGATGCCAAGCGCGACTTCACGGTGAAGGTCGACGTGACGGGTCTGTCGCCCGCGACGACGTACTTCTACCAATTCACCTACGGCTCGGTGAAATCGCCGATCGGGCGCACGCGCACGTTGCCGGTGGGCAGCGTCGATCGCCTGCGCATCGCGGTGGTCTCCTGCGCCTCGCTCGCGCACGGCTATTTCAACGTCTACCGCCAGATCTCGTTCCGCGCGGACCTCGACCTTGTGGTGCACCTGGGCGACTACATCTACGAGTTCGGCGATGGCGAGTACGGCAACCTGCGCTCGTACGAACCGGCGTCGGAGATCGTGACGCTCAACGACTACCGCACGCGCCACAACCAGTACAAGGCCGACCGCGACCTGATGGAGATGCATCGCCAGCATCCCGTCGTCTCGATCTGGGACGATCACGAGATCGCCGACAACGCCTGGAAGGGTGGCGCCGAGAACCACAATCCGGAACTGGGCGAGGGCGCGTATTCCGATCGCGTGAAGGCCGCCATCCGCGCGTACCACGAGTGGATGCCGATCCGGACGATCCCGAGCGACCAGAAGCGCATCTATCGGTCCTTCCGCATCGGTGACCTAGTCGAGCTGTTCATGCTCGAAGAACGGCTGATCGCCCGAGACGAGCCGGGCGAGCCGAACATCGTCAGCGAAACGCCGCTGTTCACGCAGGACGGCGAGTTCGACGACAACGGGCGCCAGCTGATCGGCGCCACGCAGCAGAACTGGCTGGTGAACGGGCTGCGCAATTCGACCGCGCAGTGGAAGCTGATCGGACAGGGCGTGATGGTGGCGCCGGCGCGCGCGGGCCTGACGCCGGAAGGCAAGAACATCTACTTCAATCCCGATCAGTGGGACGGATACGAGCCGGCACGCGAGCGACTGCTCGACGCCATCACCGCGGGAACCTCGCCGGTGCAGAACGCGGTGATTCTGACCGGCGACATCCACAGCTCGTGGGCCTCGGACGTCTGCGTCAATCCGTACGACGGGGATTACGACCCCGGCACCGGCGAGGGCTCGGTCGCCGTCGAGTTCGTCGGCACGTCGGTGACGTCACCGGGGCAGTCGGATCCCGACGGCCAGGTGTCGCAGGGCCTGCGTTTCCTCAACCAGCACATCAAGTACGTGGAGCTGACCAAGCGCGGCTACATGCTGCTCGACATCGACAGTACGCGCGCGTCGGCAGAGTGGTGGTACACCGACACGATCGCGGTGCGCGATACCGGGCAGGCGTTCGGTACGGCGTTCCAGACCCTCAACGGAAGCAATCGCCTCAGCCCCGGAAAGCGGACGGCGATGAAGCCCAATCCGCCGCCGCGCGCTCCTTGAGCTGAACCGGCGCCGTGCGTCAGGCCGCCTGACGCATCGGCGCGGGGCTGCGGATCGTCGTCCGGGCCGCGGGCCGCGCCAGCAGGCGGGGGATCCCGATGGGTTCGCCGGTGCGCTCGCACCAGCCGTAGTCGCCGGTTGCGACGCGCGCGAGCGCCGACTCGACCTCTTGCAGTTCGCGCTGCTCGCGCTCGCGCAGGGCGGAGGCCAGGAAAGCCTGTTCCTCGTGTGTTGCGCGATCGTTCATGTCGATGCCGGCTTCGGCATCCACGAGTTCGGCGCGCGCCTGCTCTTCGCGACGCAGCAGCTCCTCGCGCATCTCCAGCAGTTTCGTGCGGAAGAACGCCAGCTGCGCGGCGTTCATGTAGTCCTCGTCCGGCGCGTTGCGGATCGAATCTTCGGTGTGCATGAAAGGCTGCGTATCGAAAGGCATGGCGAATATCCGGTGAAACGTAGGCTATTCACTGGCAACGACCGTTCCAATCCTCAGCGCGGCTCGCGCAGCAGCAGTTCGTGGAGCTGTCGCAGGTCCACCGGCTTGACCATGTGGTGATCGAATCCGGCGGCGCGTGACTGGCTCTTGTCCTCGTCCTGGCCCCAGCCGGTCAGCGCCACGAGCACGAGGCGATCACCGTCCGGCAGCGCGCGCAGCCGCCGCGCAAGCTCGTGTCCGTCCATGATCGGCATGCCGATGTCGAGCAGCGCGACCTCGGGACGGAAGTGCCGCGCGAGCTCGAGCGCCACGTGACCTTCGTAGGCGACTTGCACGTTGGCGCCCAGGGTGCCGAGCAGAATCGCCAGTGATTCGGCGGCGTCGCGGTTGTCGTCGACGATCAGCACGCGCCGGCAGGCCAGCGGCAGGATCGTCGCGGGCGCCGGTGCGGCGCCCGGCTCCTGCGGCGCGGCCAGGGGCAGGTGGACCGTGAACGTGCTGCCGGTGCCGGGGCCGTCGCTGCGCACGTCGACCGTGCCGCCGTGCGACACCAGCAGGCGCTTGACCACCGCCAGGCCGATGCCCAGGCCTTCGCGGACGCGCCGATCGCCCTCGGACTCCTGCGCGAAGATGTCGAAGACCCGGCCGCGCATCTCGGCGCGGATGCCGATGCCGTTGTCGCTGACGCTGGTGTGGGCCTGACCGTCGCGGATCGTCAGCGCGATCTCGATGCGACCGCGCGGGAGCGTGTATTTCGAGGCGTTGTTGAGCAGGTTGGCGAACACCTGCGTCATGCGCACGGCATCGCCCAGCACGATCACCGGCGTTCCGGGCAGCGATACGACGAGCTGGTGCTCGGACTTGTCGATCACCGGACGCGACGTCTCGATTGCGTTTCGCACGGCATCGCGCAGATCCAGGCGCTCGCGCACGATCTCGATCTTGCCCAGCGTGATGCGCGACACGTCGAGCAGGTCGTCGACCATGCGTACCAGGTGATCGACCTGGCGCTCCATCATCGTCAACAGCCGCTCCGAGACGTCGGGCGCCCTGCCCGAGGTCAGGATCGCCAGGCCGTTGCGCAGCGGCGCCAGCGGATTGCGCAGCTCGTGCGCCAGCGTGGCGATGAACTCGTCCTTGCGGCGGTCGGCTTCCTGCAGCTCGCGCGACAGGCGCGCCCGCGTGATGGCTTCCCAGCAGCGATCCACGACGAGTCGGCACAGTTCCACGTCGGACGCCGTCCAGGACCGCGCGCGGGTCTGGTACACCGCGACCATGGCCAGGAAGCGGCCGCGTCGATGCACCGGGTGCACGATCACCGCACCGATCTGGATGGCATCGAAGCGCGCGCGTTCTTCCGGTGAAAGATCGATCGCATCGGCGGTGTTGGCGACGAACGGAACGCCGCGGTGCATCGCGCTGGTGAATTCCGGTCCGTAATCGGCGACGACGTACTCGCCGGACATCGGCACCGCGCCCGGCGCGTAGTCGCGCACGACGGTGCAGACGCGTCCCTCGACATCGGCTTCCAGGTAGCTGGCGCGGTCCGCGCCCAGTTCGTCGCACAGCATGCGCATCGCGGCGAACGCGATGTCCTCGGGCTCCCAGAGGTTGCGCGTGCGATCGTCGAGCCGGACCAGGAACGCATCGCGCAGCTCGGCCTGCTTGCGATCGGTGATGTCGATGTTCATGCCAACCCAGCCGCGCACCTGTCCGCCTGCGTCGCGCAAGGGCAGCACGTGCACGTGGGTCCAGCGCCATGCGCCGTCGGCGCGCCGCACGCGGTATTCGCTGTGCAGCGGCTTTCCGGTCGCCAGGCACGCGGTCCACTCCCGTCCGATCGATTCGCGATCGTCCGGGTGCAGGACCGCCATCCACCCGCGGCCGCGATATTCCTCGTACGACTGGCCGGTGAACGCCCTCCACGACGGCGAGTCGTCCAGCGCCTCGCCGTCGGCGGCAACCGTCCAGTGGACCTGCGAGGTGCCCTGCACCAGTGTGCGGAACTGCTCTTCGCTGGTTTCGAACTGGCGTCCGATGCGCATCCGCTCGATCGATTCCGCGCACCGGTTGGAGACGCCCTGGATCAGGTCGACCTCGGTCGGGTTCCAGTGGCGCGGCTGGCCGGAGTGCACGGCCAGCACCGCGACCAGGCGACCGCCGCGGCGCAGCGGCACGCACACCAGCGCGCGGATCTGCACCCGGCCGTACGCGTCGCGTTCTTCGGCGGTCAGTCGTTCGTCGATGGCCACGTCGTCGACGATCCAGGGCCGGTTGTCCTCGCGCAGCGCGCGCAGGGCTTCGGCGCCGAAGTCGCGCACCCGATGGCGCCGGGCCATCGAAGGCAGACCCGCGAGGTGCGCGCCCTGGATCTCGAAGCTGTCCTCGTCGCTCTCGACCTGCGCATAGACCACGCGCTGGACCTGCAGATGCTGCGCGAGCAGTCGCGCGGCTTCGGTTGCGATCGCGGCGGCATCCGACGCCGATTGCGCGGCGCGTTCGAGTTCGGAGAGTAGCTGCTCGCGGCGCTCCAGCATCACCGTCGCGGTGACGTCCGCGCCGTGGACGAAGGTGCCGAGGATCACCCCCGAGGCGTCGCGGGTCGCCTGGAACAGGAAATCGACGACGCATTCCCGCGCCTCCTGCCCGGGTGGCAGCAGGTGATACGGAACCGCGCGACGCGTCACGGCCACGCCGGTGCGATAGACCGCGTCGAGCAGCGGCATGCACAGGTGGTTGGCGGCGACCAGCTCCGGGAACGCTTCGGCGGCGGGCCGTCCGATCAGGTCGCGAGGGCCGAAGACCTGCTGGTAGTTCTCGTTGGCGTAGGTGTAGACGTGCTCGGGTCCCTCGAGCACCGCCATGAACGTGGGCGCCATGCTGAAGAGTTCCGCGAGCCGGCTGCGATCCTGCTCCACCTGGCGCCGCCTGCGCACCGCGTCGGTGACCTCGAACACCGGCGAGTACAGGCCCACCACGGCGCCCTGCGGATCGAAGATCGGTCCGACGGTCAGCGAAAACCATCGCTCCTCGAGCGGCCCGTCGCCGCCGCGGCGCAGCTCGAGCGGCCAGTCGCGCCGCCCGGACGCGATGCCCGTCCGCATCACGTCGGCGAGAACCGGGCCGAGGGCGTCCCAGGCGTCGACCCAGACCCCGTGCACCGGCGCGCCCATCGCCGCGGGATGCCGTGCGCCGAGGATCTCGACGTAGGGGTCGTTGTAGAAGCAGTAGTGCGCCTCACCCCAGAGCACCACGGTGGGGAACGCCGAGGCCAGCCCCATGCCGAGCGCCTGCCGCAACGGCTGCGGCCAGCTCGCCGGGACGCCGAGCGGATGCGTCGACCAGTCGAAGGCGCGGATGCGCGCACCCATCTCGCCGCCCGTTCCCAGGAAGGCGAAAGGATCTCCGGTCGTCGACGCGGAGCTCGGTGCGTGGCTCAAGAATCCTCCACAGCCGGCGGATCGTTGTCGGTCATCTTATCGAGCGAGGAACACCCGCTGGTCTATGGCGTCTGACGCGCGAAGTGCTTCACCAGGCCGTGCAGGAAGTCGCGGCCCTCGTACACCGACTGCACCCGCACCCGCTCGTTGGCGCCGTGGATGTGGCCGAAGTCGGGATCGACGAACAGCCCCAGCCCGTAGGTCGCGATGCCCGCGGCGTTGAGGAACGGTCCGTCGGTGTAGCCGGCGGACTGGGTGAGCACCATCGGAACGCCGGGGTAGGACTTCGCGATGCGCGCTTGAATCGGGCCCAGGACGGCGGGATCCAGCGGCGGCGCCACCGCCAGCGGCATCCGCGACGGCAGCGCGGTGACCGTGATCGCCGGATCGCCGAGCACCTGCTCGAGCGTGCGGCGGACTTCTTCGACCGTCGTGCCCGGGAACAGCCGGCAGTTGACGTTGGCGCGCGCGCGTTGCGGCAGCGCGTTGGTCGCGTGTCCGGCATCCAGTGTCGTCGCCACGCAGGTGGTGCGCAGCGTTGCGTTCCAGCCCGGATTGGCCGACACGGTGGTCGCCGCGGCCGCATTCGACGGATCGGTCAGCAGTGCGTTCATCGCGGCGCCCGCTTCGCCGCCGCGGATGTCGGCCATGCGCGCGAAGAACGCGCGCGTGGTGTCGTTGAGCTGGACCGGGAACTCGTGCTGGCTCAGCCGGCCGAGACCGGCGCAGAGGCGATAGATCGCGTTGTCCTTCACCGGCCGCGCGCTGTGTCCGCCTTCATTGAGCACTTCGAGCCGGTAGTCCTGCGGCGTCTTCTCGCCGATCTGGACGCCCATCATCACGCGCCGGCCCTGCGCGTCGAGCTGTCCGTATCCGCCTTCGTTGAACGCGACGTCCGCATCGATCAGCTCGCGGTGCTCGGAGACCAGGTGCTGGATGCCGTCGAAGGCCTCGAGCGTCTCCTCGCCGCAGGTGAGCGCGATCTTGATGTCGCGCCTGGGCTCGAACTTTTCCCGATGCAGGCGGATCAGCGTGTCGACCCAGATCGCGGCCATCGCCTTGTCGTCGGCGACGCCGCGGGCGTGGAAGTAGCCGTCCTCCTCGATCATCTCGAACGGATCGCGCGTCCAGTCCTCGCGCCGTGCCTCGACGACGTCGATGTGCGCGATCAGCAGCACGCCCTTGCCCCGCGACTTCTTCTTCGGCGCGCGCAGCACCGCGACGAGGCTGCCTTCCCTGGGATGGTCCGGCGCCACGACGACGCGCACGTCCGCTTCCGGCAGCCCGGCGCCGCGCAGGCGCGCGGCCATCTTGCCGGCGGCCGCCGTGCAATCGCCGGAAGAATGCGTGGTATTGGTCTCGACCAGCTCCTCGTAGAGCGCGCGGAACTCGGTGCGGTCGTCCTGCGCTGGCGCGCACGGCGGCAGCAGCATCGCAAGCCCGGCGAGGAGCAGCGATCGCCCGTTCATGCGGCCGTCGTCATCCGGCTATGGGCCGACGCCGTCGAAGAAGTCGACCAGGCCGGTCTCGAGCGAATACTCGGCGCCGACGATCATCAGGCCGCACCGTTCGATCATCTGCTCGATGATCGCCGAGCCGCGTCGCAGCTGGTTGGCCGAGGCGCGCACGTTGGCGCGCACGGCGTGGTGATAGAGCGCGCGCGGGTCGTCGCGCAGCGGCGTGTCCATCAGTTCGCGCACCGCCGGAACGATGCGATCGACGATCGACAGCAGGCTCGGCGAGCCGGGCGTGTTGCGGGCCTGCAGCGTCTCGAGCGTCGCGCCCACCGCGCCGCACAGCGAATGGCCCATGACGACCACCAGCCGCGTCTCGAAGCGGTCCACCGCGAACTCGACGCTGCCCACCACTGACGGCGCGACGATGTTGCCGGCGTTGCGGATGACGAAGAGATCGCCCAGACCCTGGTCGAAGACGATTTCCACCGGCACGCGCGAGTCCGAGCAGCCCAGCACCACCGCGAACGGCTGCTGGCCTGTGACGAACTGGGCGCGCTGGCGCGCCGGCGGCACGGATTCAGGATTCTGCAGGCCCAGCACGAAACGGCGATTGCCGTCGCGCAGGCGTTCGAGGGATTCGGGAGCGGAGATCATGATGGTGCCTAGCATGTGCGCGCGGCTCCCGCCACGCCAGTCCGGATCCGTTCGTGCGCGCGACGCGTCTCTATCATTCGAGTTGTCCCGAATTGCCAGATGGAGCCGTCGCATGCCGATCACGTCGCTGCGGGAAAGCAAATGCCTGGTCACCGGCGCGGCCAGCGGCATCGGGCGCGCGGTCGCGATCGCGGCCGCCGCCGAGGGTGCGGCGCTGTTCCTGACCGACATCGACGCAGGCGCGCTGCAGGGCGTGGCCGATCAGATCCGCGCATCGGGTGGCGACGTGCGGATCGCACAGGCCTTCGACATCACCGACGTCGCCGCGGTCGAGCGCTTCGCCTGCGACGTGCACGAGGCCCACGGCAGCCTCGACGTCGTGATGAACATCGCCGGCATCGCGATCTGGGGCTCGATCTCCGCGCTCGGCGACGAGCACTGGCGGCGCTGCATCGACGTCAACCTGATGGGCCCGATCCACGTGCTGCGCTGTTTCGTGCCGCCGATGATCGAGGCCAAGCGCGGAGGCCACGTGGTCAACGTGTCCTCGGCCGCCGGTCTGTTCGGGCTGCCGTGGCACGCGGCGTACAGCGCCAGCAAATTCGGCCTGCGCGGCCTGAGCGAGGTGCTGCGTTTCGATCTGCGGCGCTATCGCATCGGCGTGACGCTGGTGTGTCCGGGCGCGGTCGACACCGGCCTGGTGCGCACGGTGCAGATCGTCGGCATCGACACCACCACGCCCGAGGTGATGAACCTGCGCGGGCGTTTCCAGAAACACGCGATCTCGCCCGACAAGGCCGCGCGCCAGATCCTCAAGGGCATGCTGCGCAACCGCTACCTCGTGCTCACCTCGTTCGACGTCTGGCTCGGCTACTGGGGTCAGCGGCTGTTCGCGTGGCCCTACGAACTCGTGATGCGCTTCATGAACGACCAGCTCTACGCCATCGCGCGGCGCCAGCGCCGGGGTCCGGGATCCGCGCCGTGACGCCGGTCGAACGACAGCTCGCCCCGCCGGGTGGATGGCGCGACACCGCAGCGCCGCGCCTGACGCCGATCGCGCTGTCGGGATTGAGCTGGCCGTTGCGCACGCTGCTGCGGCTGGGCGCGCGCTGGGGCAGCAAGCGCACCGGATCGACCGTCGTGCCCGACGTCTTCCTGCTGCTGCTGCGCCATCCGCACCTGTTCTGGGCCTGGCTGCGCTTCGCTTCCAAGCTGATGCCGTTCGGAACGCTCGATCGGCGCGATGCCGAGCTGGTGATCCTGCGCGTGGCCTGGAACTGCCGCTGCCGCTACGAGTGGGGCCAGCACGTGGCGATCGGACTGCGCGCGGGATTGACGCCCGAGGAGATCGGCGCGGTGCCGCAAGGAGCGGACACGCCCACCTGGTCGCCGCGCCAGCGCGCGGTGCTGCAGGCCACCGACGAGATCCACGCGCACCGCCAGGTTTCGCACGCGACGTGGCAGTTCGTGTCGGAGAACGTCGGATCGCGTCGCGCGCTCGAGCTCGTGATGCTGGTCGGGCACTACGAGATGCTCGCCGGTGTACTCAACAGCGCGTGTCTGCCGCTGGAGCCGGATACGGAGGCGCGGCTGGCGCAGGCGCCGATTCACGGTTCGTCTTGATGGCTTGCGTCGGGTGGCCGGCATTTACGGCTTTATCTTTCGCGTCGAGGCCCTGCACGGCTCAACGCCGCAGCCCGGGTCCGTATCGCGCACAGGAAGGGCGCCGCGGGCTGCGCCCGGGCCGCTCAGTTCCTCCGCAGCTTGAACACCATCACCATTCCGCCTGCCGGCACGACGGTCTTGGTTCCCAGCGCCGCGTCGAACGCGCCCTGCATGCGCTGCGCATCGACGCCCCAGCCGGACTGCACCGCGACGTACTGCTCGCCGTCGACTTCGAACGTCGACGGGATGCCCGTCACGCCCGAGCTCGCGGGGTATTCCCACAGCACCTTGCCGGAGGTCGCGTCGAACGCGCGGAACTTGCGATCGTTGGTGCCGCCGGCGAACAGCACGTCGCCGCCGGTGACCAGCAGCGGTCCCCAGTTCATCGCCGGGAACTCGTGCGTCCACGCCTTCTTCTTCGACGCCAGGTTCCAGGCCTGGATCTCGCCGATGTGGTGCTGCGACTCCGGCGTCATCCGGATGTTGGTGAGGATGTTTTCCAGCGCGACGCCGATGAACAGCTCGCCCTTCTTGTAGGTGGCCGGGATCGGCGTCAGCTCCGAGCACAGGTTGTTGTTGGCGGGGATGTAGAACAGGCCGGTCTTCGGGCTGTACGCCTCCGGCGGCCAGTCCTTGCCGCCCCAGACCGAAGGACAGAAGCGCACCGGCTTGCCGTCGTCGCGCATGATGCGTGACGTGTCGTATTCCGGCCGCCCGGTCTTCGGATCGACGGCGGAGAACACGTTCTGCATCACGTAGGGCCAGGCCTCGACGAAGTTGACCTTCGCGTCGGTGCGCTCGAGCACCCACAGGTAGCCGTTGCGGCCGGCGTGGACCAGCGACTTGATCGTACGGCCGTCCTTGTTCGGCAGGTCGATCAGCAGCGGCGCCGAGACCTCGTCCCAGTCCCAGGCGTCGTTCCAGTGGTACTGGTGATAGCCCTTCAACGCGCCGGTCCGCACGTCAAGCGCGAGCACCGAGTTGCTGTAGAGGTTGTCGCCTTCGCGGCTGAACGAGGTCCACGGCGAGGCGTTGCCCACGCCCCAGAACGTCAGGCGCGTCGCGGGATCGTAGTTGCCGGTGATCCACACCGAGCCGCCGCCGTGCTCGGCGGCGCCCTGGGGCCAGGTGTCGTATCCGGGTTCGCCGGGACCTGGCACCGTGTAGGTGCGCCAGCGCTCTTCACCGCTGCCCGCATCGAGCGCGGCGATGAAGCCGCGGATGCCGAGCTCGCCGCCGGAGACACCGACCAGGATCTTGCCGTCGACCGCCAGCGGCGCGAGCGTCATGTAGTAGCCGGCCTTCCAGTCGCCGACCGCCTTGGACCAGCGCAGCTTGCCGGTCACCGCGTCGAGACAGACCAGGTGCGCGTCGGTCGTGGCCAGGTACACCGCGTCGCCATACAGCGCGACGCCGCGGTTGGTCGGATGCAGCTGCAGCAGATCATCGGGAATCGATTTCTTGTAGCGCCAGAGTTCCCGACCGCTGCGCGCTTCGAACGCGATGACCTGGTTGTTGGGCGTGCTGATGTAGAGATAGCCGTCGTTGACGATCGGCGGTGCCTGGTGGCCTTCGTTCATGCCGGTGGCGTACGACCACGCGAGCTCGAGCCTGCCCACGTTCTTCGTCGTCACCTTCGACAAGGGGCTGTAGCCCCAGCCCGCGTAGTTGCCGCGATACAGCAGCCAGTTGCCCGGCTCGGGATCGAGCAGGCGCGCGTCGGTGACCGGTGTGTAGGGGCGGGGCTTGGCGTCTTCGCCGAGGGCCGTGCACGACCAGAGCACCAGCAGGCACAGCAGGGTTCGCTTCATCGGGTTGCTCCGGTTCACGCGTTGCGACGCACGCCCGGCTGGGCGCTGAAGCCGCCGTCGACCACCAGCTCGTCGCCGGCTTCGAGCCGCAGCGGCAGGTGCGGCAGGTTGCGCGGCGCCGGGCCTTCGACCACCGAGCCGCCGTCGCGCACGTCGAACTTCGAGAAATGGCAGGGACACAGCAGGCGCTGTTCGGCGGCGCTCCACTCACTGACGGCGCAGGCCTCGTGCGTGCAGATCGCGGAGAAGGCCACGACGCCCTGCGTAGCCGGTGAGGCATCCCCGGCCAGCCGCAGCAACAGCAGGCGGTTGAGCTTCGATCCGTCGCGCAGCGTGTTGCCGGCGACGTCGTACGGAACCGCGACGATCGGCTTGCCGGCGTCGGCCAGCACGTCGCCGACGCGCAGCGGCGCCGGCGTGCCGCTGCCGTCGGCGAGCACCAGCCGGTCACCCGCGGTCGGACGCTGTTCGCGCGGATCGTCCTGCGCCTCTGCGTCGGCCACGCACAACGTGAAGCCGAGCGCAGCCGAGCAGCGAAGAAAATGGCGTCGGTCCGGCGAGCGGGGCGGGCCTCGCATTCAGGGTCTCCGTTGCTGAGCGTTCGCAGGCTAGCCCAGGCGGCGGCCCGAGAGCGCGCGCCGGCGCCACCAAGTGTTCGCCCGCATGTCGCCAAGGGTCCTGCGGTATAACGCCAGGCTTCGACGCAGAGGACCGACGACATGGGCCAGTGGCAGGACCGTCGCATCACCGATCTGTTCGGCATCGAACTGCCGATCGTCCAGGCGCCGATGGCGGGCGCGACCACCAGCGAGATGGTGATCGCGACCTGCGAAGCCGGCGGCCTGGGTTCGCTGCCGGGCGCGCTGCTGTCGATCGAACAGATGCGCGCCGCGCTCGACCAGATCCGCGCGGCGACGCGCAAGCCGGTCAATTGCAACTTCTTCGTGCACGTCGAAGCCGGACCCGAGCCGCAGCGACACCAGGCCTGGCAGTCCGCGCTCGCGCCGTACTACACCGAGCTCGGACTGGATCCGTCGGCGCCGGTGCCTTCGTCGGCGCGCGCGCCGTTCGACGACGCCTACTGCCGGATCGTCGAGGAATACCGGCCCGAGGTCGTGAGTTTCCATTTCGGTCTGCCGCGCGCGGAACTGCTCGTGCGCGTCAAGGCCACCGGCGCCAAGGTGATCGCGTCGGCGACGACGGTGGCCGAGGCGCGCTGGCTCGACGAGCGCGGCGTCGATGCGGTGATCGCGATGGGCTTCGAGGCGGGCGGGCATCGCGGCAGCTTCCTGACGCAGGACATGGCGAGTCAGGTCGGCACGTTCGCGCTGGTGCCGCAGGTGGTCGACGCGGTGAAAGTGCCGGTGATCGCCGCGGGCGGCGTCGCCGATCGGCGCGGCGTGCGCGCGGCGTTCGCGCTGGGCGCGTCGGCGGTGCAGGTCGGAACCGCCTACCTGCTGACGCCTGAGGCGAAGGTCGCGGCCTTCCATCGCGAGGCGTTGAAGAACGCACGCGACGACGGCTCGGCGCTGACCAACGTGTTCACGGGCCGGCCGGCGCGCAGCCTCTACAACCGCTTGATGCGCGAACAGGGACCGCTGTCGACACTGGCGCCGTCGTTTCCCACCGCCGGCGGCGCCCTGCTGCCGCTGCGCGGCGTGACCGAGAAGCAGGGCCTCGCCGACTTCAGCAGCCTGTGGTCGGGACAGTCGGCCGCGCTGGTGCGCAACGAGATGTCGAGCGCAGAGCTGACGCGCTATCTGGGCGAGGCGGACTGAGGCGCATCCCGCCGAAGCACGCCGCACTCCGGCGGGATGCGGCGCTTCGCGCTTTTTCCCGCCCTACCCGAGCTACCCGAGCGACCGATACACGGTCCGCTCGAAATCCCGGAACAGCGCCAGCGCGCGCGGATCGAAGAACGGCAGCAGCTGCGAATACATCACCCCGGCGATGTCGCGTTGCGGGTCGACCCAGCAGTAGTTGTTGCAGATGCCCGCCCAGGCGAGGCTGCCGGGCGATCGGCCTTCCGGCGTCTGCTGCGTGTTGATCAGCCAGCTCAATCCCCACGTGCAGGGGATGTCCGGGAAGAAGTTGCAGTCGTGCGTGAAGCCGGGCGCCACCGTCTTCAACGTCCGCACGCGCAGGTCGCCCGCGAGGTGGTTGCGCGACAGCGTCGCGACCGTCTGGGCTTTCAGCACGCGCGCGCCGTCGAGGGCGCCGCCGCCCAGGATCATGCGCAGGAAGCGCAGGTAGTCCGGCGCGGTGCCGTAGACCGAGTGGCCGCCCATGTCCTGCTCGGCGTTCTGGTCGATCTCGATCGGGTGGACGGCGAGCCCGCCGTCCGGCGTGCGCGCGTGCATCGTGGCCAGGCGCGTGCGCATCTCCGGCGAGATGCGGAACGACGTGCCGTCCATCCGCAGCGGCTCGAACAGGTTCTTGCGCGCGAACTCGCGCAGCGTCTCGCCGGCGGCCTCTTCGATCAGGCGTCCTGCGACGTCGATGCCCTGGCCGTAGCTCCAGGCCGTGTCCGGGTCGTGCGCCAGCGGCATCGCGAACGACGCGCGCGTGCCGCTGAGCACCGACGGCACGCCGCGCTTTTCGAGATAACGGCCGATGTCCGCGTTCCAGAATTCGTACGCGAAGCCCGAGGAGTGCGTCAGCAGGTTGCGCAGCGTCACCGGGCTGCGGGGCGCGCGCAGGCGCGGCTCGCCGGTCTTCTCGTCGAAGCCTTCGAGCACCTGCACCCGATCGAGCTCGGGCAGCAGCCTGGCCGCGGGCGCGTCGAGTTCGAGCCTGCCGCATTCGACCAGCTGCATCGCCAGCACGCCGGTGATCGCCTTGGTCATCGAGGCCAGGAACATCACGGTGTCCGGCGTCATCGGTTGCGGCGCATCGAGCGAGCGCCGGCCGGCGGCGCTCTCGTAGAGCACCTCGTTCGTCCTGCCGACGGTGAGCACGACACCCGCAAGGTCCTGCGCGGTGACGGCGTTGGCGATCAGCGTATCGAGATCGGTTGCCAGGCTCATCGTGTGTTCTCCTTCACGGCATCCAGGATCGCGTCGAGGCTCGACGCGTCTTCCAGTCCGGTCGCATCGCCGGTGATGCATCCGCGCTCCACCGCTTCGCGCAGCAGGCGGCGCATCGTCTTGCCGGCGCGGGTCTTGGGCAGCGCGCGCGTCGGAATGATCCGCGCCAGGCGCGCGATCGCACCGATGGAATGGACCACGGCCGCGTCGATCGCGCGCATCACGGCGTCGCGATCGTGCGCATCGCCGCGCAGCACGACGAACGCCACCGGCACCATGCCCTTGAGCGCGTCGTTCACGCCGACCACCGCGCCATCGCTGACGCCGGCCTGCGCGCAGACGATCGACTCGATCTCGATGGTGCTGATGCGGTGCGCAGCGACGTTGATGACGTCGTCGGCGCGGCCGAGCACCCAGAGGTGGCCGTCGGCGTCCTCGACCGCCTCGTCAGAGCTGCTGTAGTAGCCGGGAAAGCGCTCGAAGTACGCGCTGCGATAGCGCGCCGGATCGTCCCAGATCGTCCGCGCCAGCGTGGGGAAGGGCGTGCGCAGCACGAGATTGCCTTTGGTGCCGCGCGGCACGGGCTGGCCCGCGTCGTCGAGGATCGCGTACGCATGGCCGGGCACCGGCGTGCCGCAGGAGCCCGGCTTCAGCGGTTCGACGCCATACACGGGATAGGTCCACGTCGAACCCGTCTCGGTCTGGCCGTAGGCGTTGACCACCGGCACGTCGAACGCCTCCACGGTCCAGTGGAACGTGGCCGGGTCCAGTGGCTCGCCCTGCACCGTGATCAGCCGCAGCTGCGGCAGCGGATGCGCGCGGCGAACCTCGTCGCCGAGCGCGCGCAGCATGCGCAGCGCCGTCGGCGCGCTCAGGATCTTGGTGACGCCGTGGCGCTTTGCGATGCGATAGAAGCGATCCGGCGCGGGCGTATCGAACGCGCCTTCGTAGCAGACCAGCGTCGCGCCGTGCGCGAGCCCGCCGATCGCCGCCTGGATCGGAAACGTCAGCCAGCCGATGTCGGTGGCGCACCAGTACACGTCGTCGGGCTGCGGTCCGACCTGCCACTGCACGTTGGCCCAGGCTCCCAGCAGAAATCCGGCGCTGCTGTGCACCACGCCCTTGGGCCTGGACTCGGTGCCGCTGGTGAAGATCAGGAACGCCGGCTCGTTGGCTTCCATCGGTTCGCACGGGCAGTCGGTCGGCTGCGCGTCGGTGATCGCGTGCCACGCGTGTTCGCCGTCCTGCAGTACCAGTGGCGCGCCGGTGCGTTCCACGACGACGACGTGCGCGAGCGTGGGGCAGGCCGGTCGCGCCTTGCGCACCTGGTCGAGCAGCGGCACCGCGCGGCCGCGCCGATAGCATGCGTCGGCGGTGATCAGCGCCTTGGCGCGCGCGGTCTGCAGCCGCAACGCCACCGCCTCCGGCGAAAATCCCGCGAACAGCACCGTGTAGATCGCGCCGATCCGGTTGCAGGCCTGGATCGCGACGATCGATTGCGTGAGGTTGGGCAGGTACAGCGCCACGACGTCGCCCTTGCCGATGCCCAGCGACCTGAGCGCGTTGGCGCAGCGCGCCACCGCGTCGCGCAGTTCGCGATACGTCAGGCGCTCGACTTCCCCGGGCTCGCCTTCCCAGATCAGCGCGGTGCGCTCCGCGTGCGCCGGATCCTCGGCCCAGCGATCCACGCAGTTGTCGCAGACGTTGAGGCGGCCCTGCTCGAAGAACGCGAAGTCGGGAAAGTCGCCGGAACGCAGGCGCGACCACGGTTGCATCCAGCGCAGACGCGCCGCCGCCCAGGCCCAGTAGCCGTCCAGACCGTCGCGTTCCTGTCTCGCGCGGGCCTGGGCCAGCAGCGCCTGCTGCGGTGCGCATTGCCAGCCGGGCTTCAACGGGATCAGCGGCTGGGAGATCAGTTTCTGCAGCGCGTCGTCGGTGCCGCTCATGGGGTACGGCCTCATTGCGGCCCGGTTCCGAGCGCCGTAATTTCTGTCTAACACTTGTTAGAAGTCAACGAGACAGGAATCACCCCACATGCGCGATCCGGAACTTCCGCCGACCTTCCCGCTCACCTCCGAGCACGAGATGCTGCGCACGTCGTTGCGCCGGTTCGTCGAGCAGGAGGTCAAGCCGCACGCCGACCAATGGGAGGAGCAGGGCTACACGCCGCGCGAGGTGCTGCGGCGCATGGGCGCGCTCGGGTTCCTCGGCATGCGCTTTCCGGAGCAGTTCGGCGGCAGTGCGCAGGACGTGCTGACGACGCTGGTGCTGGCCGAGGAACTGGGCCGTTCGACCTACGGCGGTTTCGCCGTCACGGTGCTGGTCCACACCGACATGGCCTGTCCGCACCTGGTCCACGGCGGCAACGAGGCGCAGCAGGCGCGGTACATGCCCGCGCTGATCGCCGGCGAGAAGATCGCCGCGGTGGCGATGACCGAGCCCGACGCCGGCTCGGACCTCGCGAGCATGCGCACCACCGCGCGACGCGACGGCGACCACTACGTGCTCAACGGTTCGAAGATGTTCATCACCAACGGCGTGCACGGCGACATCGTGTTCGTCGCGGCCAAGACCGGCGAAGTGGGGCGATCGCATTCGTCGATCTCGATGTTCATCGTGGAGAAGGGCACGCCGGGTTTCCGCGCGTCGCGCGCGCTCAAGAAGCACGGCTGGTGGTCGTCGGACACGGCCGAGCTGGTGTTCGAGGACTGCCGCGTGCCCGCCGAGAACCTGCTCGGCGTCGAGGGCAAGGGTTTTCTCGCGCTGGTGAGGAACCTGCAGAACGAGCGCCTCACGCTGGCGGCGCAGGCGCTGGGCGAATGCGCCGCGGCGCTCGAGGTCACGATGTCCTACGTCACGCAGCGCAAGGCCTTCGGCGCCACGTTGTGGGACAAGCAGGCGATCCGCCAGCGCATGGCGCTGCTCGCGGCGCGCGTGTCGGCGGCGCGATCGTTCCTCTACCTGACCGGCTGGCGCGACGCGCGTGGCGAACCGCTGGTCAAGGAAGTCTCGATGCTCAAGGCGCTGTGCGGCGAACTGGTCAACGAGGTGATGTACGACTGCCTGCAGTTCCACGGCGGTGCCGGGTATCTGCGCGAGAGCGCGATCGAACGGATGACGCGCGATGCGCGCGTGCAGTCGATCGGCGGCGGTGCCACCGAGGTGATGCTCGAGGAGATCGCCAAGCGGATGGGCGCCTGAGCGTGGCGAGAGTCGCGGCCATCAGATCCAGGGCCGTTCCGCGATCCGGCGGCCGGCGGGCGCTCGACGGGCGCAGCGCCGATCGCGGCGCCGGCGCGGTGCGCCGGCAGGTGCTGGACACCGCGGCGCGGCTGTTTCGCGAGGACGGCTACTCGGCGGTGTCGCTGCGCGGCATCGCGGCGGCCTGCGACATGCAGGCCGGCAGCCTCTACTACCACTTCACGTCGAAGGACGAGATCGTCTCGGAGATCCTGCGGCTGGGCGTCGAGCACGTGTACCGCGCGGTGCGCGCGGCGGTCGAAGCGCTGCCGGAGAACACGCCGCCGCTGCGCCTGATCGGCGTGGCCACCGAGACCCACCTGCGCGTGCTGCTCGAGCTGCAGGACTACACCTCGGCCAACATCCGGATCTTCGGCCAGGTGCCGCGCGCGGTACGCGATCGCCACATCGCGCTGCGCGACGAGTACGAGGCGTTCTGGTCGCAACTGCTGCGACGCGCGGTGCCCCGGGCTTCCGCTCGCGGCCGCCACCTGGCGGTGGCGCGCTTCTTCCTCATCGGCGCGATGAACAGCGCGCTGGAGTGGTATCGGCCCGACGGCGATTCGATCCAGTCGCTGGCCCAGTCGCTGACGCAGATCCTGCTGTTCGGCCTGGTGGGCCGCACGCGCGTCAATTCGACAAACTCGGCGCCCGGGGCTACGCGACACCTGACGAGGCGTACGCCACCGGCGACACCCGCGTGCTCGCCTTGAACGTCGCGGAAAAATGCGACGGACTGCTGAAGCCCAGCTCGTAGGCGATCGCGGTCATGCTTCGATTACCCGCGCGCAGCAGTTGCTTCGCCCGCTCGATGCGGCGCCGCACGATGTAGCGATGCGGCGAGCAGCCGAAACGCCGCGCGAAGGCTTCGACGAAGCGGGTGCGGCCGACGCCGGCGCGCTGCGCGAGCTCGTCCAGGCCCAGGGCATCGCCCAGGCGGGATTCGATCGCCTCGAGCACCGCGTCGAAATCCGGACCCTGCGGCGGCGTCCCGCGCGGCGCCTGCGCCAGGTGCACCGGCTCGCCACCGCCGGTCGATGCGATGCGCGCGAGCTGGCGCGTGATGGCGGTCAGCCGCCGCTCGATCTCCGGCTGCGCGTCGGGTGAGGCCAGGTGCGCGGCGTCGGCGTGCAGCAGCGTGCGGGCGCTGTCGCAGATGAACGCATCGGGAACCGCGAACAGGCACTGCGGCAGGTTCAACAACTGCCGGCCCAGCGATTCCTCGACGAGCCCTGCCGCGGCCGGTGGCAGGTGCGCGGTGGCGAACTCGACCTCGCCGTCGGTGAGGTAGGTGATCGACTGGCCACGCGGGATCAGCGTGACGTGGCCGGGACGCGAGACGCTGTGGCTCAGGCCGCGCTCGGTGAACACGCGGACGCGACTGGCGCCGCACAGATGGATCGCGACGGTCAGCTCGCGCGAGCGCGGGACGTGCATCTCCTTGTCCGGGATCACGCCCCAGCCGCAGAGGCTCACGCCGCTGCGGGCGGCGCCACGACGCTCGACGGTCGGCGCGGTCTGGCAGGCCCGGCGATAGGCGTCGATCCCGCGCAAAGCGATCGGATTGGACATGCGATGTTCTCCTCCGGCGACCTTCCGTCCCGATTAGGCCGCTCGCGTACGAATTTGATAGTGCCAAAAACACCGCGCCGTTAAAACAGCCGCTTCGGAGGAGAACCGATCATGACCGACGTCGCCACACCCGCAGTTCCCAAGACGGTGCCCGCGCTGCTCGCGGCGGCGCGCGCGATGACGGGTCTGGACGACTTCGGAGACCCGCACTTCATGAAGGGCCTGGGCGTGCTGGTCGACGGCTTCAACAACGAGGCGCAGCTGAGCCCGGTGGGCGAGCAGATGGCGTTCGGCGGTCTGCTCAACATGCTGGTCAACAAGCTGCGCTACGTGCGCGACATCCGGCGCCATCCGCAGATTCTCGACGAGAAGATCACGCGGCCGATCGTCATCCTGGGCCTTCCGCGCACCGGCACGACCAAGCTGCTGCGCATCCTGGGCACCGATCCGCAGGCACAGGCGATGACCTACTGGCGGATGATGAATCCGGCGCCGTTCCCGGACGAGGAGCCGGGCAATCCGCAAGGTCGGATCGAGGCGGCGCAAGCGGCGGTGGCGATGCTCACGGAACACTTCCCGGGATTCATCGCGCGCCACCCGACCGAGGCGCTGCAGCCCGACGAGGAGGTGCTGCTGATGCAGGGCTCGTTCGAGCACGTGGTCACGTGGCTGTTCGCGCGCATGCCTTCGTTCTACGACCACGCGATGAACGGCGACCTGCGGCCGCAGTACCGCTTCCTGCGCAGCCAGATGCAGTACCTGCAGTGGCAGGACGGCGGCGCGCGCGGCCGGTCCTGGGTGCTGAAGTCGCCGTGCCACACCGGCTTCATCGACGTGCTGCTCGAAACCTTTCCCGACGCGGTGCTGGTGCACTGCCATCGCGACGTCAACGGGCTGCTGCCCTCGATCGCCGGCCTGGTCGAGGAGATGCGCCGGATCCACAGCGATCACGTCGATCGCAAGGCGCTGGGCGACGACATGCTGATGTACTTCGGCCGCCTGATGGACCAGTACCTCGTGCTGCGCGATGCGTTGCCCAAGGACCGGATCATCGACGTGCGCTACGACGAGGTGCTGCACGACGCCGCCGGTGTCGTGCGCCGGATCTACGATCGCGTCGGCCGCGTGCTCATGCCGCAGGACGCCAAGCGCATCGCCGCCTGGGAGGAGGTGCGCCCTGCGCACTACCTGGGAACCTACAGCTACTCGGCCGCCGACTATGGCTACGGCCCCGACACCATCGATCGCCGTTTCGCCGCGTACAACGCCCGTTTTTCCGACTACATCAAGCCGTAACTGGAGCCGATTCCGATGTCCGAGCACACTTCCTTCGAACACCTGAAGTTCACGCAGCCCGAGATCTGGCGCGAAGTGGTCAAGGCCATGGGCGAACTGGAGCGCCTGGTCTGGAACGACCCGCGCGTGACCGACGACCTGACCCGCGCCGAAGGCCTGCGCTACCTGACGCGCCTGATCGCCGGCGCGCTGCCGATCACGATGGAGGAGTTCGATCCCAACTACCCGCGCTTCCGGCAGCTGCTGAGCACGCACCTGCAATGGGGACTGCCGTCGGCGGACTGCCACTACCAGTGGGCTCCGGTGCACGGCGACAACGTGTATCGCGTCAGCGGCGATCGCGGCACGGCCAAGATGTTCGACATCGAGTCGCGGCGGAATCATTTCGCGCGTCTGGCCGAGTGGACGCTGCACGCACGGCTGCCCAAGGCCGAAGTGGGCCCCAACAACCACGTGGACATCGTGCTCAGCCGCAAGCGGCCGGCCGATGCGAAGAACTGGCTGGAGCTGCCCGAAGGCCCGGGCGAGCTGATCTTCCGCCAGTACTTCTACGACTGGACCACCGAGCAGGCCGCGCGGCTGACGATCGTCAACGAAAGCGCCAAGTACCCGCCGCCGCCGCTGACCACCGCGCGGATCCGCGCCAACGCCGCGTTGTTCTGCGATTTCCTGCGCGAGGCCACCGCGATCTTCCGCAAGTCCGTCGAGACCTACTACGCGGCGCCGGCCAACACGCTGGCGTTCGACGGCATCGACTACGGCTGGCGCGCGATCCAGTACGGCAAGGGTCCGTACGAGTGCGCGCTCGACGAGGCGCTGATCCTGGAATGCAAATTGCCGAAGACCGAGTACTGGAACATCCAGATCGGCAGCCATTTCTGGGAGGCGCGCGACTATCACCTGCGCCAGACCTCGCTCAACGGCTTCCAGGCGCACGTAGAGGATGGCGGCACGTTCCGCGCCGTGATCTCGCACGACGATCCGGGTGTCGCCAACTGGCTCGACGCCGGCGGCCACGACAAGGGCCTGATCACGATCCGCTACTACGAGGCCGACACGCTGCCGCTGCCGACGATCCGCAAGGTCAAGCGCGCGCAGCTCGACGCGGCGCTGCCGGCGTCGACCGCACGCGTGTCGGCCGACGAGCGCCAGAAGATCCTGCGCGAGCGGGCCTGGTCGATGCCACGCCTGGGCCGCGACTGATCCCATCGGATACCGGGAGGAGAAGAAGATGTCGAAGAGACTCGAACAGCTGTTCTCGTTGAAGGGCAAGGTCGCGCTGGTCACCGGCGCGGGCACCGGCATGGGCCGGCGCTTCTCGCAGACGCTGGCGGAAGCGGGCGCCAAGGTCGTGTGCGTCGCACGCAACCGCGAGCGTCTCGAGGAAGTGGCCGAAGCCATCCGCGCCGACGGCGGCGCCGCGGTGGCGGTGGCCGGCGACGTCGGCGACTCCGCTTCCGTCGAAGCGATTTTCGATCAGGCCGAGCAGGCATTCGGCCGCGTGAACCTGCTGGTGAACAGCGCGGCGCAGGTGGATTTCGGCGTGTTCCCGGACGTCAAGGACGAGAACTGGCAGACGCTGATCAACGTGAACCTGTCCGGGATCATGCGCACCTGTCGCAGCTTCTCGCGGCGCCTGATCGCGGCGCGCGAGCCCGGCGCCATCGTCAACATCACCTCGATCATCGGCACGCAGGTGATGGGCGGCGTGCCGGCCTACGGCACGCTCAAGGCCGCTGCCAACCAGCTGACGCGCTCGATGGCCAAGGACCTGTTCGAGCACCGCATCCGCGTCAACGCGCTGGCGCCGGGTTATTTCCAGACCGAGATGTCGGCGCCGCTGTGGGACACGGACGCGGGCAAGGCGGCGATCGAGCGCCATCCGCTCAAGCGCACGGGCCGGGTCGAAGAACTCGATGGTCCGCTGCTGCTGCTGGCCAGCGATGCGTCGGCGCACGTCAACGGCGCGGTCCTGACCGTCGACGCCGGGCATTCGATCCAACTGTATTGAGACGTCGGCGCGACCGCGGACGACGCGCCCGCGGACAGGCACCAGACTTGCACGGCTCGGGACCGGCCCGAACGTGCGGGACTCGAAGAGAAAGGTGCGGTGTTGTCCGAGGCGTCGCCTGAACTGGCTGTCAGCACCTGGGAGCGGATCCTCCAGTCCGAGACCTCGCCGGTCTGCGCCTTCGACACGCAGTACCGGCTGACGGCGTTCAACCAGGCCCACAGCGACGAATTCTTCCGGATCTACCGCTACCGGGTGCAGATCGGTGACGTCTTTCCCGACCTGTTCCTGCCCGACCAGGCGGCGGTGATGCGCGGCTTCATGGCGCGCGCGCTGGCCGGCGAGCAGTACGACATCGTCCAGGAATTCGGCGATCCGGACCTGTCCAAGCCGCACTGGCAGATCTCGTACACGCCGCTGTTCGACGACAACGGCGTGGTCGTGGGCGCGTTCCACCGCGCGCAGGACATCAGCGCGCGCCTGCGCACCGAGGCCGAGCTGGCCAAGGCCCGAAAGGTGATCGACGACGCCGCGCAGGCGGACTCCCGCCTGCGACAGGTGCTGCGCGACCTCGACGACCGGATCCGCGCCACATCCGACCCCGACCAGGTCTGCGCCATCGCCGCCGAGATCGCCGGTACGACGCTCGGTGCCGGCGCGGCCGCCTACGGCACGATGCGCGCCGACCGCCAGACGCTGGACATCACGCACGGCTGGACCGCGCCCGGGGCCCACAGCCTCGTGGGCACGCACTACCTGCCGGGGTTCGGTACGCATCTGGACGTGCTCCGCGCAGGTGAAGACATCGTCGTTAACGACGTCGACGACCGCGCCCAGAGCCTGCTCGATGCATCCGCCTGCATGGCGCTCGACGCGCGCTGCGTGGTCAACATTCCCGTGATGGAAGCGGGACGATTCGTGTCGATGTTCGTCGTGACGGGACCTGCGGCGCGGACCTGGACGCGCTCGGAGCTCGATTTCATCCGCAATGCCGCCGAGCGCACGCGTGCCAGCGTCGAACGCCGACGCGCCGAGATGGCGCTGCGCGAGGCCAACGAGTCGCTCGAGCGGCGCGTCCAGCAGGCGTTGGCCGAGCGCGAGACGCGGCTGCGCCAGCTTGCCGAGGCGCTGCCGATCGGCCTGCTGGTGGCATCGCCCGACGGCGTGGTCGATTACGGCAATGCCTGGATCGCGCAGGAGCTCGGCCCGCTCGATCGCGTGCAGCGCGAGCACTGGCCGCTGCTGGTGCATCCGGAGGACCTGGGCCTGCTGCGGTCGCGCTGGGACGCGATGGCGCAGGGCGGTCCGCCGTCCCATGTCGAAGTCCGGATGCGCGGACCGGACGGGAGCTACCGCTGGTATGCCGTGCGCTCGGTGCTGCTGCGCGATGCGCACGGGCAGGCCGAGCGCATCGTCTCCACGGTGATGGATATCGAGGAACTGGTGCGGGCGCGCGAACGGGCCGAGCAGGCCGCGCGCGCCAAGAGCAACTTCCTGTCCACGATGAGCCACGAGATCAGGACACCGCTGAACGCGGTGATCGGCATGGCCAGCCTGCTGCACGACACCGCGCTGGACATCGAGCAGACCGATTTCGTGCGCACGATCCGCAACAGCAGCGAGCACCTGCTGACGCTGATCAACGACGTGCTCGACTTCTCGCTGATCGAATCGGGCCGTCTTCGGCTCGATCGCCAGCCGTTCGATCTGCGCGGCTGCCTGCGGTCGGCCATCGACATCGTGGCGCCGGCCGCGGTCGGCAAGCCGATCGCGCTGCGGCTCGATATCCCAGAGGCCTTGCCCGCGTTGGTCGTCGGCGACGAGGCGCGTCTGCGCCAGGTCCTGATCAACGTGCTGGCCAACGCGTTCAAGTTCACCGCGGCCGGCGAAGTGGAGGTTTCGGTTTGCGCCGATCCCGATGATCCGGAGCGTGTCCACTTCGCGGTGCGCGACACCGGCATCGGCATCGAGCCGGCGCACCAGGTGCATCTGTTCTCGGCGTTCTCGCAGGCCGATTCGTCGATCGCGCGCCGCTACGGCGGCAGCGGGCTGGGGTTGGCGATCTGCCGGCGGCTGGTGGAGGCGATGGACGGGCGCATCGGCGTCGAGAGCGCGCCCGGCCAGGGCGCCACGTTCCGCTTCAGCGCGCGGCTGGGCGTCGATACCCGGACGCCGTCGATCGTCGAGCGCCGCGGCGTGCCGCGTGCGACCGCGCCGCCCGCACGGGCGCTGCGACTGCTCGTGGCCGAGGACAACGCCGTCAATCGCAAGGTCGTCGCGCTGCTGCTGCGCAAGCTGGGCTACAGCGCGGACTTCGCCAGCGACGGCGAGCAGGCGATCCGCGCGGTGCAATCGCACGCGTACGACGTGGTGCTGATGGACATGCAGATGCCCGGTGTCGACGGCCTCGAGGCGACGCGGCACATCGTGTCGCGCTGGCCGGTGGGCGAGCGTCCGCGAATCATCGGGCTCACCGCCAACGCGATGGACGCCGATCGCCAGCGCTGCCTGGATGCGGGCATGGACGACTATCTCAGCAAGCCGGTGCTGATCGACGAGCTCGCCGCAGCGCTGGCGCGCGGTCAGCCGCGAGCGCGCGGGGTTGCGACGGCTGTTGCCTGATCCGTTCCCCGGGCTGCGCCCGGGCTACGGTGACCACGCGGTTTCGTAGCCGGGGCGACGCCCCGGGGTCCGCGTTTGGGCGTGCGACCTATGGCTTCAACACGATCTTGATCGCGCCGTCGAGCCGCTCGGCCATCATCTTGTAGGCCTGAGGGGCTTCCGACAGCGGCATCGTGTGGCTCAGCATCGGCGTCGGATCGAGCTTGCCGTCGGCGATCAGCTTCATCACGCGCGGCTGGTAGAGCCGGATCGGCGGCACCAGGCAGGGCTTGATCAGCACGTGCGCCAGCGAGGGCGCGCCGATGTTGATGTTCTCCTTCGGATCGATGTAGCCCAGCATCATCACGGTGCCGCGCGCGCGCACCAGCGGAAAGGCCTGGTTGATCGAGCCGATCTTGCCGACCGCGTCGCCGACGATGTCCGCGCCGCGGCCCGCGGTCCGTGACTTCACGACATCGACCGGATCCTCCTTGTCGAAGTTGATCGGCGTCGCGCCGAGTTTCCTGGCGACCGCGAGCCGATCCTCGTGGTGATCGATCGCGAAGATCTCGCCGGCGCCGAGCAGGCGCGCGACCATCACCGCGCCCAGGCCCGTCGGTCCGCAGCCCAGGATCGCCACCGACGATCCGCCGGGCATGCCCTCGAAGCTGGCGAACATGCCGGTCAGCACGTCGGGCAGCACGGTGGCGTGCTCGTCGGAGACGCGATCGTCGAGCTTGAGCAGCACCTTTTCGGCGCGCGGCACGCGCACGTACTCCGCCTGGCCGCCGCCGAGTCCGCCCCAGGCCTTGCCCAGGCCGAACGCGTGCAGGTTCTCGCAGTGCGTGACGTGGCCGCGCTCGCAGTAGAAGCAGTTGCCGCAATGGGTCGAGAACGGCGAGACCACGCGCTGGCCGGGCTTGAAGTTGGTCACCGCCTTGCCGACGTCCTCGATGACGCCGGTGAACTCGTGGCCCATCGGATCGCCGGCTTCGAAGCCGAACATGTCGTTCATCGTGCCCCAGTACAGGCGCACGTCCGTGCCGCAGATCGAGGCGGCTTTCACGCGCACGATCACGTCGGTGTCGCTCTGGAGCTTGGGCGCGGGCAGGTTCTCGACCTTGATGGTCGCCTTGCCTCCGTAGATGACGGCTTTCATGGCGTCGCGTCTCCGATCGTATGGGCGCGAGCGAGGATGCGCGCCTGAAACGGCGCCCACAACGGCATTCGGGCACGCCCTCATACCCCGAGCGGGTAGGGCGTGCGGCGCGGTGAAGGCCTATTTCGGAGGGCTCGGGGGGCGCGCCATCGCACCGAGCAACGCGCCGAGGAACACCAGCGTTGCGCCGAGCGCGGCGCCGATGCCCAGCGTCTCGCCGAGCAGGCCCACCGACAGCAGCACGCCGACGACGGGCACACCGGCCAGCATGATCACGAGCCGCACCGGTCCGATCAGCTCGGCGGCCTTGGTGTAGGTCCACAGTGCGACGCACACGACCACGACGCCCTGGAAGACCGCCTGCAGCGCGATCTGCGGCATCGTGGCCGCGGCGATGTTCTTGGGCAGCAGGACCAGGTAGACCGGCAGGTAGAGCATCGCCGACACCGCGACGACGCCGAGCGTGACGTCGAACGCGCGTACCGCCCAGCGCTTGAGCAGCACCGTGAACAGGCCCCAGGTGAACGACGCGGCGAGCAGGATCAGATCGCCGGTCACGACGCGCGCATCGACGACTGCGCCGGTGAGCTGGCTGCCGAACAAGGTGGCGACGCCGGCGGTGATCAGCACCAGCCCCGCGATGCGCGTCGGCGAAGGACGTTCGCCCATCAGCATCAGCGCGAGCAGCGCGGTGAACATCGGCAGCACGCCCGAGATCAGCACCGCGCCGTGGCTGGCGGGCGCGAACTTCACGCCGGCGTAGGCGAGCAGCGGATAGCCGATTCCCGCCAGCCCCGCGAAGAGCAGCGACTGCGTCCAGGTCAGACGACGCGTCGAAGCTCGCACCAGGCGCGGCACCCACCAGGGCGACAGCACCAGCGCCGCGGTGCCGATGCGCAGCGCCGCGATGTCGAAAATGGTGAGCGGCGTCTGGCCGCCGACGCGCGAGACGACGACGAAGCTCGCCCAGATCAGCAGCGTGACGGCGGCCAGGACATAGCCGGCTTCGGGCGAGCGCAGGAAGGTGTTCATCGCGCCCATGTTCGCCCAGACGCCCGGCGCCTGCCCCACCGCTGCGGGGATGTGCGGCAACGAGCGCAGCGCGACGCGCTTCAGTCGTCGACGGGCTTCTGGCCCTGCGCCGGCTCGCCGTCGGTGACGCGCACGAGTACCAGCAGGGTCGCCATTTCGCCGCCGGCCATCACCAGCGTCTCGTCGTCCGCCTTCATCGCGAACGTTTCGACCACGCCGTCGCGATCCAGGTGCAGCTGGCCGTAGCGGACGTCCCACTTCATCGCCTGGCCCTGGTAGCTGCCGGTGCCGTCGGCGTGGAACTGGATGTCGATCGGCTGTCCGCGATAGGCGCCGATCCAGTGTCCGACCAGGCGCGGGAACAGCGCGGCGTGGACCGCCAACGGCACGGCGATCAGCAGCAGGACCCCCAACAGGCGGCGCCAGGCATTCACTCGGGGAAGTCTCCGGAACGGGATCGGCACTCTGGCGCGGACTGCGCGGGAACGCCAGTCGAATGGCGCGGTAATCCGGGGCGGGGAAGAGCCGTGGCGTTCCCCTACGGTTCGACCCGGAACGAAGCGGAGAACCAACGCGATGGATGGCGTGCACGACCTGGGCGGAACCCAGGGTTTTGGCCCGGTGCAATGCGAGCAGCAGGTGCTGCGCGCCGTGGCCTGGCTACACCAACCGGCAGATCGCGCAGGCGGTGTGCATCGCCGTGCCGGGGATTCATGTCGATGGACGACATGGGCATTCCCACGCCCGTGCGGGCCCGCCGACGGCTGTCGGCCGGTCGATGTGAACCGTGCCCGGGCGAAGCCCGGGGCAGTCTTGGCGCAATCCCATCCCGGGCTCCGCCCGGGCTACAGAACCGCGTCGAACATCTCGACCTGCGGGTGGCCGAGATAGATGCCCTTCGTATCCCCCGCGTTCCGATGCGCCATGCGGAACGCCTCGGAGCGGGTCCAGGCCTCGAACGCGTCGCGCGAGTCCCAGATCGAGTGCGAGGCGAACAGCGTGTACGCCTCGGTGGTGGCGCCGCGCAGCAGATTGAAGTTGCGGAATCCCGGCACGCCCTCGAGGTGGCTGTCGCGGTTCTTCCACACCGACACGAAGTCGTTCTCGCGGCCGAGGGCGATCTTGAAGCGGTTCATCGCGATGAACATGGCGGGGTTCGATCCTGGAAAGGGCGCACAGCGTAGCGCCAGTCAGCGGTCGCGCGACTTTCGGTACTCGCCCGGCGCGCAATCGAACCAGCGCCGGAACGCGCGCGTGAAGCTCGCGGTGTCGCCGTAGCCCAGCTGCAGGGCCATCTCGTCGAGCTTCATCTCGGTGGCTTCGAGCAGTCTGGCGGCGAGCTGACGCCGCTCGTTCTCGAACGGCGCGAAAGCTCGACCCTTGCTCCTCCAGCCGGCGGCGCAGGCTGCGCGGCGACGTCGCCAGCGCCTGGGCGACGTCTTCCAGCGTGGCGACCAGGCCCAGCGGCCCCAGCACCAACTGGCGGACCTGCCCCGCGATGCCGGTGACCTGGCGCCGATCGAGCTGTGATCGGCACTGGTCTTCGAGCAGACGCACCAGGTGGGCGTCGTACATCGGCAGCGACCGATCCGCGTCCTGCCGGCGCAGGACGATCGCGTTGCGATCGCAGTCGAAGCGCGGCGCGATTCCGCACAGGACCTCGATCCGGGCCGCGTGCGCGGCCGCCTGTCCCTGGAATTCGATCCGCTGGACCCGTAGGCCGGACAGGCTGAGCTCGTGGAACAACTGCACCGCGGTGCTCGTGTCGCGCTCGAGCAGGAAGCTTCTCAGGTGCAGCGGAATGGAATCCGGGTCGGCGATCACGGCGAACTCGTCGCCGTCGGTGTGCGTGCTGAACCGGCAGTACGCGGTGCTGAGTGGCAGGTAGCGGATCGCATGTCGATCGCCTCGCGCAGCGTGCGGCTGGTGCGCAGTGCACCAACCAGCCGGACAAGGATCCGGATGACGTGGTCAGCGGGATGCGCCATGGCTTCGGGTCGTTCGTGATCCACGCGGTGCAGTTCCTGTGGATGCAGAACACCTTCCTGTTCCGTGAGTACTGGGCCACCGCATCGACGCCCGAACGTGTGACCTACTGGGCCGAGATCGCGGTGGCGGTGGGCTGGCGGGTGGCCTTCCTGCTCGCCGTGTCACGCGAAATGGACTGGGTCCTGCTGCTCGCGGGCTACATCGGCGGCGCCTTCTTCACCGCCTACTGGTTCGCCTATCGCCCGCACATGCCCTACGAGGAACCGACGCGCTATCGCAACACCAACAGCCTGATCATGCCGTTCTGGATGAAGCCGGTGGAATGGTTCTGGCTGGGCCAGAACCTGCACTCGATCCACCACCTGTTTCCGCGCGTGCCCTTCTACCGCTACCACGCGCTGCATCGGCGGATCGAACCGATCATGCGCGCCCACGGCACGCCGATCGTCGGCATCTTCAGCCGGCAGCCGACGCAGAGCGGCAGTTGATGTTTTCCCTCTCCCGGTTGCGGGAGAGGGTGGCGCGAAGCGCCCGGACAAGGCCTGCGCCAGAGCCGAAGCCCTCTCCCGCCCCTCTCCCGCAAGCGGGAGAGGGGGAGAGCATCGACGCTATCGCCCGGCGTGCTGGCCGCCGTCGACGTGCAGCGTCTCACCGGTGACGAACCCGGCGCGCTCGAGGTAGAGCACTGCGTCGACGATCTCGCGCACCTCGCCCATGCGACCGAGCGGATGCAGGCCGCCGAGGATCTCGTGCGGCGTCGCGGCGTGCATCGGCGTCTTGATCAGGCCCGGCGCCACCGAGTTCACGCGGATGCCGCTGCCCGCGTATTCGATGGCCAGGCCCCGGGTGACGGAATCCAGCCCGCCCTTGCTCAACGTGGCGAGCGCCGAAGGCACCGCCGATAACGGCTGATCGACCAGGCTCGTCGTGATCTGGACGACGTGACCGGTCTTCTGGCGCAGCATCTGCGCGATGGCCAGCTGCGTGACGTGAAAGAACCCGGCGACGTTCACGTTGAGCACGTCCTGGAAATCCTGGACGGTGTACTCGGTGAACGGCTTGCCGATGAAGATGCCGGCGTTGTTGACCAGCGTGTCGATCCGGCCGAAGCGTTCCACCGCGGTTGCGACGACCCGCTGTGCGACGGCGCGATCGCCGATGTCGCCGGCGACGGTCGCCACGCCCTCGTCGTTCGACGCCTTGATTCCGCGCGACGTCGCGACCACGCGGTAGCCGGCCGCGCGCAATCCTTCGACCAAGCCGGCGCCGATGCCCTGCGATGCGCCGGTGACGATCGCGACCTTGTCCTGTGCCATGTCCTTGCTCCGTGTGTGGGACCGAGCACGTATTTGTAGGCGCATCGAGGCTCCACAAAAAGTCGCTATCCTGTCTCAATGGCTGTGAAAAAACGCACGGAGCCGGACTGGCAGGACCTGCGCATGTTCCTGGCGCTCGGCCGCTTCGGCAGCCTGTCCGGCGCGGCGCGCACGCTGCGCGTCAATCACGCGACGATCGCGCGGCGGATCCAGTCGCTCGAGGCCACGCTCGGCGACAAGCTGGTGGAACGTCGTCGCGACGGGTATGCGCTCACGCCGGCCGGAGAGCGGATGCTCGCCGTCACCAGCGAGATGGAGGCGGCGGTGCAGGGGATCGGCCGCGGCACGGCCGACGGCCAGCCGCGCGGACTGGTACGGGTCAACGCGCCGCCGGCGCTGGCGCAGGGCTTCCTGATCGCGCACCTCGCGCGGCTGAGCGCGAGCCATCCCAACCTGGACGTGGAGCTCGCCACCGACCTGCGCGTGGTGAGCCTGCAGCGCCGCGAAGCCGACATCGCGGTGCGCATGGTGCGGCCGCGCGACAGCGAGCTGGTGGCGCGGCGCCTGGTGTCGGTGGCCTACGGGTTCTACGGAACGCGCGCGACCTGCCGCGCGATCGAAAAAGGCGGCGAACCGGTGTTCATCGGATTCGACGAAGCCAATGCGCACATGCCGGAGTCCGCGTGGCTGGCGCAGCAGCATCCGCGCGCACGCATCGCGTTTCGCGCCAATCACCACGTCGCCCATGCCGCGGCGGCGCAGTCCAACGCCGGACTCGCGCTGGTGCCGCATTACGTCGGACGCACGCACAAGGGGCTTCAGCTGTTCCCGGGACTGCCGGTGCCGCCGGATCGCGAGGCCTGGCTGATCACGCGGCACCAGGATCGCAAGGATCTTCCGATCCGCACCGCGGTGGACTTCCTGACCGAGGTCTTCAGCTCGCAGCGCGCGCTGTTCGAAGCCTGACGAACCCGTCTTCGCGCACGCCCAGCCATACCAGGCTGGCGGCGACGAGCGCCAGCCACGGCATCAGCAGCAGGTTGAGGCGCGTCCAGCCGAGCAACTCGAGCAGCACACCGGCGCCGAACGAGCACGCCAGTCCGATCACGAAGATGAACATGTCGTTGATCGCCTGTGCGCGCGCGGTCTCGGCGACGCTGTAGGTGCTTGTGAGCAGCGCCGTACCGCCGATGTAGAGAAAATTCCAGCCGACGCCCAGGAAGATCAGCGCGCCGGCAAACGACACGAAGCCGGTGCCGGTCAACGTCGTGAGCACATGCGCCACGAACAGCAGCACGCCGGCGAGCATGATCTGCAGCACGCCGAAGCGCTCGATCAGCGCCCCGGTGAAGAACGCCGGCAGGAACATCGCCAGCACGTGCACCTGGATCACGCTCGCGGCCGCGCCGAGGTCGTGCGCGTGATGGGTCATCGCGATCGGCGTCGCGGTCATCGCCAGGATCATCACGCCAAAGCCGGTGGCGCCGCCGAACAACGCAACCAGGTACGCCGGCTGCGACACCATCGCCGGCCATGAGCGCAGGACCGTCGACGGTTCCGACGACGGCGTCGGCGGCGTCGGCATGCGCAGCGCCAGCAAGGCGCCCACGGCGAGAAGGGAGACCGCGCCGATGATCAGGAACGAGCCGGAGTAGGACGGCTCGAGCAGCGGGCCGCCGATCTTCGCCAGCAGCGGCGCGACGATCGCGGCGACGATGCCGCCAGCCAGCACCAGCGAGATCGCGCGCGGACGAAACGCATCGTCGGCCACCTCGCTCGCGGCAAAACGATAGAACTGCGCGAACGCCGCGTAGCCGCCGAGCAGGCAGGTCCCGCCGGACAGGATGACGAGCGAGTGCTGCATCACGCCGAACGCCGCGAGCAGCCCGCCGAGCACGCCCAGCGTCGCGCCGACCAGAAATCCTGCGCGACGGCCCGCTCGCGCCATCCACATCGAGGCGGGAAACATCGCGATGACCGTGCCCAGGAACATCGTGGCGATGGGCAGCGTCGCCCAGCGCGGCGACGGCGCGATCTGCACGGCCGCCAGCCCGCCGATCGTGACGACCATCACCGGCACGATCTGGAACAGCGCCTGCGCGCACGCCAGGACCAGGACCTGGCGGTGCATCGCGTTGTTCATCGGCGCGGGCTGCGGTGCGGTCGGCGCTACGACGGCCGACTGCCGCTAGTCCTCGTCGAAGTCGAACTTCTGCTTCGGCGGATTGCCGTCGTACACCAGGCTCTGGCGCCGCTGCAGGTAGGCGGTGCGCAGCGCCACGTACGGGTCGATCTGCTCGTCGAGCATGCGGTCGGCGTCGAGCAGGCGCGAGCGCGTGTCGATGGCATCGGCCGCGGTGAGGGAGAGGCTCACGGCATCCGGCGCGTTGTAGTTCGTCACCGTGTAGGCGTCGGCCAGATCCGCGATCGGCGTGGGACCGGTGAAGCTGTCGCCGATGCGTCCGACCAGGTCGCGTCCGTTGCTGGGGCCGAGCAGCGGCAGCATCAGGTACACGCCTTCGCCCATGCCGTACTTGCCCAGCGTCTGGCCCAGGTCCTCGTCATTGCGTTCGAGGCCGAGCTTGGTGGCGACGTCCATGATTCCGACGATGCCCAGCGTGGTGTTGATCACGAAGCGGCCGATGTCGCGGGTGCCTTGCCCGACCTTGCCCTGCAGGAAGCCGTTGACGATCGTCGTGGGGTAGAAAAGGTTGTCGATGAAGTTGTGCACGCCCACCTGGAATTCGTTGGGCGTGTAGTTCCGGTAGCCCTTGGCCACCGGGCGCAGCACGTAGCGATCGGCGACGCGGTTGAACTTGTAGACGCCGCGATTGACCGGCTCGAGCGGATCGAGCGGCTCGTCCGGCGGACGGTGCGCGCAGCCGGTGGCGCAGAGCGCGACGGCAAGGACCAGGACTAGCTTGAAAACTCGCACGGTCACTCTCCCGGGAGGATTTGTGACGACGCGCGACCTTCCTACCGCATCACGCCAGCTTGAGCACGTCGTCGATTTGCAGGAACTCTAGCAGGCCGCGCAACGGCTGACCTGCGTTGGCGAACACCAGTTCACGTCCGTTGCGCCGGGCGCGACGCGTGAGTTCGAGCAGCAGCGCCGCGCCGGCGCTGTCGACGCGCGTCACGCGGCCCAGATCGATGCGTCCGGTGGCCGCGAGCTCGTCGGCGCGCGGGAGCCAGTCCCGCACGCGCGCGAAAGTGAGTTCGCCTTCCAGCATCGTGGCAGCCTCAGGTCGCGGGGGTCGGCGGGTTTTCCTTGAGGTAGGTGTTGTCCTCGAACTTCTTGATCACCGCGTCGAGGCCGTTGGCCTTGATGTCGACGTTGAGCTGGCTGCGGAAGTTGGTGATCAGCGAGATGTTCTCCACCGCGATGTCGTAGATCTTCCAGGCGTCGCCCACCACGTGCGCCGAGAACGACAGCGGGATCGGCGGTGCGTTGTTGCGCAGGATCTTGGCGTTGATCGTGACGTCGTCGGCGCCGGCCTCGGCGCGCATCGGCGCCCATTCGGCCTTCACGCTGTCGTGGTAGTCGAGCATCGCGCGCGCGTAGGTGCGGATCAGCGAGTCCTTGAACGCCGTCTCGAAGCGCGTGCGCTGTTCGGGCGTCGCGGTCTTCCAGTTCTTGCCGAGCACCAGCTGGGCGATGCCCTTCGTGTCGAAGTGCGGGACGACCTTTTCTTCCACCACCTTGTAGAAGCTGCCCATGTCGGCGCGGTACTTCGCGTGGTTGGCCTTGATCAGGCCCTGGAATTCCTCGGTGGCCGTGCGGATGGTGACGTCGGCGGGCTGCGCAGGCGCGGCGGATGCCGTGCCCACGGCCAGCGTGGTCAATGCGGCAGCGACGAGGAGAAGGATGCGGCGGGACATGGACTGGATGGTCATCGTGTTCACGGGTTGGCTCCGTTGCCGGGAGTCGGGGGTGCAACGTCGTTCTTGGGGCCGCCGATCGAATCGGCAAGCTTGCCGATTGCATCGGCGAGCTGCTGGTTGCCCTTGTCGTCCTTGTTGCTCTGCGACGACAGGAACTGGCCGATCAGGTTCTCGAGCACCAACGCGCTCTGGGTGAGCTTGAGCTTGCTGCCATCCTTGAGCGGCTCGTCGGCGCCGCCGGCCTCGAGGCCGATGTACTGCTCGCCGAGCAGGCCGGCGGTCAGGATCTTGGCGTTGGAATCCTCGGGAATCGCGTTGTAGGCGCCCGACAGCTCCAGCGTGACGTTGGCTTCGAAGGTGGTCGGGTCGATGACGATGTCGCGCACGCGGCCGATCTTCACGCCGGCCATCGTCACCGCCGAGCCGGGCTTGAGCCCGCCGATGTTCTCGAACGAGGCGACCACGCGATACGTCTGGCCGCCGCCTTCGATGGTGTCGAGGCTCGCCACGCGGAACGTCAGCACGAACACCGCCGCCACCCCGAGGCATACGAAGAGGCCAACCAACATCTCGAGCGCGCGTGATTGCATGGTGCGGAACCTAGGTCAGGTTGCTGAACTTCATTTGAACATGAAGGCCGTCAGGATGAAGTCGAGCGCGAGGATCGACAGCGAGGAAATCACGACGGTTGAAGTGGTTGCGCGTGCGACGCCCTCGGACGTGGGCTCGGCGTGGAAACCCTGGTAGACCGCGATCCACGTCACAGCAAAGCCGAAAACGGCCGCCTTGGTCAGGCCGTCGGTGATGTCGTCCAGCTCCACGCTGCCGCGGATCTGCGACCAGTAGCTGCCCGCGTCGACGCCGAGCAGTTCCACGCCGATCGCATGGCCGCCGGCGATGCCGATCGACATCACGGCGAAGATCGAGGCCAGCAGCGGCATCGCGATCACGCCGGCCAGGAAGCGCGGCGCCACGACGCGGCGCACCGGATCCACCGCCATCATCTCCATCGCGGAGAGCTGGTCGGTGGCGCGCATCAGGCCCAGCTCGGCGGCCAGCGCCGAACCCGCGCGGCCGGCGAACAGCAGCGCGGTGACCACCGGTCCGAGCTCGCGCACGATCACCAGCGCCACGAACACACCGAGCGACTCCTCGGCGCCGAAGCGGATCAGCGTGCGATAGCCCTGCAGCGCCAGCACCATGCCGACGAAGGATCCGGCCAGCACGATGATCACCATCGACAGCTGGCCGACGTAATACAGCTGCTGGACGATCAGGCGCGGCCGCAGCAGCAGCGCCGGAATGCTCGCCAGCACCTGCAGCAGGAAGAACTGGGCACGACCCAGGCCCGACAGAAAGTTCTGCACGATGCTCAAAACGCCGCTCATCGCGCGTCTCCGAGCAGATCGGTGGCGAACGCGGGCGCCTTGTAGTGGAACGCGACCGGCCCGTCGGGCTCGCCCTTCAGGAACTGCTTCACCCAGGGATGATCGGACTGGCGGATCGCATCGGGCGTGCCCTGCACCTGCACCTTTCCGTCCGCGACCATGTAGCCGTAGTCGGCGATCGACAGCACCTCCTGCAGGTCGTGCGACACGACGATCGAGGTCAGTCCCAGCGCGTCGTTCAGCGTGCGGATCAGCCGCATCAGCACGCCCATCGAGATCGGGTCCTGGCCGGCGAAGGGCTCGTCGTACATCACCAGGTCGGGATCCAGCGCGATCGCGCGTGCCAGCGCCACGCGCCGTGACATGCCGCCGGAGAGCTGCTGCGGGTACAGGTCGCGCGCGCCGCGAAGGCCCACGGCCTGCAGCTTCATCAGCACGAGGTCGCGGATCATCGATTCCGGGAGCCGGGTCTGCTCGCGCATCGGAAACGCCACGTTCTCGAACACCGTCAGGTCGGTCAGCAGCGCGCCGTTCTGGAACAGCATGCCCATGCGCTTGCGCAGCTCGTAGAGGGCGCCGCGACGCAGCGTATGCACGTCGACGCCGTCGAACTCCACGGTGCCCTGGTTGGGACGCCACTGGCCGCCGATCAGGCGCAGCAGCGTGGTCTTGCCGGTGCCCGAAGGCCCCATGATCGCCACGACCTTGCCGCGCGGAATGTCGATGTCGACGCCGTCGTAGATGACACGCGGCCCATGCGCGAAATGTACGCCGCGGGCGCGGACGAGAACCGGATCGCTCGCGTTCATGCGGGGTTCACGCAATCGAGGTGTTGGACGAGACCATTTTCTGACGTGCGCATCGCGCCTATCTTACGGCGTCGCGCGTTCCTTGCCCCCTGCGGAGTTCCACCGACCATGCGCCTCCCCGGACGACCCGATTCCCGACACGTGCGCGCGCGCGTGCTGCTGTTCGCGACGCTCTCGCTGGCGTGGCCGATGGCGGTACCGGCGCAGCCGGACGTCTACATCTATCCGGCCGGCTGCTTCGATGCCTACGGTCGTCCGCTGAATGCGGACCCCGCCGACCCGTCGAAATCCCGCGATTCCGGGTGCCAGCCGCCGGGCGGCGGTGTCGTCGTGCGGGGTTCGCGAGGCGCCGCGGCGTCGCCGCCGGGATCGCCGTCGATGCAACCGGGATCGATCAACCTGCCGCCGACACCCGTGCCGGTTCCCGGCGGCATCGGCGTGATGAATCCCTGAGTTTTCGCAGATTTTTGTAGCCCGGGCGCAGCCCGGGATTGCAGTCGGCGACCCGCAGCAGCCCCGGGCTGCGATCGAGCACGGACTTCAGGAGCTTTCAACCAGCTTACGAAGCAATGCGACTTCGAGATCATGCGCGACCGTCTCGACGTTCGCGGGACCACCGAGCTCGGAGACCTGCGTCATCCGCAGCCCGGCATAACCGCAGGGGTTGATGCGCGAGAACGGCTCGAGGTCCATCGCCACGTTGAGCGACAGGCCGTGATAGCTGCAGCCACGGCTCACGCGCAGTCCGATCGAGCCGAGTTTGCAGATCTCGGCGGGCCCGCCTTCCGATGCACGCTCGACGTAGAGGCCGGGCGCCTCGCGCCGCGCGAATGCCGTGATGCCGTAGCCCGCGACGGTCTGGATCATCGCGTTCTCCAGCAGCGTCACGAGTTCGCGGATACCGATGCGGCGCCGATGCAGGTCGAGCAGCGGATAGGCCACCAGCTGGCCGGGTCCGTGGTAGGTCACCTGGCCACCGCGGTTGGTCGCCACCACCGGGATGTCGCCCGGCGCGAGCACGTGTTCCGGCTTGCCGGCCTGGCCTTGCGTGAAGACCGGCGGGTGTTCGAGCAGCCAGATCTCGTCCTGCGTCCGCGACGTGCGCGCCTCGGTGAACGAGCGCATCGCCGCGAACGTGGGCGCGTACTCGACGCGCCCCAGATGGCGGACGCTCAGTCCGCGATCCACATCCTCACCTGGTCCGAGAGGCGCTGGAACAGGCTGCCGGCGGGAACTTCCTTGAGCGCGACCAGCGGCACCTTGCGCACCACCTTGCCGTCCGAGCTCACCTCGATCGTGCCCAGCTGCTGGTTGAGCTTCACCGGCGCGAGCACCGGTTCATTGACCTGCGTCTTGACCTGCAGCTGATCCTTGGCGCCGCGCGGCAGCAGCAGGCTCATCGCCGGTGCGCCGACCGGGAGCTGCGACTCCGCGCCCTTCCACACGCGCACGGTCGCCAGCGGCTTGTCCGGGCCGAACATCGCGGCGTTCTCGAAGAAGCGGAAGCCCCAGTTCATCAGCTCGAGGCTCGCCTGCGCGCGGTACTTCATGCTCGGCGTGCCCATCACCGCCGAGATGAGTCGACGATCCTCGCGCTTGATCGACGACAGCAGGCAGTAGCCGGCACTGCTGGTGTGGCCGGTCTTGATGCCGTCGGCGCCGCGATCCATGTCCAGCAGGATGTTGCGATTGCCCTGCTTGATGCCGTTGTAGACGAACTCGCGCTGCGCGTAGACCTTGTACTCCTCGGGGAAGTCGCGGATCAGCGCACGACCGAGGATCGCCAGGTCACGCGCGGTCGAGTAGTGGTCCGGGTCGGGCAGGCCGGGCGCGTTGGCGAAGTGCGAGTTCTTCATGCCGAGTTTCTGCGCGTACTGGTTCATCAGCTCGGCGAACGCGTCCTCGCTGCCCGCCAGATGCTCGGCGACCGCGACACTCGCGTCGTTGCCCGACTGGATCACGATGCCGTGCACCAGGTCCTCGAGCGCGACCTTGGAGCCGATGTTGAGGAACATGCGCGACTCGCTCGAGTCCTTGCCCTGGCGCCAGGCCTTTTCGCTGATCAGGACCTCGTCGTTCCACTTGATGCGGCCCTTCTTCACCTCGTCGTAGACGATGTAGCTGAGCAGCACCTTGGTGATGCTCGCGGGCTCGGCCCGCGCGTCGGCGTTCTTCTCGGCCAGGATCTCGCCCGAGGCGTAATCCATCAGCACCCAGGAACGGGCGTCGATGCTCGGGGGATCCGGGATCTTGCTGGCGGCGAAGGCGGGCGCGGCAAAGAAGAACGCGAGCAGCAACGCAAGAGGCTTGAAGTTCATCAGGCGCGGTCGGGAAGGGAGGGGCGGAGCGAAGGCGCGATTATCGCAATGCGGGAAGGCTGTCGCGAGCGTTTTTCGTGGCGATATCGTGCCGTGCGCCTAGTCGGTGATCGGGATGGCCTCGAAACCCGCGCCGCGAATCCGGATGCGGGTCTCGTCCATGCGTTTGCGCTCGTCGAAGGGCCCGACCATCACGCGGTGGATGGTGTCGCCGTTGTCGAGCAGGCCGACGCGGACCTGGACGCCTTCGATGCCCAGCTGCGCGAGTTCTTCGCGCATGGCCACCGCGTTGATCGGATCGGTGTAGGCCGCGACCTGCAGCAGCCGCGGCGCGGGCCTGGCGCCGGCGACCTGCGTGGGCGGCTTGATCCGCGGCGGCGGCGGCAGCTCGCGTCCCGGCGTGATCGCCTCGATCTCGACGGTGGCGATCTTGCCGACCGTGTCGAGCTTGACCGCCGCGGCGTACGACAGGTCGATGATGCGTCCGGAGTGGAACGGCCCGCGATCGTTGATGCGCACGATCACACTCTTTCCGTTGCCCAGGTTGGTGACGCGCACGTAGCAGGGCAGCGGCAGGTTCTTGTGCGCGCCGCTGAGCGCGAACATGTCATAGCGCTCGCCGTTGGACGTCTTGCGGCCGTGGAATTTCTTGCCGTACCAGGACGCAAGGCCGGTCTCGCGAAAGCCTTCGGCGGAGGCCAGCACGTGGTACTTGTGGCCGAAGACCTCGTAGCTCTTCATGTTGCCGCCGGGGCTGAGCGGCTCGTCCTGCGGCACCAGCTCTTCCAACTCGGCCAAGCCTTCGGGAATGTCCTCGGGGCGTGGTGGACCGTCCTTCTCCCACAGCGGGGCGGGACCCGGATCGGGCTGCTGCTGCTTCTGCTGCGGCGCGCGCGGTGCGGGGGCCGGGGGGCGGATGACGCTCACCTTGGGCGGCGGAATGCTGACCTGGCGCGGCGGCGCCGGGCGGCGCGGTGGTGCGGTGCTGCATGCCGCCAGCGACAACGCGGCCACGGCGGCCAGCCCCAGTCGAAAACTCGCCGACATCATTCGCCCGGCGGAATGGTGCTGCTGATGTTGTTGCGGTCGGCGTCGAGACGCGCCATCTCCTGCGCCAACAGGCTCACGGTCATGGCGTAGTAGACACGCGGGTTGTAGCTCATCACGGAATAGAAGTTGTTCAGCCCGAGCCAGTACTCGCGGCCTTCGTCGAGCTGCAGTTCGACCACACCGACCTGCGTGCCGGGCGGAAGTTCGACGGTCGGACGCAGGCCCAGTGCGGCGAGCTGGGCCGCCGTGTGCGTCGTGCGCGAGGTATTGATCGCCACGTCGGGCGGCAGCGGCTTGTCGAGCACCGCCGGGACCGCAAGCGGCTCGCCGCGACGCCAGCCGCGGCTGCGGTCGTACTCGACGAGATAGCGCGCGATGCTGCCGATGGCATCGGCGGCGGTCCACAAGTCGCGTTTGCCGTCGCTGTCGAAATCCACCGCGAGGCGCCGATAGTTGCTCGGCATGAACTGCGCCCATCCCATCGCGCCGGCGTAGCTGCCGAGCGCCTCGACCGGATCGCGCTTCGTATCGCGGCAGAACACGAAGAACTCGCGCAGCTCGGAGAAGAAGAACGGTGAGCGCGTCGGGTGCTCGAAGCCCTGCGTGGCCAGCGCGTCGAGCACGCGCGCCGACCCGGTGAAGCGGCCGAAGTTGGTCTCCAGGCCCAGGATCCCGGCGATCACCGCCGGCGGCACGCCGTACTCGGTCTCGGCGCGCGAGAACCACAGGCGGTTCTCGTCGAGGAAGTCGGCGCCGTTGGCGATGCGCGGCGCATCGACACGCTTGGCGGCGTACGTGGTCCAGGTTTCGGTGCGCTCGGCCGCCTTCTGTTCGGCCTCGACCAGCTTGGGAAGGCGCTCGGCCTGCGCCAGGGCCGTGCGCACCGAGGCGAGCTCTTCGGGGCTGAAACGGTCTTCGCGTGCCAGGACCTCGAGCAGCGCCTGGGCGCGCGGATGCGCGCTGTAATCGGCTGCCGCCGGCGCGATCCACGCGGCCAGCAGGCACGGCATCAAGAGGTTGCGGATTCTTGTCACGAACAGTTCGCCCATCGTATTCGGCGGCACCTTAGCCTCTGACCCGTCCCACGCCAACCCGTTCGCGTCAGCTGGCCAGCAGCTTGCGGTGGGTCTGGATGGACATCAGCAGCCCGAATCCTGCGAGCAGGCTGACCATGGACGTGCCGCCATAGCTCACCAGCGGCAGCGGAACGCCGACCACGGGAAGCAGGCCGATCACCATTCCCATGTTGATGAACACGTAGACGAAGAAGGTCATCGCTAGGCTGCCCGCGAGCAGTCGCTGGAAACTGTCCTGCGCACGCGCGGCGATGAACAGGCCGCGTCCCACGATGCCAAGGTACAGCAGCAGCAATGTGCACACGCCGAGCAGTCCGAACTCTTCGGCGAAGATCGCGAAGATGAAGTCGGTGTGCGACTCGGGCAGGAAGTCGAGCTTGGCCTGCGTGCCTTCGAGCCAGCCCTTGCCGAACATGCCGCCCGAGCCGATCGCGATCTTCGACTGTGCGATGTGGTAGCCGGCGCCGAGCGGATCGGACTCGGGGTCGAGCAGCGTCAGGATGCGCTGGCGCTGATAGTCGTGGAGTCGCGCCCACAGCACCGGCGCAGCGGCGCCGATGGCCGCCAGCGCGCCAAAGATGTACTGCCAGCGCAGTCCGCCGAGATACAGCGCAAAGCCGCCCGCGGCGACGATCAGCAGCGAGGTGCCCAGATCCGGCTGCACCATCACCACCACCACCGGGATGCCGATCAGCATCAGCGTCATCAGCACCGCGTGCCAGCGCGGCGGCAGCGTGAACAGGTGCAGGAACGCGGCGACCATGATCGGCATCGCGAGCTTCATCAGCTCCGAGGGCTGGAAGCGCAGCACGCCCAGATCGAGCCAGCGCTGCGCGCCCTTGGCGTGATCGCCCAGCACCAGCGTCAGCGCGCACAGCAGCAGCGCGAAACCGTAGAACCAGGGCGCCACGCTGCGATAGATCTCGGGCGGTGCCTGCGCGGCGGCGAACATCACCACGAGTCCGATCATCAGGCGCTCGGCCTGGTTGATCACCATCGGCATCGAATGGCCAGAAGCCGAATACAGCACCGTGAGGCCGATCGCGCACACGCCCAGCAGCAGCAGCAGCAGGATCGGATCGATGTGCAGGCGATCGAACAGGCGACGGACGCCCGGATCGTCGCTGCGACCACCGGACAGCGGGCTCATGTGCGGCGGCTCCTCATCGCTCGATCTCCACTTCGACTTCTTCCTCCTCTCCCTCGTCCGGCGCAGGGGCATCCGGAGCGGGCGCGACGTCGGCAGGCGTCGCGGGTGCCGTCGGTGCGGGCGAAGCCGACGGTGCAGCGGACGGTGCGGCAGGCGTCGCGGGGTTTGCCGGCGTCGCAGCAGCCGGTGCGGCAGTCGCTGGCGCGGCACCGGGGGGCGGCGCCACGTTGTAGGTGATCTGGCCGAGCAGGAACTGGTCCATCACCTGGCGCGCGATCGGCGCGGCGGCCGAGCCGCCGTGTCCCGCGTGCTCTGCGATCACCCCGACCGCGATCCTGGGGTCCTCGGCCGGCGCGAAGGCCACGAACAGGGCGTGGTCGCGCAGATGGAACGGCGTGTCCTCCAGCTTTCGGGCCTTGAGCTCTTCCTGCGACATGCCGGCGACCTGCGCGGTGCCGGTCTTGGCCGCCACGCGATACGGCGCGTCCTTGAACGCGCGATGCGCGGTGCCGCGCTGCGAGGCGGTGACCTCGACCATCGCGTTGATGATCGTCTCCCAGTCCTGCGCATGACGATGCGGGATCGGCGGAAGCGGCTCGGGTGCGACCAGCGTCTTGACGCCGGTGAGCGCATCCTCGAACGCGTGCACCACGTGCGGTTTGAATCCCTTGCCGCGCATCGCCATGCGCGCGGTGATCTGCGCCAGCTGCATCGGCGTCGTGGTCATGTAGCCCTGGCCGATGCCGATGTTGAGCGTCTCGCCCGGGAACCAGACCTCCTTGCGCGTGCGCATCTTCCATTCGCGAGACGGCAACAGGCCGGTCTTCTCCAGCGGCAGGTCGATGTCGGTCGGATGGCCCAGGCCGAACAGCGACAGGAAGGTGTGGATGCGATCGATCCCCAGTGCCTGCGCGACCTCGTAGAAGTAGATGTCGCAGGACTGGATCACGCCGCCGGCCATGTCGAGCCAGCCGTGCCCGCTGCGCTTCCAGCAGCGGTACTTGCGGGTGGAGTGCGGCAGGCTCATCGATCCGCTGCAGTACTCGCCATGACCGCCCTGCAGCGTCTCGTACTCGAGGCCGGCCAGCGCCATGAAGGGCTTCACCGTCGATCCCGGCGGATAGGCGCCCTGCAGCGCGCGGTTGTAGAGCGGGCGCTTGCGATCGTCGAGCAGTGCCTTGTACGAAGCGCGATCGATGCCGGCGACGAAGGGCTGCGGATCGAATCCCGGCTTGGACACCAGCGCGATCACTTCGCCGTTGCGTGGATCGATCGCGACCACCGCACCGTCCAGTTCGCCGAGCGCGTTCTGCGCCGCGAGCTGCACCTTGGCGTCGAGCGTGAGGATCAGGTTTTTGCCCGGCGCACCCTGTCGATATTCGAGTTCGCGCAGCGGCCGGCCGTTGACGTTGGCTTCGACGATCTTGGCGCCGGGCATGCCGCGCAGCTCGTTCTCGTGCGACTTCTCGACGCCGATCTTTCCGATCTGCGTCAGGCCCTGGTATGCGGCCGCCTCGATCTTCTTGAACTCGTCCTCGGTGATTCCGCCGACGTAGCCAATGACGTGCGCGGCCGCGGCGCCGAGCGGATAGCTGCGCGTGAGCGTGGCGGTGACGTCCGCGCCCTCGTAGTCGAAGCGGTTGAGCTGGAAGCGCGCGACCTGCTCGCTGGTCAGGTTCGAGCGCAGCGGCAGGCTCAGGTAGCGCTGCTTGTCGCGCGTGGCGCGCTGCACGCGGCTCTTGAAGCGCGCGATCTCCGCATCCTGCAGGCCGAGCAGCGGACGCAGGCGCGCGATCAGCGCCTCCATGTCCTCGACCTGCTCGGGCACGATCTCGAGCACGAACGCCGGCGTGTTCTGCGCCATCAGCACGCCGTTGCGATCGGTCACCAGCCCGCGCACCGGCGGCACGGCCGACAGCCGCATGCGATTTTCTTCGGCACGCGTGGCGTAGTACTGGCGATCCACCACCTGCAGCTTGACCAGGCGCGACACCAGGATCGACGTCATCACCAGGCACACGAGCACCGCCACGCCGATGCGTGAACGGTACATGTGCTTTTCACGGACGAGGTTCTTGAGGTTGTCCATGGATTCTTATCGGCGCGCGGGCGCCGACCCGCGTCCGTCTCCCGCACCGCGGGAGAAGGCAGGAGCATCCGCGGACGCTGGGAATGGCGTGAAGGCGTCAGCCAAGTGCAAGGACCTCATTCCTGCGAATGCCGGCGCGAGAATCCGTCGAGCACCGTGTGCACGAGCGGCCAGAACAGCGTGGTCGAGATCGCAGGCAGCCAGCGCAGCCATACGTCGGCGCGATGTCGCGCGAGGTCGTCGATCATCGCCATCAGCACGCAGTAGCCGGCCCAGGCCGGCACCAGCGCGACGGTCGATTGCCACAGCGGAAACAGCACGAACACCCCGCGCAGGCGCGCCATGAAATACACCAGCAGTACGAAGCCGCTCGCGTGCTGGCCGAGCACGGTGTTGTACAGCACGTCGAGCGCGATGCCGAGAACGAATGCCGACATCAGCGTGGGCACGCGCGGTTCGGCCAGAGCCCAGTAGACCAGCAGCAGTGGAATCCACAGCGGGCGGGCGGCGGCCAGCACGTCGGGCAGCGCCACCAGCTGCAGGAACAAGGCGACCAGCAGACTCAGCCAGAAGCGGCGATAGGGAACGCGGCTGCTCATGTCCCCGGCGCGGGAGGCGCCGGGCTCGCGGCGGCGGCCGGCGGCTTTTCGGGCGCGGCAGCAGCGGGAGGAGACGGGGAGGCGCGCGGCGGTGCCGGAGCGGGCGCAACGGACGGTGGCGCAGCGCGAGGCGGCGCGACCACCGTGGCCGGCGCCGCCGGTTTCACGGCAGCGGTGGTCGGCGGCGCGGGTTTGGCGGCAGCCGGTTTGGCCGCGAAAGCGGGCGTCGAATTGGCCGGCGGCAACGCTTCCTGCGCTTCGGCGGCCGCGGCCTCGTCGGCCTGCACCGGATCGATCGCGGGCCGCTCGCTCCACACCAGCAGGGCCTGTCGACCCTGACCGACGCGTGCCAGCGGCATCACCACCGCTTCCTTGAAGTGTCCGCCCGGCGTGTGGCTCACCGATTCGACGCGCCCGACCGGGAAGCCCGCCGGGAAGCGTCCACCGAGCGAAGAGGACACCACCAGGTCGCCCTTCTGGATCTCGGCGTTGGCGGGCAGGAAGGACATCCGCATGCCCTGGCCGCTGCCCAGGCCGAGCGCGATCGCCTGCAGGCCGTTGCGGTTGATCTCGACCGGAATGCCGTGATCAGGATCGGTCAGCAGCAGGCCGACCGACGTCGACGGCAGCACCTGCACGATCTGGCCGAGCACGCCGGTGGCATCGACGATGGCCTGGCCGCGGTAGACGCCGTCGCGCTCGCCCTTGTTGAGCGTGATCTGCTGGCGATAGGGATCCTGGTTGGCCGCGATGATGTCGGCCACCGCGACCTGGTCGGTGAGCTTGGCCGAAGCATCGAGCAATTCGCGGATGCGGCGGTTCTCGGCGTCGAGTGCCGCGTAGCGCTGCAACTGCGCGGTGAGCTGCAGCTGCCGGTTCTTGAGCGCGATGTTCTCGGCGAGCAGGTGCTGGCGCGAGTCCATGTGGTCGACCACGTGGCCCAGACGATCGGGAATCTCGGCGAGCCACACGACCGGTCGCAGCGCCACGGCCATCCATTCGCGCGGTGATTTGATGCGCTCGCCGTCGAGCTCCGCCGCCATCAGGCCGCCACAGACCATCAGGAGTGCGAGCGTCTTGAGCCCCAGCCCCGGTCCTCGCGGAAACAGGGGTTTATGGGTGCTGGCGCCGAGGGAATTCAAAGTCGCGCCTTCTTCTTGCGACAGGGTGACCAGTGATCGCGCGCAGATTAGAGCCGGCAGGTCGGCGCCGCAATGGGTCCGAGCAAATATTCCGGTGCCGGCTCAGGCGTTTGCGACAGGAATCGAAAGCAGCTTCATCGGATCGCGGAAGTGTGACGAAAGATCGACTTTCTTCACCGCGTGCCAGGGTTTGGCCCTCACTCCATCGAATAGAAATCGCCTTGCCGATCGAGCATGTCCAGCACCATGCCGCCGCCGCGCGCCACGCAGGTGAGCGGATCGTCCGCGATGATCACCGGCAGGCCGGTCTCTTCCGAGATCAGCTTGTCGAGATCGCGCAGCAGGGCACCGCCGCCGGTGAGCACGATGCCGCGCTCGGCCACGTCCGATCCCAGTTCCGGCGGTGTGCGCTCGAGCGCCTGCTTCACGGCTTTGACGATGCCCGCGAGCGGCTCCTGCAGCGCATCGAGGATCTCGTTGGAGTTCATCGTGAAGTTGCGCGGCACGCCGGCGGCGAGGTGGCGACCGACGACGTCGATCTCCTGAACCTCGTGTCCGGGGAACGCGGTGCCGATCTCCTGCTTGATGCGCTCGGCGGTGGCTTCACCGATGAGCATGTTGTACTGGCGACGCACGTACGAAACGATCGCCTCGTCGAACTTGTCGCCGCCGATGCGCACGCTTTCGGCGTAGACGATGCCGTTGAGCGAGATCACCGCGACCTCGCTGGTGCCGCCGCCGATGTCGACCACCATCGAGCCGCGCGCATCGCTGATCGGGATGCCGGCGCCCATCGCTGCGGCGATGGGTTCTTCGATCACCCACACCTTGCGCGCGCCGGCGTTCTCCACCGACTCGCGGATCGCGCGGCGTTCCACCTGCGTCGAGCCGTAGGGCACGCAGACGACCACGCGCGTGATCGGCCGCATCATCCGGCCCTTCTGCACCTTGCGGATGAAGTGCTGCAGCATCTTTTCCGTGACCGTGTAGTCGGCGATCACGCCGTCGCGCAGCGGGCGGATGGTGGAGATGTTGGTCGGCGTGCGACCCAGCATCTTCTTGGCTTCCATGCCGACGGCCTCGACTTTCTTGCTGCCGCGGGCGTCGCTGCGAATGGCGACCACCGAGGGCTCGTTGAGCACGATGCCCTCGTCACGAACGTAAACGAGCGTGTTGGCGGTGCCGAGGTCGATGGACAGGTCGTTGACGAACAAACGGCGGACGGCGTCGATCATCGGGAGATGGTCTTGCGGGAGTGGGGGCGACTACGGCTGCAGAAGGGGTCTGCCTGAGAGGGCGGACGAGGGCACAGCAGGCCGTGGAGCGGGTACTATTGTGCGTCGCACATCTTAAATCACGGTCATGGGTCTCGCTACGTTTCGCCCGACGAAAGATCAGCCGGGCACGACCACGCGACGCACACCCAACGCCGTGCAACGTACCCGTATCCGCGCCGTCGCGCGCCGAGCGGGCAACGAAGGGCGGCAGGCGTCGTCCCCAATTCATCCGGAGGCAGCATCAGCATGAGTCTCACCGCGGATCAGGTCCGCCAGGTCGCCCACCTCGCGAGGCTGGAACTCAAGCCCGAGCAGGTCGAGCACTACGCCTCGCAGTTGTCGCGCATCCTCGACATGGTGAGCGAGTTGTCCAAGGTCGATACACAGGGCGTCGACCCGATGGCGCATCCGCTGGCGATGAACCAGCGCCTGCGTCCGGACGCGGTGACCGAGCCCGATCTCCGAGCCGAGTACCAGGCGCATTCGCCTGCGGTGCAGGACGGTCTCTTTCTGGTCCCGAAAGTCATCGAGTAATCCCCCAAGTCGTCCCATGCATACGCTCTCTTTCCGCCAGCTGGCCGACGGCCTGCGCTCGAAGCAGTTCTCCAGCCAGGACCTGACCCGGCACTTCCTCGGCCGCATCGCCGCGCTCGATTCGAAACTCAACAGTTTCATCACCGTCACGCCGGAGATCGCGCTCGAGCAGGCCAAGGCGGCCGACGCGCGCCTGGCCGCGGGCAAGGCCACCGCCCTCACCGGCATCCCGATCGCGCAGAAGGACATCTTCTGTACCCGCGGCGTGCGCACCAGCTGCGGCAGCCGCATGCTCGACAAGTTCATCGCGCCGTACGACGCCACGGTGGTCACCAAGCTGCACGCCGAGGCGGGTAGCGTGATGCTGGGCAAATGCAACATGGACGAGTTCGCGATGGGCTCGTCGAACGAAACCAGCTGGTATGGGCAGGTGAAGAACCCATGGGATCCGACCCGCGTGCCCGGCGGCTCCAGCGGCGGATCGGTCGCGGCGGTCGCGGCGGGCCTGGCGCCGGCGGCGACGGCCACCGATACCGGCGGCTCGATCCGCCAGCCCGCGGCGCTGACCAACCTCACCGGCATCAAGCCGACCTACGGTCGGGTATCGCGCTTCGGCATGATCGCGTTCGCCTCGAGCCTGGACCAGGGCGGCGTCGTGGCGCACAGCGCCGAGGACTCGGCGCTGGTGCTGCAGGCCATGGCCGGCTTCGATCCGCGGGATTCGACCAGCGTCGATCGGCCGGTCGACGACTATCTCGCCGGCCTCGACCGTCCGCTCGACGGACTGCGCATCGGCCTGCCGCGGGAATACTTCGCCGAGGGCCTGGCGCCCGCGATCCGGACCTGCATCGACGAGGCGATCCGCGAGCTGCAGAAGCTCGGGGCGCGCACCGTCGAGCTGTCGCTGCCGCACGCGCCGCTGTCGGTCCCGACGTACTACGTCGTGGCACCGGCCGAGGCTTCGAGCAACCTGGCGCGGTTCGATGGCGTGCGCTACGGCCATCGCAGCGAAGAGGCCCGCACGCTCGAAGAGCTCTACAAGAAGAGTCGCGGCGAAGGCTTCGGTCCCGAGGTGCAGCGCCGCATCATGATCGGCACCTACGTGCTCAGCCACGGCTACTACGACGCCTACTACCTGCAGGCGCAGAAGGTTCGCAAGCTGATCTACGAGGATTTCCGCAAGGCCTTCGAGCAGTGCGACGTGGTGCTGGGTCCGACCACGACCGACGTCGCCTTCGAGCTCGGATCCAAGTCCGACGACCCGGTGTCGATGTATCTGAACGACATCTACACGATCGCCGCCAACCTGGCCGGCATCCCGGCGATGAGCCTGCCCTGCGGGTTCGTCCGCGGTCTGCCGGTGGGCCTGCAGCTGATGGGCAACTTCTTCGAAGAGGGCCGGCTGCTGAACGTGGCCCACCGGTACCAGCAGGCGACCGACTGGCACACGCGGCGTCCGCCCGACCCGAGTTGATCCAATTTGCTGCAGATCGGAAAACGATCGTTCAGCTTGGGTTTTCGCGCCGGGTTCCGGCTTATTTACGCAAGCTAGCGTTGACCCTAATAAGCGTATTGAGATCGCTTCGGTAGCATCCTTTCCTCAGCGAGGGCCCGCGTGGCCCGCAGCTGTGGAGGATGAGGGTGCGAGCAACCGATATCCGCGACCCGGATTATTTTCACAAGGTCGTCGATTGCCAGTGGGCCTGCCCGGCGCATACGCCGGTTCCTGAATACATTCGACTGATCGCGGCCGGCCGGTACGCCGACGCGTACATGGTCAACTGGAAGAGCAACGTCTTCCCCGGGATCCTCGGCCGAACCTGCGACCGGCCGTGCGAGCCGGCCTGCCGCCGGGGACGGGTCGAAGAGAACAACGGTGACAAGCCCGAGCCGGTGGCGATCTGCCGCCTCAAGCGCGTGGCTGCCGATCTCAAGGGCGACGTCTCCGAGCGCATGCCGCTCCCGGCCAAGGCCAGGAACGGCAAGCGCGTCGCCTGTGTCGGCGCGGGGCCGGCGTCGCTGACCGTTGCCCGCGACCTCGCGCCGCTGGGGTACGCGGTCACCGTCTTCGAGGCCGATGCCAAGGGCGGCGGCTTCATGCGCACCCAGGTTCCGCGCTTCCGGCTGCCCGAGCCGGTGATCGACGAGGAGGTCGGCTACATCCTCGACCTGGGCGTCGACTTCCGCGGCGGCACGCGCATCGAGTCGATGAAGCAGTTGCTGACCCAGGGATGGGATGCGGTGTTCGTCGGCAGCGGCGCGCCGCGCGGTCGCGATCTCGACATCCCCGGTCGCGCGGAAGCGGCGGCCCACATCCACATCGGCATCGACTGGCTGGCCTCGGTCTACTTCGGCCACGTCACCAAGGTCGGCAAGCGCGTCATCGTGCTCGGTGGCGGCAACACCGCGATGGACTGCTGCCGCTCCTCGCGCCGCCTGGGCGGCGACGAGGTGAAGGTGATCGTCCGCTCCGGCTTCGAGGAGATGAAGGCGAGCCCGTGGGAGAAAGAGGATGCGATGCACGAAGGCATCCCGATCCTCGACTTCCGCGTGCCCAAGGCCTTCATCCACGACAACGGCAAGCTCATCGGCATGACCTTCGAGAAGGTCCGCGCCGAGTACGACGCCAAGGGCCGGCGCAAGCTGGTTCCCACCGGCGAGGGCGACGAGTTCCACGCCTGCGACGAAGTGCTGATCGCGGTGGGACAGGAGAACGCGTTTCCCTGGATCGAGCGCGACTGCGGCATCGATTTCGACGAATGGGGCATGCCGGTCGTCGACACGGCCACGCACCAGTCGTCGCGCCCTGACGTGCTGTTCGGCGGCGACGCGGCGTTCGGCCCCAAGAACATCATCTGGGCCGTGGCGCACGGCCACGAGGCCGCGGTCTCGATCGACAAGATGCTCAGCGGCGAAGACACGCACGTCCGTCCGCTGCCGGCCGTACAGGTCATGTCGCAGAAGATGGGCATCCATGAGTGGAGCTACGACAACGAGGTCTCGCTCGAGGAACGCCGCAAGGTGCCGTGGGCGCCACAGGAGCGCACGCTCAAGGACATCAAGCTCGAGGTCGAACTCGGTTTCGACGCGGCCACCGCCTACAAGGAAACGCAGCGCTGCCTGAACTGCGACGTGCAGACGGTGTTCGCACCCAAGCTCTGCATCGAGTGCGACGCCTGCGTCGACATCTGCCCTGTCGACTGCCTGACGATGACGCCCAACGGCGAGGAGGCGGAGCTGCGTACACGCCTGACGGCGCCCGCGGTGAACGCCACGCAGGCGCTATATGTATCGGAGGCCCTGGCGACCGCGCGCGTCATGGTCAAGGACGAGGACGTCTGCCTGCATTGCGGACTATGCGCGGAACGCTGTCCGACTGGGGCCTGGGATATGCAGAAGTACCTGCTGGAGACGACCAAGGCCGGACCGGCCTGTCGTTCGAAAGCCGCACCGGCACCCGCGCCGGTGGAGGCGGTGGCGTGAGCGCGCCGGCCTCTTTGGCGGCGGTCAACGACTTCGTCGTCAAGTTCGCCAACGTCAACGGTTCGGGATCGGCTTCGGCCAACGAGCTGTTCGCCAAGAGCATCCTGCGCATGGGCGTGCCGGTGAGCCCTCGCAACATCTTCCCGTCGAACATCCAGGGGCTTCCGACCTGGTACGAGGTGCGGGTGAGCGAGAAGGGCTGGCTCGGACGCCGCGGTGGCGTGGATCTGCTGGTTCAGATGAATCCGCAGACCTGGGCCGAGGATGTGGTCGAGCTCGCGCCGGGCGGCTATCTGTTCTACGACAACTCCAAGCCGCTGCCGCTGTCGCGCTTTCGCCCCGACGTGAACATCCTGGGCATGCCGCTCACCGAGATCTGCAATCGCACGTACTCGGATCCGCGCCAGCGCCAGCTGTTCAAGAACATCCTCTATGTCGGCGGCCTGGCCTGGCTGCTGGGCATGGAGCTGCCGGTGCTCGAAAAGCTCATCGGCGAGCAGTACAAGTCCAAGGAAAAGCTGCTGGCGGCCAACATCAAGGCGCTGAACCTGGGCTACGAATGGTCGCGCGAGAACCTCGAGCCGCTGGGTCTGCAGGTGCGTCGCGCCGATGCGGTCGGTGACCGGATCTTCATGGAAGGCAACACCGCCGCGGCGCTGGGCTGCGTGTACGGCGGCGCCTCGGTCTGCGCCTGGTATCCGATCACGCCGTCGTCGTCGCTGGCCGAGGCGTTCCAGACGTACTGCAAGAAGCTGCGCGTCGAGCCCGAGACCGGCCGCAACCGCTACGCGGTGATCCAGGCCGAGGACGAGATCGCCTCGATCGGCGTCTGCCTGGGCGCGGGCTGGAACGGCGCGCGCGCGTTCACCGCGACCTCGGGACCGGGCGTGTCGCTGATGACCGAGTTCATCGGCCTGGCCTACTTCGCCGAGATCCCGGTCACGATCATCGACGTTCAGCGCGGCGGTCCAAGCACCGGCATGCCGACGCGCACCCAGCAGGCGGACCTTCTGTCCTGCGCCTACGCCTCGCACGGCGATACCAAGCACGTGCTGCTGTTCCCCGAGGATCCGACCGAGTGCTTCGAGTTCGCAGCCACCGCGCTGGACCTGGCGGACCGGCTGCAGACACCGATCTTCGTGATGACCGATCTCGACATCGGCATGAACCAGCGGCTGTGCGCGCCGATGAAATGGGACGACGCGCGCGAACTGGATCGCGGCAAGGTGATGACCGCCGAGGAACTCGAAGCCGGCCGTGATTTCGGTCGTTACCTCGATGTCGACGGTGACGGCATCCCGTACCGCACCTATCCCGGTACGCATCCGACGCGCGGCAGCTTCTTCACCCGCGGCACGACGCGCGATGCCTATGCGCGCTACTCGGAGAAGGGCCCGGACTACGTCTACAACGTGCAGCGCCTGCTGCGGAAGTTCGAGACCGCCAAGTCGCTGGTGCCCGCGCCGGTCGTGCAGCAGTCCGACGAGAAGACGCCGTACGGCGTGCTGTATTACGGCTCGACCAGTCCCGCGATGGCCGAGGCGGTCGAGGAGCTCGACGCGCACGGCAAGCCGCTGGACACGATGCGTCTGCGCGCCTTTCCGTTCCCGCTGGGCGTGCGCGAGTTCGTGCTCTCGCACGAGCAGGTGTTCGTGGTCGAGCAGAACCGCGACGGCCAGCTGCGCAGCATGCTGATCAACGAGTTCGACCTGGATCCGGCGCGCGTCGTGGCGGTGCTGCACTACGACGGCACGCCGATCACGGCGCGCTTCATCGCCGATGCCATCGCCAGCCGGATGAAACCGGTGCGGGTGATGCCGCTCGCCGGCCGCGCCGCTTGAAGGGGACGATGCCATGACCTATTTGGCCAAGCCCAAGCTGCATCACCCCTCGCTGACGCGCAACGCGGTGGGCTACACGCGGCGCGACTACGAAGGCAAGGTTTCGACGCTGTGCGCCGGCTGCGGTCACGACTCGATCTCCGCCGCGATCGTGCAGGCCTGCTGGGAACTCGACGTCGAACCGCATCGCGTGGCCAAGCTCTCCGGCATCGGCTGCAGCTCGAAGACGCCGGACTATTTTCTGGGCCAGTCGCACGGATTCAACACGGTCCATGGGCGCATGCCCTCGGTGCTGACGGGCGCCAACCTCGCCAATCGCGACCTGCTCTACATGGGCGTGTCGGGCGACGGCGACTCCGCGTCGATCGGCATCGGCCAGCTCGTGCACGTGATCCGCCGCGGCGTGGCGATGGTCTACATCGTCGAGAACAACGGCGTGTACGGGCTCACCAAGGGCCAGTTCAGCGCCACCGCCGACGCGGGCTCGGTGTCCAAGAAGGGCATCAAGAACGCCGACGAGCCGATCAATCTCGCGGCTCTGGCGTTGCAGCTGGGCGCGACGTACGTGGCGCGCGGATTCTCCGGCGACAAGCAGCAGCTCGTGCCGCTGATCAAGGGGGCGATCCGTCACCGCGGCGCGGCCTTCATCGATGTGATTTCGCCGTGCGTGGCGTTCAACAATCACGCCGGCAGCACCAAGAGCTACGAGTACGTGCGTGAGCACAACGAGGTCGTGAACCGGCTGGACGTGATCCCGTGCAAGAGCGAGATCACGGTGCAGTACCCCGAGGGTTCCGTGGTGGACGTCGAGCAGCACGACGGCAGCGTGCTGCGCCTGCGCAAGCTCGCCGCCGACTACGAGCCGACCGACCGCATCGCCGCCCTCAACCACGTGCTGGCCCACGAGGCCCGCGGGGAGGTCGCAACCGGCCTGCTGTTCGTCGATGCCGGCGCCGGCGACCTGCACGAGCACCTCAATACGGTGGCGACGCCGTTCAATCGTCTGGGCGCGCGCGAGCTGTGCCCGGGCAGTGCCATCCTCGACCGCATCAACGCCTCGATGCGCTAGCCCTCCGGGGCTACCGGCCCCGGCCCGATTCGTGCGAGATTGGCGGTCCGCCGCGGCCGTTTCCGCGGCGTTGGACCACGATCGCACCACTCCTCATGAGCAACTGGGAAGCCGTCATCGGGCTGGAAGTCCACTGCCAGCTCCGCACCCAATCGAAGATCTTCACGGGCGCGGCCACCGCGTACGGCGCCGAGCCCAACACGCAGGCCGATCCGGTCACGCTGGGCCTGCCCGGCGTGCTGCCGGTGCTCAACCGCGAGGCGCTGCAAATGGCCGTCAAATTCGGCCTGGCGATCGGCGCCAAGGTGGCCGAGCGCAGCGTCTTCGCGCGCAAGCACTATTTCTATCCGGACCTGCCCAAGGGTTACCAGATCTCGCAGTACGAGCTGCCGATCGTCGCCGAGGGGCATCTGGACATCGAGATCCCCGGGCCCAAGGGCGAGGAACCGACGCTCAAGCGCATCGGCATCACGCGCGCACACATGGAAGAGGATGCGGGCAAGAGCCTGCATGAGGCCTTCCCGGGCGTCACCGGCATCGACCTCAATCGCGCCGGCACGCCGCTGATCGAGATCGTCTCCGAGCCGGACATCCGGTCGGCCGCCGAGGCCGTGGCGTATCTGAAGAAACTGCACCAGCTCGTCGTCTACATCGGCATCTGCGACGGCAACATGCAGGAAGGTTCGTTCCGCTGCGATGCGAACGTGTCGGTGCGCCGCAAGGGCGAGGCCAAATTCGGCACGCGCACCGAGACCAAGAACGTCAACTCGTTCCGTTACGTCGAAAAGGCCATCGAGTACGAGATCGAGCGCCAGATCGAGGTGATCGAGGCCGGCGGCAAGATCGTGCAGGAGACGCGCCTGTTCAACCCGGACACCGGCGAGACCCGCGCGATGCGCTCCAAGGAAGACGCGAACGACTACCGCTACTTCCCGGATCCGGATCTGCTGCCGGTGGTGGTCACCGCCGCCGACATGGAGGCGATCCGCGCAACCCTGCCCGAACTGCCGGAGGCAAAGCGCCACCGTTTCGTCACGCAATACGCGTTGCCCAAGTACGACGCGGCCGTGCTCACCGGAGAATCCGCGCTGGCGGACTACTTCGAGGCGGTGGTCGAGACCAGCGGCGCCGACGCCAAGACCTGCGCCAACTGGATCACCACCGATCTGCTCGGCGCGCTGAACAAGCTGGGCAAGGACATCACGGCCTCGCCGATCAGCGTCGAGATGCTCGCGGGGATGCTCAAGCGCATCGTCGACAAGACCATCTCCGGCAAGATCGCCAAGGACGTGTTCGAGGCGATGCTGGCCGGCGAAGGCGATGCCGACGCGATCATCAAGGCCAAGGGCCTGGTCCAGATCACCGACGACGGCGCGATCATCTCGGCCATCGACAAGGTCATGGCCGCCAACCCGGGCCAGCTGGCGGATTACCGCAGCGGCAAGGACAAGCTGTTCGGCTTCTTCGTCGGGCAGGTGATGAAGGCGACGCAGGGCAAGGCCAATCCGGACGCGCTCAACCGGCTGTTGAAGGAAAAGCTGGCGCCGTGAAGCAGAAGCAGGCGGTAGGCGGTAGGGCGCTCGCTGCGCTCGCTTTAGGCCCTGGGAAGGGTTTGTATGGCACTTCGCACCTAACGCCTGACGCCTAACGCTTAAGTGACCAACGCCCTCACCACATTCGCTTTCGAGAACCACGTGGCCCACGGCGCGCTGGTGCGGCTGAAGACCGGCGTGCGCGACCTGCTCGATCACCGCGCCTACCCGCCGGACGTGCGCAGGCTGCTGGGCGAGGCGATGGCCGCGATGCCGCTGTTCGCAACGCATCTGAACTTCGAAGGCCGCATCAACCTGCAGTTCCAGGGGCTGCCGGAGACGCGAACGATCGCCAAGTGCAAGACGCAGCTGCTGGTCGCGCAGATCGATCACCAGTTGCGGGTACGCGCCATGGCCAAGACCGAGCCGGGCGCCACCGGCAGCTTCCGCGAACTGCTCGAAGGCGGCGTGCTGGCGCTGATGGTCGAGCCGCTCTCGGGCAAACGCACGCCGACGCAGGCGCTGGTCCTGATCGAGGGCGATCGGCTCGAGGACGCGCTCGAGGCCTATTTCGCACGCTCCGAACAGCTGCCGACGCTGATCCGTCTGGCGGTGCGCGGCGACGAGCTCGCCGGCTTCATGCTGCAGCGCATGCCGCTCGAGTCCTCGCAGGGCACCGACGAGGATTGGGAACACCTGCGGATCCTGGCTTCGACGCTCGGGCGCGACGAACTGCTCGATACCGAAGCCGACCGCCTTCTGCTGCGCCTGTTCACGGACGCCCCGCCGCTGCGGCGCTTCGAGCCGCGCGAGGTCCACGTGCGCTGCAATTGCGATCGCGCCGGCATCGCGCGCCTGATGATCTCGCTCGGACGCGAGGAAGTGGACTCGATCATCGTCGAGCACAGCCGGGTGAGCGTGACGTGCGAGTTCTGCGGACGCGACTACGTGTTCTCGGCGCCCGAAGTCGCCGAGCTGTTCAACGCGGCCGGCAGTCCGCCGTCCGAAACGCGGCACTGAGCCGCTCGCGTGATCCTGCCGCGCTACCGCGTCGCCGAGTCGCGGATTCCGTTCGCGGGCAAGGGGCTGTTCGTCGACGAGGCCGTGACGCGCGGACGCGTCATCCTCGCGCCCGACAACGTGCACACGGTGTGGCCCGAATCGCGCCTGCGGGCCTGCGACCCGGACTCGGTCGAAGCGCGCTCGAGCGTGCGCTGGTTCGAGGACCATTTCTCGCTGACGCCGGAGTGGAGCGACGAGTGCTACGTGAACCACTCGTACGCGCCCAGCGCGTTGTGGCACCTGGGTTTCGTGTTCGCCCTGACTGACCTCGCGGCAGGCACCGAAGTTACGATGGACTACCGCTACGTGATCGGCGACGGCGAAGAGATGCCGTTCAAGGATGCCGTGACGGGACGCCCCATCATCGGGCTGCCGTGGAAGGAATGCGTGAGCCAGACCGCGGCGCAGCTCGCCCTGTTGCACCAGCGCTGACGGCTTGGCCGCCGCCACTGCGCATCCGGAGTCTCGTTAGATGCGCGAAGAGATCTACATCGTCGGCGTCGGCATGACGCCGTTCGGCAAGCAGCCCGACAAGTCCTTCCGGCAGCTTGCCGCGCAGGCCGTGAGGCTCGCGCTGTCCGATGCGCGCTGCACCACCGCCGACATCGAGGCCGCGTGGTTCGGCAACGTGGGGCAGGGCGCGCTCGAGAACCAGCAGGCGGTGCGAGGACAGATCGCGCTGCAGGCCGCCGGCATCGAGGGCGTGCCGGTGTTCAACGTCGAGAACGCCTGCGCGAGCGCCAGCACCGCGCTGTCGCAGGCCGCCGCCTATCTTCAGGCCGGCCTGGGCGAGATCGTGCTCGCGGTCGGCTGCGAAAAGATGTGCGTCGAGGACAAGCAGAAGATCTTCGCGCTGTTCGAAGGCTGCTGGGACGTCGAGAACGCACAGGCCACGCTCGCCGGACTCAAGAACGTCGCCGAGGAACTCGTTCCACCGAAGATCGCCGAGATCGAGGCCAGGTCCGCACGTTCGGTCTTCATGGACATCTACGCGGGGCTGGCGCGCGACCACATGAAGCGCTTCGGCACGACGCAGCGCCAGATCGCGCATGTCGCGGCCAAGAACCACTTTCATTCCACGCTCAATCCGCTGTCGCAGTTTCGCCACGACATGTCGGTGGATGAGGTCCTCGCCGGTCGTCCGGTCGCCTGGCCGCTGACGTTGCCGATGTGCTCGCCGGTGAGCGACGGCGCCGCCGCCGCGGTGTTGTGCACGCGCGGCGCGCTGGCCCGGTTCGATGCCAAACGCGCGGTCAAGCTGATGGCGAGCGTGGTGGCCGCGGGGCGCAAGCGCTCACTCGAGCAATACGCCGACCACGTCTGCCACAAGGCCGCGCAGCGCGCGTACGACGTCGCGGGCATCGGGCCGAAAGATATCTCGGTGGCCGAGGTGCACGACGCGTCGGCGTTCGCCGAAGTGCTGCAGACCGAGAACCTGATGTTCTGCGAGCTCGGCGCCGGCGGAAAACTCGCCGAGTCGGGCGCCACCAAGCTGGGCGGCCGCATCCCGGTCAATCCTTCCGGCGGACTCGAATCCAAGGGCCATCCGATCGGCGCGACGGGACTGGCGCAGATCCACGAGCTGGTCACGCAGCTGCGGCACGAGGCGGGTCCGCGCCAGGTGCCGGACGCGCGCTTCGCGATCGCGGAGAACGGCGGCGGGTTTCTCGGCGTGGAGGAAGCGGCGGCGTGCATCACGGTGCTGGGGCGCAACGCGTAAACGCACGGCTTCGGCCTGCCGGTCGGACGCATATCCTCGAACTCCCTCTCCCCGCGCAGCGGGAGGGGGTTGGGGTGAAGGGCCGCTTTTTCGCCCTCAGCGCGCCAACTCCACCGACATCCCGCCCATCGTCAGCTGCACCACCGGCGACTTCGCGATCTTCATCAGTCGCGCGACCTGGTCGAGCTCGGGCGACGACAGCAGCGGGAACGAGGTCTTGATCGGTCCGGCGGCGCGCATCTTCTCGATGTCCGCCTGCGGCACCAGCGCGCGCAGGATCAGCTCGTCGTCGTCGTCGGTTCCGTACTGCTTGCGCAGCTCCTCGATCGTCGGCTGTTCGGGTGGATTGGCCAGGATCTGCTTGGCGCGCGGGGCGGACATGATCTTGTCGAGCACGTTGGGTTCGATCGGCGCGACGGTCTGGCCGTAGTAACCCGCGGCGTACTGGATCACTTCGTCGGGCACGGTGCCGTAGCGCTTGCCGGTGACGATGTTCAGCACCGCCTGGATGCCGACCAGCTGCGAGAACGGCGTCGCCATGCCGGGATAGCCGAGCTCCCTGCGCACCACCGCGGTCTCGCGGAACACCTCTTCGAGGCGATGGCTCATGCCGTGCTTCTCGAGCTGCGCCTTGAGCGTTCCGGTCATGCCGCCCGGCACTTGGTGCTGGATCGCGAGCACGTCGTATTCGTTGGCCTGGTTGACCAGATACCCGGCGGCCTTGCCGACCTTCTCGAAATGATCGGCCACCGGTTTGAACAGGCGCTTGTCGAGCGAGTGCGTGTGTCCGAGCAGTTCGATGTTGTGGACCATGATCTCGGTCGACGGCACCGAAGGGCCGTTGGCCAGCGGCCGGCTCGCCGTGTGCAGGATGCTCACGCCGAGCTCGATGGCATCGACATACGCCTTGGCGGACTGTCCCAGGATGTTGTTCGAATGGAACTCGATCGGCTTGCCACGCGACTTCGCCTTGATCGCAGGCAGCAGCGTCTTGAGGCGCTCCTTTTCGAGCACGCCACCGGTGTCGTACAGCAGGATCGTGTCGATGTCCGGCGAGGCCGAGAGCTGTTGCGCCTTGTCGGCGTAGTACTCGTCGGTGTGCACCGGCGAGAGCGCGAACATGATGCTGCCCGCGACTTCCGAGCCGAATTCCTTCGCGACTTTCGCGAGGCGGTGCATCTTGTCGATGTTGAACAGCACGTCGTAGATCCAGAACGAGCGGCAGCCGTGCCGGTTGAGCTGGCGCATCCACGCGTCCATCAGCGCATCCGGGGTCACCTGGAACGTGACGCTGGCATTGCTGCGCATGCCGCCGCGGATCTTCGTGCGCGGCATCGCCTGCGTCAGCAGGTCCAGCCCGGCCCAGGGATCTTCCCGGCACGTGCGGATCATCACCTCGAACATCGAGGAGCCGGTCAGGTCGATCACGCGAAAACCGGTGCGATCGAGCATCGGCGCCACCGGCAGCGCCATGCCGGCCTGCATGCGCATGCCCCACAGGCTCTGCTGCCCGTCGCGCATGGTCTCGTCGAGGAATTCAATGTGGGCCATAGGATGTGCTCCAAAAAGCCGTCACCGCAAAGGCGCAAAGGAAAAGAAAGGTCGCAATGAAAAAAATGATTGGAAACTCTGCGTCCTTGTTTTTTCCTTTGCGCCTTTGCGGTGACGTGGTTGAGGTCTCAACCCCGGGCAAAGCTGGGTAGAAGGGTCTGCTCGAGCCAGCGCGTCGAGATGCGGTTTTCAATGAAATCCGGGTGCGCGGCGATGTGCCGCAGCAGCCTGAGATTGGTGGCGATGCCGTCGATCACGAAGGCGTCGAGCGCGCGCTGGAGACGCGTGACCGTCGTGGCGCGATCGGACCCCGAGACGATCAGCTTGGCGATCATGCTGTCGTAGAACGGCGGCACCATCGCGCCCTCGAACATCGCGCTGTCCAGGCGCACGCCGTCGCCGACGGGTGGCACCCAGCGCGTGATGCGGCCCGGCGAAGGCGCGAAGTTACGTTCCGGATCCTCGGCGATCACGCGCACTTCGATCGCATGGCCGCGGCGCTGGATGTCCTGCTGTTCCAGGGCCAGCGGCTCGCCGCCGGCGACGCGCAGCTGCATCTGGATCAGGTCCACGCCGCAGATCTGCTCCGACACCGGATGCTCCACCTGGATGCGCGCGTTGACCTCGATGAAATAGAACGCCTGGCGCTCGACGTCGTACAGGAACTCGACCGTGCCGGCGTTGCGGTACTTGATCGAGGACAGCAGGCGCACCGCGGACTCGTGCAGCCGCGCGCGCACCGCGTCGGGCAGGATCGCGCCGGGGGCTTCCTCGACCATCTTCTGGTAGCGGCGCTGCGCCGAGCAGTCGCGCTCGCCGAAATGCAGCACCTTGCCGTTGCCGTCGCCCATCACCTGCACTTCGATGTGGCGCGCGGTCTGCACGAACCGTTCGAGGAACAACGTGCCGTCGCCGAACGCTTCCTTGGCCTCGTGCGAGGCGCGCTCGAATCCCTCGCGAAGTTCGGCGGCGCTGTGCGCCACCACCATGCCGCGACCGCCGCCTCCGGCGGAGGCCTTGGTCACGACGGGAAAGCCGACCGTCTCGGCGAACGCGAGCGCCTCGTCGGCGCTGGCGAGCGCGCCGCTGCCGGGCACGAGCGGAACACCCGCGCCGGCGGCCAGCTCGCGCGCGGCGATCTTGCCGCCGACCTGGTCCATCGAGGTCGCGGTCGGTCCGACGAACGCGATGCCGTTGTCCTCGCACAGCGTGACCAGCGCGGTTCGCTCGGACAGGAATCCATAACCCGGATGCAGCGCATCGCAGCCGGTGGCTTTGGCCGCGTGCACGACGAGCTTGGGATCCAGGTATGACAGCGAGGCCTTGGCCGGACCCAGCACGACCGTGCGATCGGCCTCCCGGGCGGCGAGGCTGTCCTTGTCCGCGGCCGAGGCCGCGAGCACCGATTCGATGCCCAGCGCATGGGCCGCGCGCACGATGCGCAGCGCGATCTCGCCGCGGTTGGCGATCAGCAGTCGTTTCATGGACGAGGAGCCAAAGACGTCATCGCAAAGGCAAAAAGGAAAAGAAAGGACGCAAAGGAAAAGATGAACAAAAACCTTGCGTCCTCGTTTTTCACCTTTGCGCCTTTGCGGTGACGGCTGTTGTCGTCCATCGAGTTCACGCCGGCTCGATGTACATCAGCACCTGATCGTGCTCGACCATCTCCGCATCCTGCACGGCGATCTGGCGCACCGTGCCCGCGACGCCGGCGCGTACCGAGGTGAACAGCTTCATCACCTCGATCAGGCAGACCTCGGTCTCGGGTGTGACCACCTGGCCGATCTGCACGTAGGGCGCGGCGCCGGGTTTGGGTGCGCGATAGAAGGTGCCGAGATTGGGCGCCTTCACGGCGATCCAGTGGGCGGGAACCGCCGAAGCGCTCGCCGACGTTGCGGAAGGCGCACTGATCGGCGCGGGCCCCTCACCCGCGCCCTCTCCCCGCAGGCGGGGAGGCGGCGTGCTGCCGCCGCGTCGTCGCGAGGGGTCCTTCGACAGGTACAGCTCGAAGCCTTCCATTCGCAGGTCGAGCTCCTTCCAGTCCGATTTCTCGAACATGTCCATCAGCGATTCGAGATCCTGTGCCGTCGGCTTCTTGTTCATCGAAAAGCGTATCCCTCTAGTTCTTCTGCTCGGCCACGCGCTTCCATTCCATGAACTGCGCGAGCCGGAAATCGTTGACCTCGCTGGGGCGCATCACCGGCAGCGGGCCGTCGTGGATGCGACCGGTGGCGCCGCAGACCGTGACGACGCGTCCCTTGAGCGCGGTCAGCGATCCGTCGCCACATCCGACCACGCAGGGCCGGCCGAGCGAGCGGCTGACCACCGCGGCGTGCGAGGTGCTGCCGCCCTGTTCGGTGATGATCGCCTTGGCCGCGATCATGCCGTGCAGGTCCTCGGGGCTCGTCGTCGGTCGCGCGAGCACCACGTGTTCACCGGCGGCGGCGCGCTTCTCGGCCTCGTCGGAATCCGTCACGACCATGCCGATGCCGACGCCGGGGCAGGCCGACTCGCCCGCCGCGAGCGGCGGCTTGCCGCCGTTGTCCGGATCCTCGAGACAGGGATTGGTGAGCGAGGCGAGCTGTTCCGGCGTCACGCGCGAAAGCGCCGTGGCCTTGTCGATGCGCTCCTCGTTGACCAGATCCACCGCGATGCGCAGCGCCGCCGGTGCCGCACGCTTGGCCGCGCGCGACTGCAGCAGCCACAGCTTCGACTGCTGCACCGTGAACTCGATGTCCTGCACGTCCCGGTGTTCGTGCTCGAGCGTTCGCGCCGCGGCCAGCAGGGCCTCGAGCGCCTGCGGCACGGTCTTGCGCATCTCCTCGAGCGGCTTGGGCGTGAACTTGCCCGAGACCACGTCCTCACCCTGCGCGCGGGCCAGGTACTCGCCATACGGCTCGGGCGTTCCGTCGAGCGGATTGCGCGTGAACAGCACGCCGGTGCCCGAGTTCGCATCGAGGTTGCCGAACACCATCGCCTGCACGGTCACCGCGGTGCCCAGGTCGTCCGGGATGTTGTTGTGCTGGCGATAGCGTTTGGCGCGCCGCGAATTCCAGGAGTCGAACACCGCGCGCACCGCGGCCTGCAGCTGCGACGGCGCCGCTTCGGGAACCTCGCCCGGATCCCCGCGCAGCACGATGCTGCGATAGAGCTCCTCGAACCGACGGTGCGTGTCGCGTGCGAACGCCGCATCACCGCATTCGGCCGCCAGCGCGGCTTCGGTCGCCGCGTTGATTCCCAGGTTGAGCACCGTGTCCATCATTCCGGGCATCGAGATCGAGGCGCCCGAGCGCACCGACACGAGCAACGGCTTTGATCCGTGGCCGAACGAGCGACCGGTCTGCGCTTCGAGCCAGGCGATGCCGGCGGCGAGCTCGGCCGCGAGTTCCGGCGGCTCGCTGCCGCTCTTGAGGAACTCGGTGCAGGCCTGGGTGGTGACGACGAAGGCCGGCGGTACCGGCAGGTCGAGCTCGCGCATGCGCGCCAGCGACCAGGCCTTGCCGCCGATCAGCGAGCGTTCCGGGGCCGCGCCGCCATCGAGCGCGAGCGTCCATTTTCCGAGCGGGGTGGCCATGGGCGTCGGTTACTCCACGCGCGTCCTGCCCATCAGGCGCAGCAGTTCCTCGTGCAGCTCGAACCACACGGTGTGGTAGCTGTCGATGCGTGCGTCGCTGATCCACTCGATCGCGCCGTCCTCGGCTTTCTCGAGTGCCTGGAGCAGATGGTCGCGATAGATCTGCAGGCGCGGCAGGCCGGCCGCGAGACGGGCGAAGAGCTTGTCGGCGCGCTCGTGCATGTCACCGATCCGGCTGATCACCTTCTCGTCGTGCGCCGCGTTGGAGTGGTCGTTGGGCACGCGCTTGCCGGCGACATCGATCGTCTGCCAGTCGGTGATCAGCTGCTTGAGTTCCACGTTGATGCGCTCGAATCCTTCATAGGCGGCGACGAAGTCGGCGTTGCCGCGCAGGTCCGAGTAGTACTTGGAGTACTCGCCGTCGAGCGCCATGCGCGCCATCGGCGCGAGGATGAAGCGGCCCTGCGCCTCGTTGGCACGACCGCGCTTGACCGCGTCGGCGAGCGCCTTGCTGGCGCGCTCTATCGGCAGGCCCACGAGCTTGCCGACCGCTGCGGCGTCCGCGTGTTTCTTGATCGCGAGGCCGTGCAGGACGAGGTGGGCATCCGGAATCTGCATTCGTCGTTCCTCGAAGCTTCAAATACGTTGACCGCAAAGGCGCAAACGGAAAAGAAAGGTCGCAAAGCTCTTTTTGGATTGCCTCTTCGCGTCCTTTCTTTTTCCTTTGCGCCCTTGCGGTGATGGCTTTTCAGGTGCTCGAACCGCGTGACGCCAGAACGCGATCACGCACCGACCGTCGCAGGATCTTGTTCGCGCCGGACTTGGGCAGCTCCGGCCAGATCTCCATCGAGCGGGGCATCTTGTAGCCCGCAAGTTTCGTTCTTGCGAAGGCGAGCACGTCGTCCACGGTCACGCCGGGACGCGCGGTGATCACCGCGTGCAGGCGATCGCCCCACTTCTCGTCGGGCAGGCCGACGACCGCGGTCTCGATCACGCCCGGGAACTCCTGCAGCACCTCTTCGACCTCGCGCGGATACACGTTGAATCCGCCCGAGATCAGCATGTCGTTCTTGCGATCCAGGATGTAGTAGAAACCGTCGGCGTCCATGCGACCGACGTCGCCGGTGTGCAGCCAGCCGTTGCGGAAGGCCTTCTCGGTGGCCTCGGGGCGGTTCCAGTAGTGCGACATCAGCTGCGGTCCGCGGCAGACGATCTCGCCGGTCTCGCCGGGCGGCAGGAAGTTGTCATTCTCGTCGACGATCCCGACCTCGACGAACGAATACGGCCGGCCGCAGGAGCCCACGCGGTCGTGGTCCTTGGCCGCCAGGTAGGTGATGACCATCGGGCTCTCGGCCTGCCCATAAGTCTGCGCAAAGACGCGGCCGAAGCGCGCTTCGGCGCGTTGCAGCACGGCCGGCGAGATCGGCGAGGCGCCGTAGAAGATCGTGCTGAGCTTGAGTTCCGGATCGTGCCGCGTGTCCTGCTCGAGGATCATCGCGAGCATCGTCGGCACCAGGAAGCTGTGCGTGGCGCCTTCGCGCGCCGCGAGCTCGAGGAATTCGGCGGGCTCGAACTTGGTCATCACCAGGTGTCGCACGCCGCGCGCCAGGCCCGGCAGGAAGAAGGCGCCGGAGGCATGCGAGATCGGCGAGGCGTGCAGGAACGTGCCGCCTTCCTTCAGATCGGGAACGAAGTCGGCCAGGAACGCCGCCAGCTCGGCCAGTTCGCCACGGGTCGTCAAGGTCACCGCCTTGGCGTTGCCGGTGGTCCCGCCGGTGAAGGCCAGGCGGTAGGGGGCGTCCAGCGGCCGGTCGATGGCGCAGGGCTTGTTCTCGCCGGTCTGGATCAGCTCCAGCAGCCGCGGCAGCGGGATGTCGAACTCGTGCCCAAGGCCCTGGTCCAGCCCGTGGATCAAGCCGCGGGCCGAGACCTCGCCCAGCTTGTAGCGCTGGTTGTCCATCGTCTCGCGGATGTTCAGGCCCACGCGGATCAGCCCGGCCTTGGCCAGCGCGTAGTAGGCGATCAGGCAATCGATGCCGTTGGGAAGCAGGACGCCCACCCGGTCGCCGGGCGTCAAGCCCAGCGACAACAACGCGTTGCCGAGCTGGTCGGTGAGGCGATCGAACTCGCGGAAGCTGACGGTGCGTGCCCCTTCGGTCAGGCAAGGAGCATCGGCGTAATGCAGGGCGGCGCGACGAATGAGAGACCCGATTTGCATCTGATCGGGCCTCCTGCGACCCAGACGACGGTAGATTGGGGGGCGAGTATATGACCGGATTGTCCTACAAACTATCGGGATGTTCCGGTGCCGCGTCCGAACGAGTTCGATAGACCCCGCAAGAGGAGAGAAACCATGAGTGAAACCAACGCCGAGGTCCGGCGCCTGCTGGAGCGCCATTACGCCGCCTGGTCGAGCGGCGACGTGGAGGGCGTGGTGGCCTGCTACGCCGAAGGCTGTGCGTTCGAGGACCTCGCGCTGGAGGCCCGTTTCGACGGTACCGCCGGCGTGCGCTCGTTCGTGCAGCTGACGTTCGCGGCGATCCCGGACTTCAAATGGAACCCGCGGCACATCACCGTCGACGGCGAGCGCGTGGCCTGCGAGTGGGTGATGGACGGCACGCAGCGCGGCGATCTGCCCGGCATCCCCGGCACCGGCAAACGCTTCGACGTGCGCGGTCTCAGCGCGCTGGTGGTGCGCGGCGGCAAGATCCACGAGAACCGCGACTACTGGAGCCTGGGCACCTACCTGCGCCAGATCGGGCAGCGCACGCTGCCCGAACCGCAGTGACCGGCGGGTGACGTCGAGCGGTGCGGAATGCGCGTCTAGTCCGCTGCCGCCCTACGCCGCTGGGTCCAGTGTCCCGACGGTGCCGCACGTGCGCCGCCGGCGCGCAGGCGCACGCGTCCTCAGAGCCAGTACGCGCCCAGTCGCGCGGCCTGCTCCTGCAGGCGCTGAAGCCACGGGCGATGTCGCCATCGGCGTGCATCGATCGCGTCGGATTGGCGCAGATCGTCCTCGAACATCGCGTCCATCCGCGCCGCGAATCCGCGTCCGAGAATCACGGCGTTGATCTCGTCGTTGTGCAGGAAGCTGCGCCAGTCCAGGTTGGTCGAGCCGATGGTCGACCACACGCCGTCGATGCAGGCGGTCTTGGCGTGCATCACCGCGCCGCGGCGCTCGTGGATCTTCACGCCCGCATCCAGCAGCAGGGCGTAGTAGGAGCGACCGAGGTGGAACAGCGCCCGTGAATCGGAGTGGCTGGGCAGCATCAGCCGGACATCCACGCCGCGCGCGGCCGCGTCGGACAGCGCCAGCAGCAGCTGCGGGTCCGGCGCGAAGTACGCGATCGTCAGGTGCACGCTGTGCTCGGCGTGCGTGATGGCCGAAAGCAGCGTGAGGTAGATCAGGCTGTTGGGATCTTCGGGCGTGCTGCCGATGGCGCGCACGATCTCGTCGCCCCGGGGCTCGAGGTGCGGGAAATAGTCGCGCGCCTCCAGCGGCGCGCCGTTCTGCCGCCTCCAGGTGTCCAGGAACAGCTTCTGGAATTCCGCGACCACCGGCCCTTCGATGCGGATGTGCGTGTCGCGCCAGCCCAGCTCCGGCGGCGGGGTCGTGGTGACGCGAGGGCGACGGCCGGATCGCGACGGCCCGCTGGAGTAGGTGCGGCTGATGTTGATGCCGCCGGTGAACGCGATGCGGCCGTCGATCACCAGCAGCTTGCGGTGGTCGCGGTGGTTGAGCGTCCATCGCGCCTGGTCGCCGACCATCGGGTTCACGGGATTGAATTCGAGCACGCGGATTCCGCCGGCCCGCAGGCGGTCGAAGAACGCCGCCGGCGTCCACAGTCCGCCAACGCTGTCGTAGATCAGGTTCACCTGGATGCCCGCGGCCTGGCGCTCGAGCAGCAGGTCCGCGAACGCGCGGCCGGAATCGTCGTCCTCGAAGATGAAGGTTTCGAGATTGATGTGATCCTTGGCCTCGCGGATCGCTGCGAACATCGCCGCGTAGGTATCCGGGCCGTTCTGCAGAAGCGTCAGCCGGTTGCCCAGTACCAGCGGGCTGCCGGCGTTGACCGACTGCTCGTAGGCCAGGTGCCGTGCCAGCGCTGCGGAGGCGCCATCGGGTCCTTCGAGCTGGCCCAGGATGGCGTCGCCGCGGCTCTGCGAGACGGATCCACGGCGTCCCTCGAACTCGATCTGCTGCGCGTGCGGAAGGTCGCGGTCGCCCTTGGCATCGGGCAGCGTCGCGCAGGACGACGTCGCGAGCAGCATGACCAGCAACGCCACGGTTTGCCGATGTGCGCGAGTGGCGTGACGCGAGGTCGAATGGGTTGGGATGGGAGTCCCGCCGCGCGCGCTTGCTAGTGCTGCGAAGCCGCCTCGCTGACGAGCCTGCCCGGCGCGCCCGTGGGCGTGGCCGGCGAGGGAAGGGTTGCCCAGGCCAGAACGATCAGCAGCCCCATCCCCACGGTGCAGGCCAATCCGGTCAAATCGCGTCTTGTTGCAGCAGGTCTTCTTTTCATGTGGCCGGAGCATGGACGTTCGCGTCCCGGGCGTCCGTTCGGCGACGCACTCAGTGGCATGCGGGTGAAAGAAGCACCGTGGGAAACGCAATCGCCGTCCCTGCCGCACGGGGCGCCAGGGACGGCGAGGCCCCGCGAACGAGGAAGGTGCTGCGACGACTCAGATCTTCAGGCCCTTCGACTGCACGCTCTTGACGCCGCGCACGTTGCGCGCGAGCTCGATCGCCAGAGCACGCTCGGCGCCGGTGTCGACCTTGCCGCTCAGGGTGACGATGCCGTTCTTGGTGTCGACCTTGATGTCCGAGCCGTCGACATTGCTGGAGTAGAGCAGCGTGGATTTGACCTTGGTGGTGATCCAGCCGTCGGCGACGTCCTCGCCCGCTTCCTTGGTGGCGGCCTTGGATTTATCGGCGACCGTCGCCGTGGGGGCGGTGACGACCAGCTGGTTGTCCACGCCGACCACGCCGCGCGTGTTCTTCGTCAGCTGCGTGGCGAGCGACTTGGCCGCTTCGCTGTCCGCCGTGCCCGTGAGCTTGACCTGTCCGCGCTGGGTATCGACATCGGTTTTCAGGCCGTCGGTGTGCTTGCTCCACAGCAGCTTGGACTTGACCGAGGAGGTGATGGTCGCGTCGTCGATGACCTCGCCGTAACGGCGCTCGGTCGACGCGACGGCGACGTACTCCGGCTGCACCACGATCTGGTTGTCCACCGAGGCGATTCCGCTGACGCCCAGCGCGATCTGCTGCGCGAGGTCCTTGTTGACGCCCTCCTCGACGGTGCCGCTGAGCGTGGCCTTGCCGTTGTCGACCGAGACCTTGAGGTCGTTGGCGCGCAGGTGCGGGCTCAGCGCGTAGGTCGTCCAGATCTGGCTTTCCTGGCGGGCCTCGTTGATGTCCTGGGCGGCCGTGTCGCCGGCGACGGCGGAGCCGCCGATGCCGAAGGTCAGCAGCGCGGCCGAGGCGATCATGGTTTTACGGAAGGAAGCATTCATCTGTTGTCTCTCCAAAAGCGTTGGGCAGACGCCGTCCGGGGCGGTCGAAGACCGCTGCAGGGAGTGACGTCGTGATTCGGGGATCAGGGTGTTGCGGTCGGTCGCCGGCAGGTGGCCCGTTCGAGTCCATCGAGGGGGCACGTCGACGCGATCCGGAAGCGCACTGTGCTCGCGCCCGGCACGCGCGTCGGTACGCCACCACGCATTGGCGACCTGCGCGGGATCCTTACTCTCTTGACTGCCGAACTCGAACGCGCCGCCCCCGACCGTCCTACGCCGCCTTGTCCAGCGGCCGCGCCGTGCCGGCGGCCGGCGAGCTGTATTCCAGCGCGCCGTCGTCGAGCGACCCGCGTCCCAGTGTCAGACGCTCGAGCACATAGTTCTGGCGCAGGTTCCACGGCGCCACCGCGCCTTGCTTGGGGAACTTGCCGGCCGCGCGCTGGACGTAGCCCGAGGTCAGGTCGAGCAGCGGCAGCTCGCCCATCGAGGCGTCGCGCACCCGCGGCGTCACGATCGCGGCGCCGCGACGATCCATGTGGTTGATCAGGCGGCACACCCAGCGCGAGACCAGGTCCGCGCGCAGCGTCCACGAGGCGTTGGTGTAGCCGATGCACGCCGCCGCGTTGGGCACGCCGCTGAGCATCATGCCGCGATAGCTGAAGCACTCGGCCGGCTCGATCGCGCGTCCGTCGACGCCGATCTGGATGCCGCCCATCGCCAGCAGCTCGAGCCCGGTGGCGCTGACCACGATGTCGGCCTCGAGCTTGCGGCCGGACTTCAGGCGGATGCCGTCGGCTTCGAACGTCTCGATGGTGTCGGTGACCACCGACGCGCGACCCTTGCGGATCGACTTGAACAGATCGTTGTTCGGCACGAGGCACAGGCGCTGCTGCCACGGGTTGTAGCGCGGATTGAAATGCGTATCGACGTCGAAGTCCCTGGGCAGCTGCGCGGCCACGCCCTTGCGCAGCAGTTTCTTCATCAGCGCCGGACGACGCATCGAGAGCTGGTAGACCAGGATGCTCAGCATCACGTTCTTCCAGCGCGAAACGCTGTGCGCGGTCTTCTCCGGCAACAGCTTGCGCAGGCCGTTGGCGATCGGATCCACCGCCGGCAGCGACAGCACGTAGCTCGGCGAACGTTGCAGCATCGTCACGTGCGCGGCCGTGTCCGCCATCGCCGGCACCAGCGTCACCGCGGTCGCCCCACTGCCGATGATCACCACGCGCTTGCCCGTGTAGTCGAGCGTCTCCGGCCACTTCTGCGGATGGATCAGCGTGCCTTTGAAGGCGTCCTGTCCGGGGAAGCCCGGCATGTAGCCCTGGTCATAGCGGTAGTAGCCGCTGCACAGGTAGAAGAAATTGCAGGTCAGCGTCGCGGGCGTCGTGGCGGGTCCGCGTTCGACCGTCACCGTCCATTGCGCATCCGTGCTCGACCAGTCGGCGCGCACGACCTTGTGCTGGTAGCGGATATGGCGATCGATGCCGTAGGTCTGCGCCGTCTCCCTCAGATAACGCAGGATCGCGGGACCGTCGGCAATCGCCTTGGCTTCCTTCCACGGATGGAACGGGAAGCCCAGCGTGAACATGTCGGAATCGGAGCGGATGCCCGGGTAGCGGAACAGGTCCCAGGTGCCGCCCATCGATTCGCGTCCCTCGAGGATCGCGTAGCGCTTGGTCGGACACTGTGTCTGCAGGTGGTAGGCCGCGCCGATGCCGGAAATGCCGGCGCCGACGATCAGTACGTCGAAGTGGTCGATCGACACGGGGAGCTCCTCCGAAAAGTCCGGGCAAGCCTACTCCGATGGTCCGCGACCGAATTGGCCCCTGCGCCGTGCGGGCGGACGCCCCTGCCATGCCAACGCGTAAGTCCCCTTACGCGGCCGTCGGAGGCACACTGCGGGCTTCGAATTCTTCAAGCAGGAGTGATCGCATGGCCGTGAATCCCGAGCGTGTGCCGATCATCGTCGGCGTCGGCGAGACGGTCGATCGCACGCGCGATCCGGTCCAGGGACGCGAACCGCTCGTGCTGATGGTCGACGCGCTGCGTGCCGCCGAAGCCGACGCCGGCGCCGCGCTGCTCGGCCAGCTCGATGCGCTCGACGTGATCTGCGAGTACTCGTGGCCCTACGTCGATGCACCGGGCTTGGTGTCGCAGCGCCTCGGGGTCACGCCGCGTCATGCGCGCTACGGCGACGTCGGCGGCGAATCGCCGGTGCGTTATCTCCACGAGGCGGCGCTGCGCATCCAGCGCGGCGAATCGACGGTCGCCGCGATCGTCGGCGCCGAGGCGCAGTACACCGTCGCGGGTGCGCTGAAGGCCAACGTGAATCTGGATTGGCAGGAGCGCAACAAGAAGGCGGTGATCCTCACCGGGCGCGAATTCTCGGCGCCGGCCGCGGTGGATCACGGCGTCTGCATCCCGACCAACGTCTATCCGCTCTACGAGAACGCCAGCAGCGCGCACTACGGCCAGACGCAGCGCGAGGCGCTGCAGGAATCGGGTGAGACCTGGGCTTCCTTGTCTCGTGCGGCGGCGAAGAATCCGGCGGCGTGGCTGCGCGAGCCGTACACGCCCGAAGCGATCACGACGCCCGGCGAGAAGAACCGCCTGATCGCGTGGCCGTACACCAAGCACATGGTCGCCAATCCGCTGGTCAACCAGGGCGCGGCGCTGCTGGTGACCAGCGTCGCCCACGCGCGTGCGCTGGGCATTCCCGAATCGCGCTGGGTGACGATCCTGGGCGGCGCGGCCGCCAACGAGCCGCGCGACTATCTCGATCGCGACCAGTTCCGGGAATCGCATGCCCAGAACGCGGTGCTCGGCCGCTGCGTCGAGATCGCCGGCGGCGATGCGCGGCGCTTCGGCGCGATGGAGCTCTACAGCTGCTTCCCCTGCGTGCCCAAGATGGCGCGCCGCACGCTGGGCCTGCCGGCGTCCGCGCCGCTGAGCGTCACCGGCGGGTTGAGCTTCTTCGGCGCGCCGCTCAACGACTACATGACGCACGCCGCAGCGGCGATCGTGCGTGCTTTGCGCGAACAGCCGCGGGGCACGATGGGTCTGCTGTACGGCCAGGGTGAGTTCGTCACCAAGCACCACGCGCTCGTGATGACCTGCGGTGCCGGAAACGGAGAAGCCTTGCCGGAGAACTACCGCGTCCAGGATGAAGCCGACGCGCGTCGCGGACCGGTGCCGCCGTTCCGTGCGGACTACGCGGGACCGGCGACCGTTGAGACCTTCACCGTCGTCTATGGGCGCGACGGCGCGCCGGAATATGGCTGCGTGATCGGCCGCACGCCGGCCGGCGAGCGGATCATGGCGCGCGTGCCGCCGTCCGACACCACGACGCTGGCGCGGCTGACCGATCTGGATTCGCACCCGGTCGGCTCGAGCGGAACGGTCGGACGCCTCGACCCCAAGCGCCTGAGCTGGGTCGCCGCCTGACGGCGCGGCGGGCGCAGGGCGTCAGGTGACGGCTTTTTCAGTTCTCCCCGCGCCGGTAGTCCCCGGGCCGCACGCCGGTCCACTGCTTGAACGCCCGATGGAACGCGCTGGGCTCGGCAAAGCCGAGCTCGCCCGCGATCTGCGCGACGCTGACCGTCGAATGCGTCAGCCGGTCGATCGCCAGGTCACGCCGCAGGCTGTCCTTGATGTCGCGGAAGATCACGCCTTCCTGGTCGAGCTTGCGGTGCAACGTCGACAACCCCACGCCAAGCTCCTCGGCGATCTGCGCGAGGTCCGGCCATTCCGACGGCGGTGAGGCGCGCAGCCGTCGGCGCACGTGCGCGCTCCAGCTGTTGCGGTCCTTGAACTTCACGATGAAGTTGTGCGGCGCATCGCGCAGGAACTCGCGCACCGAGGCTTCGTCCTGCACGACGCTGGCGGCGAGCACGCGCGCGTCGAAATCGAGGCGGCTGCGCGGGACGTCGAAGCGCAGGTCGTTGGCGTACATCGATTGGTATTCGGCCCACCACATCGGTCGCGCGTAGGCGAAGCTCGCCCGATCCATCGTGATGCGCCGGCCCACCAGCCAGCACATCAGGCCGTGCAGCATGATCAGGACCGTCTCGTGCGCGAAGATCGTGTCGGCCATCGGGCGCCGCGCCGGCGTGGCCTCGTCGATCTCCAGCGCCGCCGCATCGCCGCCCTCGATCAGCGAGACGCGCGCGTCGTCCATCATCACGTTGAAGAACTGGACCGCCAGTTTGAGCGCACCGCGCAGGTCCTCGGCCCGGGCGCAGGCGCGTGACAGCACCGCGAAGCTGCCGACCTTCATGCGTCGTGCATCGAGCCCGAACAGTTCGTCGTCGATCGCGGCCGCGATGGCCAGCCACAGCGCGCCGAAGCTCTCGGCGGAGACGCGGGACTGGTCGTGGGCGAGCAGGGACGCCGGGATGCCGGCGCCATCGAGCAGCGGTGCGCGATCGACGCCCCGCGCGTCGAGGCCCGACAGGGCGGCGCGGACGAAGTGGATCGAGACGCTGTCCTTGGATTCCGACGTCGGTTCGCTCGCTTGCGCGGGATTTTCAGCCATGTCGAATTCTGTCACGCCCCCCGCAAGAATCCGGCATCGCGCCCCCGGTCCCACCGGCGTACATTGCCCATCCCCCCTGTTTCACCGTCATCGGAACCGACCATGAACGACCTGTCGATCCCCGCCAAGCTGGCGCCCTACAAGTCCAAGCACAAGGTGCGCTTCGTGACGGCCACGAGCCTGTTCGACGGCCATGACGCGTCGATCAACATCATGCGCCGGATCATCCAGGGCTCCGGCGCCGAGGTGATCCACCTCGGACACAACCGCTCGGCCGGCGAGATCGTCAACGCCGCGTTGCAGGAAGACGCTCACGGCATCTGCATCACGTCCTATCAGGGCGGCCACATCGAGTTCTTCAAGTACATCGTCGACCTGCTGCGCGAGAACGGCGGCGAGAACATCAAGGTGTTCGGCGGCGGCGGCGGCGTGATCGTGCCCGCCGAGATCCGCGAGCTGATGAGCTACGGCGTGGCGCGCATCTACTCGCCGGAGGACGGGGCGACGATGGGCCTGCAGGGCATGATCAACGATCTGTTGAGCAAGTCCGACGCGGACCTCGCCGCAGTGGCGCCCAAGGCCGGCGAAGTGCTCGGCGCACTCGAGTCGGGCGATCGCCGCGCGCTGGCGCGCATCATCACGGCGCTCGAAGGTGGCAGTTACGCCGACACGCTCAAGGCCGAGCTGATCGAGAAGGCCAAGGGCCTCAAGGTTCCCGTGCTGGGTATCACCGGCACCGGCGGCGCGGGCAAGTCCTCGCTCACCGACGAACTGATCCTGCGCCTGCGCCTGGACCAGGAGGACAAGCTCAAGGTCGCGGTCGTCTCGATCGATCCTTCGCGCAAGCGCACCGGCGGCGCGCTGCTCGGTGATCGCATCCGCATGAACGCGATCGAGTCGCCCAATGTCTACATGCGCTCGCTGGCCACGCGCGACACCGGCATGGAGATCTCGGCGGCGCTGCCGGAAGTCATCGCCGCGTGCAAGCTCGCGGGCTTCGACCTGGTGGTGGTGGAGACCTCGGGCATCGGCCAGGGCGACGCGGCGATCGTGCCGTTCGTCGATCTGTCGCTGTACGTGATGACGCCGGAGTTCGGCGCCGCCTCGCAGCTCGAGAAGATCGACATGCTCGACTTCGCCGACTTCGTGGCGATCAACAAGTTCGACCGCAAGGGCGCCGAAGACGCGCTGCGCGACGTCCGCAAGCAGTACCAGCGCAACCGCGAGCTGTTCATGAGGGCGCCGGACACGATGCCGGTGTACGGCACGATGGCCGCGCGGTTCAACGACGACGGCGTCACCGCGCTCTACCAGGCGATGCTGCCCAAGCTCACGCTGAAAGGCCTCAAGCCCGCCGCCGGCAAGCTGCCGGTGGTCGCCGTCAAGAGCAGCAGCGGCGGTCGAGCGATCGTGCCGCCGGAGCGCGTGCGCTACCTCGCCGACATCGCCGACAGCGTGCGCGGTTATCACAAGGAAGTGGCGGCGCAGGCGCGCGTGGCGCGCGAACGCCAGTCGCTGAAGACCGCCAAGGCACTGCTGGAGGCGGCCGGCAAGCCGGTCGAAGGTCTCGACGAGCTGGTGTCGTCCAAGGACGGCGAGCTCACCCCTGCTGCGCGCAAGCTGCTGGCCCAGTGGCCGACGATCCAGGCCGACTACTCGCGCGACGAGCTGGTCACCAAGGTGCGCGACAAGGAGCTGCGCACCAGGCTCACCACCGACTCGCTGTCGGGCAGCACGATCCGCAAGGTGTCGCTGCCGCGCTACGAGGACGACGGCGAGACGCTGCGCTTCCTGATGAAGGAGAACCTGCCGGGCTACTACCCGTACACGGCCGGCGTGTTCCCGTTCAAGCGGGAAGGCGAGGACCCGACGCGCATGTTCGCGGGTGAAGGCGACGCCTTCCGCACGAACCGTCGTTTCAAGCGGGTCTCCGAAGGCATGCCGGCGCACCGCCTGTCGACGGCGTTCGACTCGGTGACCTTGTACGGCTGGGATCCTGACCTGCGGCCGGACATCTACGGCAAGGTCGGCAACTCGGGGGTGTCGATCTGCACGCTCGAGGACATGAAGGTGCTGTACGGCGGCTTCGACCTGTGCGCGCCGACCACGTCGGTGTCGATGACCATCAACGGCCCCGCGCCGATGATCCTGGCGATGTTCATGAACACCGCCATCGAGCAGCAGGTCGAAAAGTTCACGAAGGAAAAAGGCCGCGGTCCGAACGACGAGGAAGCGGCCAAGATCAAGGCGTACACGCTCTCGACGGTGCGCGGCACCGTGCAGGCCGACATCCTCAAGGAGGACCAGGGCCAGAACACCTGCATCTTCTCGACCGAGTTCGCGCTCAAGATGATGGGCGACATCCAGGAGTACTTCGTCCAGCACAAGGTGCAGAACTTCTACTCGGTGTCGATCTCGGGCTATCACATCGCCGAGGCCGGGGCGAACCCGATCTCGCAGCTCGCCTTCACGCTCGCCAACGGTTTCACCTACGTGGAGTCGTACCTGGCGCGCGGCATGAAGATCGACGACTTCGCGCCCAACCTGTCGTTCTTCTTCTCCAACGGAATGGATCCCGAGTACACGGTGATCGGCCGCGTGGCCCGCCGCATCTGGGCGGTGGCGATGAAGAACCGCTACGGCGCCAACGAGCGCAGCCAGAAGCTCAAGTACCACGTGCAGACCTCGGGCCGTTCGCTGCACGCCCAGGAGATGAACTTCAACGATATCCGCACGACGCTGCAGGCGCTGATCGCGATCAACGACAACTGCAACTCGCTGCACACCAACGCCTACGACGAGGCGATCACCACGCCCACCGAGGAGTCGGTGCGCCGCGCGATGGCGATCCAGCTGATCATCAACCGCGAGTTCGGCCTGGCCAAGAACGAGAACTCGCTGCAGGGCAGCTTCATCGTCGACGAGCTGACCGACCTGGTCGAAGAGGCCGTGCTGCGCGAGTTCGAGGCCATCGCCGGCCGCGGCGGCGTGCTCGGCGCGATGGAGACCGGCTACCAGCGCGGCAAGATCCAGGAAGAGTCGATGCTGTACGAGCACAAGAAGCACGACGGCTCGCTGCCGCTGATCGGCGTGAACACCTTCCGCAATCCGCACGGCGATGCCGCGCTCGAAACCGTCGAGCTCGCGCGCTCCTCGGACGAGGAGAAGCAGAGCCAGCTCAAGCGCCTCAAGAGCTTCCAGGACGCGCATCGCGAACCGGGCAAACAGGTGCTGCAGCGCCTGCGCGACGTGGTGATCAGCAACGGCAACACCTTCGAGGTGCTGATGGAGGCCGTGCGCCACTGCTCGCTGGGCCAGATCACGCAGGCGCTGTTCGAGGTGGGCGGGCGTTATCGGCGCAACATGTAAGGCCGGCTTGCCGCGCCGCCGTTTACAGACGTAACCGCAAAGGCGCAGAGAAAAGAAAAAGGACGCAAAGATTCATTTCTTTGCGTCCTTTCTTTTGCCTTTGCGGTGACGGCTTTTGAGACTCCGGCTAGCTCGCCAGCAGCCGCCGCGCCGCCTTCAGGTGCGGGATGTCGTACATCTTGCCGTCGATCGACACCGCGCCCGCGCCCGACTGGAACGCATCGATGATGCGCTGGGCCATCGCGCGTTCCTCGGCGCTGGGCGTGAACGCCTCGTTGATCGCGGCGCACTGGTCGGGATGGATCGCGATGCGGCCGGTGAAGCCGTCGTAACGCGATTGCGCGCAGGACTTCTTAAGTCCCTCGGGATCCTTGAAGTTGACATAGACGGTATCCATTACCTCGACACTCATCGCATGCCCCAGCAGCAGGCACTGGTTGCGCGCGTACTCGTACATCGGACGCCACGCACCCTCGGGCGTGCGCGGATCGCCCGCGCCCAGCGCCGAGCTCAGGTCCTCGCCGCCCCAGGCGACGTGGCTGATGCGCGGATGCGCCTGTTTGGCGATCTCTCCCATGCGCAGCATCGCGGCGGGCGTCTCGGTGACGATCGCCATCACGCGGATCTGGCCGGGTTCGAGTCCGTGCTCGGATTCGAGCGCGTCGAGGTAGTGACCGACGACGGCGACGTCCTCGGGACCACGGATCTTGGGCAGCAGGATGCCGGCGGGACGCGCGGGCACGGTCTGGGCGAGGTCGCGCAGGATCTCGCCGGAGGTGAGGTCGTTGACCCGCACCCACATTCGGCTGCGGTCGGACAGCGCACCGAGGTACTCGCGCATCATCAGGCGCGCCTGCGGCTTGCGGTCGGGCAATACGGCGTCCTCGAGGTCGAGAACCAGGGCGTCGGCGGGGGTGCCGGCCGCCTTCGACAGCTTCTTCTCGCTGTCCGCGGGAACGAACAGGATGGATCGCATCACGGATGGGCTCCTTGCTTCGCAGGCCAGGACCGCGGCGCAGTGCGTGCAGGAGGCCTGAATGAGCGATGGGTTCCGCGGTGTACCGCGGAACCCATCGGGGTTACATCAAGAGCGCAGGGCGATGGACGCGCCGTCGGCCCTGCGCAGGCGCTATCAGAGCGCCGCGTCCTTGAGCTTCTTCAGCGGACGCACCTTCACCTTCACGGTGGCGGGCTTGGCCGCGAACCACTGCTCTTCCTTGGTGAACGGGTTGATGCCCTTGCGCTTGGGCTTGGCCGGCACGCTCACCGACGTGATCTTCAGCAGACCGGGAAGCACGAAGGAGCCTGCGCCCTTCTTGCTGATCGAACCGGCGACGGCGCCCTCGAGGGCGGACAGGATCGCGCGGACGTCTTTGGCGGCGACTTCGGCGGTCTCGGCGAGGTGAGCGACCAGGCCCGACTTGCTCAGGGCGTCCTTGATCGGCTTGGGTGCGGAAGCAGCTTTCTTGCTCTTGGCCATTCGTGATTTTCCAGTAGTGATCGTGATGGAACGGGATGACGAGGGTGCAGCGGAACCGTTGTTTTCGCGTGACCACGCGGGTTTTCACGCGAACGTGCGGAATGTAGTCCATGTCCGGCTCAACGCCAATGCATTTTTTAAGGGTTTTTTTGTATCTCGACAGTTGCATTCCGTTCCGTTCTCGGATCAAGTCCGCGCGCCGCGGGCGCAGAGCCCGGGAAAAAGTCCTGAAGCAGCCTTCACCCGTTGCGTAGGAGGCGGCCGCAGGCGGTAATCGCGGCGCCCATGAATCCTCGAAAAACGATGCGCGATCGTCGCGCCCCCTCTGCACGAATGCTGCTCGCCTCGATCATCGGCGTGGTGCCCGTCACGTCGTGGTCCGCTGAAGCCGCCGCGCCTTCGGTGCCGGACGCGCCGACGATCGAAGTGTTTTCCTCCTCGCCGTCGGGCCCCGCGCACGGCGATGCGCAACGCGCCACCGCCAACGTGCAGTCGCTCGATGCCGAAGACCTCGCGCGTCCCGGCAACCGCTCGATCGCCGATGGACTGCAGGACTTGGGCAGCGTGTTCGCCACCGACGCGACGGGCAACCCGTTCCAGCCCGACCTGTTCTACCGCGGGTATTCGGCGTCGCCGCTGCTCGGCCTGCCGCAGGGCCTGGCGGTGTACCAGGACGGCGTGAGGGTCAACGAGGCCTTCGGCGACACGGTGAACTTCGATCTGGTTCCGCTGATCGCCGTCTCCCGCGCCGACCTGATTCCCGGCTCGAACCCGGTGTTCGGTCGCAACACGCTGGCCGGCGCGCTCGCCCTGACCACCAAGTCGGGATTCGATGCGCCGGGCCTGGGCATGCAGCTCGGCGCCGGCGATTTCCGCCGCGGCGGGGCGGCGGTCGAGTACGGCATGTCGGCCGGCGCGTTCGCCCTGTACCTCGCCGGCGAAGCCTACGAGGAGAAGGGCTGGCGCGACCATTCGCGCAGCCGCGTTTCGCGCGTGTTCACGCGCGGCAGCTGGAAGCCGGACGACGCGACGCGGCTCGACCTGAGCCTGAGCGGTGCGGACAACCGGTTGCGCGGCAACGGCGCCGTCCCGTTCGAACTGCTCGATGAAGAGGGTCGCGACGCGGTGTTCACTTACCCGGACGAGACCCGCCCGCGGATGCTGTTCGCCAATCTCCAGGGCAGCCGCACGTTCGCGGGCGACGTGACGGTGTCGGTCGGCACGCATTACCGGCGCAACCGCACCGGCACGTTCAATGGCGACGGCACCGAGTTCGGGGAGTGCGAGGACCCGGCCAATGTCGACGGCGGCGGCAACCCGTTTCTCTGCGAGGGGGAGGACGGCGACGAAGAGGTGGTCGAGGATCTCGACGGTGCGCCGGTGGTCGCGTCCGAGGACAACGATTCGGCCACGCAGAACCGCAGCCGCACCGAACAGGAGAGCTACGGCCTGTCGGCGCAGGCCGAGTGGCCGATCGGGGCACACCGGATCGTGGCCGGCGTCAGTGCCGACTTCGGCGACATCGAGTTCGTCTCGGACACCGAGCTGGCGCGCCTGACCGCGTCGCGCGGCACCGTCGGCAGCCGGATCTTCGTCGGCGAATCGGTGGTCGACGTCGATGCCGACAACGACAGCCTCGGCGTGTTCCTGATGGACACGTGGCGCGCGACCGATCGCCTCGAGATCACCGCCGCCGGGCGCTTCAACCACACCCGCATCGAGCTGCGCGACCAGATCCCGGACGGCGACCTGTCGGGCAAGCACACGTTCGACCGTTTCAACCCGATGCTCGGCGCCAGCTACCTCGTCGCCCCGCGCTGGACCGTCTACGGCTCGCTGGCGCAGTCGACGCGCGCGCCGACGCCGGTCGAGCTGACCTGCGCCAACCCGGACGACCCCTGCCGCCTGCCCAACGGCTTCGTCGACGATCCGCCGCTCGATGAAGTGGTCACGCGCACCGCCGAGCTGGGTCTGCGTCACCGCAACGGCCGCTGGGGCGGATCGGTCTCCGCGTTCCGCGCCATCAGCGACGACGACATCCTGTTCATCACCGACAGCGGCCTGACCAACACCGGCTACTTCGACAACGTGGGCGAGACGCTGCGCCAGGGGTTCGAAGTCGGGATGGACGTGACACTCGGGCTGGGCTGGCGGGCCGGCCTGCAATACACGCTGCTGGTGGCCGAGTTCCGCGACGACTTCCTGGTGAACTCGCCCAACCACCCGCTGCGCGACGAGGTCGACGAGGACCTTCCGGACGCATCCACCCGCACCGTGCGCAGGGGCGACCGCATTCCGCTGATCCCGCGCCAGCAGGGGCGCGCGACGCTCGGCTGGGCCGACGAGCGGGTCGACCTCGAGGTCGAGTTCCTGGCGCGCGGCAGCAGCCGCTACCGCGGCGACGAGGCCAACGTCGACTCCCAGAAGATCGATCCTTTCGTCGTCGTCAACGTCGGCGGGACCTGGGCGCTGTCCAGGCAGCTGAGCCTGTTCGCCAGCATCGACAACCTGTTCGATCGCAACTTCGAGACCTTCGGCGTGTACGGCGAGGGCGACGAGGTGCTGGGCGACGCGTTCGAGGATGCGCGCCGGTTCGTCGGTCCCGGCTCGCCGCGGCGGTTCGAGGCGGGACTGCGCCTGCGCTTCTGATCAGGCGGCGGTCGCGACGACGGCGCCGCGCGGTGCGATCAGCCGCGCGACGACCAGCGCCGCCGCGCAGCACAGCGCCCAGGCCGCGATCCAGCCGACGTGGATCAATCCGCCGGCGACCAGCGGCGCCAGGATCAGCGCGATCGATTGCAGGGAGTTGGTGACGCCGAACACCAGTCCCTGGCGCGACGGCGGCACGGCGTTCGAGATCAGGCCGAGCAGGGCCGGCCGCAACAGGCTCACGCCGAGCCCCGCGAGGCTCAGCGCCAGCGCCAGCAGCACGACGTCGTGCGTGGTGGCCAGCAGGCCATAGCCGATCGCCGCGACCACCGCGGACACCTCCACCACGCGGGCTTCGCCGAAGCGCGCGACCACGCGGCGCAGCACCACCAGCTGCGCGACCAGGCCGAGCGCGCCGAGCCAGGCCAGCGCGACGCCCACCTCGATCGGACCGAACGCGTGGCCGTCCCAATCCAGGCGACGTTCGGCGTACATCGCAAAGCCCGACGTGAACAGGCTGAAGGCGATCAGGAACGCGAACCACTGCGCCAGCCGCGCGCCCACGCCGGGCAGCTGGAACAACAACCGTGCCGGCAACGGCGGCTCGACCGACGGCAGCGGACGCGTCGACGGCAGCATGACCAGCGTCGAGATCAGTCCGAGCAGCGCCAACGCCGTCGCGGTCCACAGCGGCAGCGCATGACCGTACGACGACAGCAGCGCCGAGCCCGCGGGCCCGACCAGGTAGCCGAAGCCGAAGGCCGCCGCGATCAGTCCGAACGCGGCCGATCGGTCCTTGGGCGCGGTGACGTCGGAGATGTAGGCGCGCGCGGCCAGCAGGTTGCCGGCCGTCACGCCGTCGAGCGCCCGTCCGACGAACAACCACACCAATGAAGGCGCCAGCGCCAGCATCGCGAATCCCAGCAGCGATCCGACCTGCGAGAGCAGCAGGATCGGTTTGCGCCCGAAGCGATCCGCCGCACGGCCGAGCAGCGGCCCCGAAAACAGCGCGAACACCGCGTACGTCGCGATCAGCGCCCCGACCTGCGCCGGCGTGGCGCCCAGATCCTGCGCGTAGAACGGCAGCATCGGCATCACCATCGCGAACGCCAGGACGTCCAGGAACGCGATCAGCGTGATCGGAAAAAGGGCGGAATGCTTCATCGCGAAAGCATTCTGACGCGTTGCCGCGTCGCGGAGCCCGTGCTACACGACGCGCCGATCCGTCAGCTGCCGCTCGATCATCCGATGAAAGCGCTGGTGCTCGGTGCCGCCGCCGGCGGCGCCTTTCCGCAGTGGAACTCGAACGCCGAGGCCTGCAACCGCGCGCGTCGCGGCGATCCGGCGGCGCCCGCGCGCACGCAGGCGTCGATCGCCGTCAGCGCCGACGACGGCGCGCACTGGTTCCTGCTCAACGCCTCGCCCGATGTGCGCCAGCAGATCGAGCACAACCGCCCGCTGCAGCCACGCGAGGGCCTGCGCTCGTCGCCGATCGCCGGCGTGCTGCTCACCGGCGGCGACGTCGATGCGATCGCCGGCCTGCTGACGCTGCGCGAGCGCCAGCCGTTCACGGTCTGGGCCACGCGCAAGGTCCACGACGTGCTCTCGTCGAACTCGATCTTCAACGTCCTCGCCGCCGACGTCGTGGCGCGACGAACCGTGAGCCTGGGCGAGCGCGTGTCGCTGACCCTGCCCGACGGCCGGGACAGTGGGCTGCAGGTCGAGCTGTTCGCGGTGCCCGGCAAGACGCCGCTATATCTGGAGAGCGCCGACGGCGGTGCGCCGCCGATCGTGCAGGGCGAAGAGACGGTGGGCGCCGCGGTCAGCGACGGCCGCGGCACGCTGTTCTACATCCCGGGATGCGCCGCGATGAACGATGCGCTGGCCGCGCGCTTGCGCGGCGCCGATCTCGTGTTCTTCGACGGCACGCTGTATCGCGACGACGAGATGGTGCGCGCAGGGCTCGGAGCCAAGACCGGCCAGCGCATGGGCCACATGAGCCTGAGCGGCGAGCGCGGCACGCTGGCCGCTTTCGCGTCGCTGGGCGTGAAGCGCCGCGTGCTGATCCACATCAACAATTCCAATCCCGTGCTGCTCGCCGATTCGCCCGAGCGCGCCGAAGTGGATGCCGCGGGCTGGGAGGTGGCGTACGACGGGATGGAGCTGGACGTGGCGCCCGTGCCGACGCGGAAAGAGGGCGGCGCCTGACGTCGTCGCTTTCCGGTTGCCGCTCAGGCCGCTGACTGCAGTCGCGCGCGCGCTTCGCGGATCTCGCGCGCCGGCGGCATGCCGAACATCCGGCCGTACTCGCGCGTGAACTGCGGGACGCTCTCGTACCCGACGGCGTAGGCGGCCACCGCGATCGGCGCGCCGTCGGCGAGCATCGAGCGGCGGGCCTCGATCAGACGCAGCTGCTTCTGGTACTGCAGCGGCGTCAGCGAGGTGATGGAACGAAAGTGCGCGTGGAAGTTCGAGTGGCTCATGCCGGAGGCGGTCGCGAGCTGCTGCAGGCGCAGCGGCTTGGCGAAGCCGGCGCGGATCATCGACACCGCGCGGCCGATGCGTTGTGCGTGGCTGTCGGCGACCCCCAGCGCGCGGATCGCACCGCCATGGCGACCCGACAACAACCAGAAGTGCAGCTCGCGCATCAACGGGTCCTGAAGAACCGTGCGCGCGGCGGGACGATCCAGCAATCGCAGCAACCGCAGCGCGGCGTCGGCGACCTCGGTTTCGGTGGGGTCGACGCGCACCGGCGCGTGGGCCGAGAACGGCGCCGAACCCATGTCGGTCACCAGCGACTCGATCACCGCCGGATCGAGCTCCAGCACCAGCGAGTAGTACGGCGCGGCGGCCGTCGCCTGCGTGATCTGACTGACGGTGGGCACTTCGGCGGTGATCAGCAGCGATTCGCCGACGCCGAAATCGAAGCTGTTGCTGCCCATCGTCACGCGCTTGTTGCCCTGCAGGACCATCGCCACCAGCGGCTTGTTGATCGCGTACTGCAGCGGCGTGGGCGCGGTCTGGCGCAGGATCACCACGCCCGGAAACGGCGTCGCGGCGACGCCGGCGGAATCGACGTGTGAATCGGCGAAGCGGCGCGCGATCTCTAAAAGTCGCTGGGTCATGGGGCCACCGGATCGTGGAAACGAGGCCGGACGAGGATAAGCGTCCCGCGGGCCGCATCGACCGGTTTCGGAGCATCGGGCAAGAACACCGTGGGATCGGGCAAGCGCCGATCCAGGTGCGGCGTCTTTGCCCGGCCGGTTCGCGGCAGGCCTGGATGAATGGGCAAGAACGTGGAAGGGAACAGGCAACTTCGGCGGCCGGCGCAAACCGATAGTGGCCGCACCGCTGCACCCGCCCACCGACCCACGGAGAAAACCCCATGAGCACCATCGCCCTCGTCACCGGAGCCAGCCGCGGCCTCGGTCGCAACACCGCCCTGAGCATCGCGCGCCACGGCGGCGACGTGATCCTGACCTATCGAAACGGCCAGGAGCAGGCGCGCCAGGTCGTCGCCGAAATCCAGGCCCTGGGTCGCAAGGCCGTGGCGCTGCAGCTCGACGTCGCCGACGTTTCCACCTTCGCCGCGTTCGCCGACGCGGTGCGCACGGCGCTGGGCCAGCACTGGGATCGACGCAACTTCGATCACCTGATCAACAACGCCGGTCACGGCGAGATGGCGAGCCTGGCCGAAACCACCGAAGCGCAGTTCGATTCGTTGTTCGACACGCACGTGAAGGGCGTGTTCTTCCTGACCCAGGAGGTGCTGCCGCTGCTCGCGGACGGCGGTCGCATCGTCAACTTCTCCTCGGGCCTGACGCGCGTGTCGATGGCCGGCTTCTCCGCCTACGCGGCGGCCAAGGGGGCCATCGAGGTGCTGACGGTCTACATGGCCAAGGAACTGGGTGCCCGCGGCATCACCGTGAACGCCGTTGCGCCGGGCGCCATCGAGACCGACTTTCTCGGCGGCGCGGTCCGCGACATGCCGGACCTCAACATGCTGTTCAAGGGCATGACCGCGCTGGGACGCGTGGGCGTGCCGGACGACATCGGGCCGATGGTCGCGAGCCTGCTGGGTCCGGACAATCGCTGGATCACCGGCCAGCGCATCGAGGTGTCCGGCGGCCAGACCATCTGAAGCCGGGTGAAGACGTCCGGGCCCGCGGGCCCGGACGCGCGGACGGTCGGAGGCGAACGGGTGGAGTCGCCGAACAAGATGAATGGGCGGGATGGCGTCGGGGTGTGCTTCGGTGTCCCGTCCTGCTCCGGAGGCGTGGCCAGCCGTCGGTCGGGACACCGAAGCACACCCCTCGGAGACCTTGCGACGCTCGGCGTGAAACCGAAACCCATGCGCGTCTCGCTATCCGATTCTTGGGGCGAGGCACTGGTCTCGAGGCGGGATCAGGGCGGGAGAGCAGGGCGCATCCCGCCCTGCGCACCCTTGCAGCATGGCGGCACGCCTTGGTGGTTCCCCGGCGGTACGTCGTTGCACACCCACACCTCGGCTGACTTGCAGCGCGCGCGCCCGCAGCCGACGTGCGTGGACGAGGCCGGCACCACCTGCGTCAGTTCGCCGGGACGTCGAGGCTGCCGACCGACTTGGGCCAGGTGACGATGCCCCAGGGCAGCTTCTTGTCCTCGATGCGCTTGACCTCGGTCAGCGTCGCGGCGTCGATCACCACCACCTCGTTGGAGCGCCCGCAGGCGACCAGGATCTTGGTGTCGTCCGGCGTGAAGCTGAAGTGCCAGCAGCGCGTGCCGGTCGGCACTTCCTTGATCGGCGTGAGCGCCTTGGCATCGAACACCTGCAGCGCCTTGCCGTGCGCCAGCGCCACGTACAGGCGCTCGCCCTTGCGATCGTAGGCGACGCCGTAGGGCACGTTGCCGGTCGCGACCGTCCGGACCGGATCGAACTTTTCGTCGAGCAGCAGCAGCTTGTTGCCGTGCTCGAGCGTCGCCACGTAGGACTTGCCGTCCGGCGCCATCTTGATGCCGCGCGGACGCGGGCCGTGCGGCGCGGTGTCGATGCGCTTGATCTGCTTGCCGGTGGCGATCTCGTGGACCGTGATCGTGTCGTCGGCCTCGTTGGTGATCAGCAGGTTCTTGCCGTCGGCCGAGAACTCGATGCCTTCGGTCTCCATGCCGCCGATGATGCGGCGCTCGACTTCCCGCTTGGACAGATCCACGACGGCGATCTGCGCCGGCTCCTCGTCGTCGTCGTCCTTGCCTTCGGCGCGCGCTTCCTTCTTCTTTTCCTGCTCGAGCGCCTCGGGCGAGCCGGGCTTGGGTGGCGGACCGCCATCGGAGGTCGGTTCGAAGGAGACGAACGCGTAGTTGCCGCGCACGCGGACGAACTCGGGGTTCTTGCCGATCTCGACCTGCGCGGCGAGCGTGCCGGTCTCGCGCTCGATCAAGGAGATGTTGCCCTGGTCGCGATTGGCGGTGATCAGCAGCTTGCCGTCCTCGGTGACCGCGATGCCGCGCGGGCTCGACGCGCCGGTCTGGATCTCGCCGACGGTTTCGAGCGTCGCCAGGTCGATGACGCTGATCGCGCCTTCCTGGTTGCTCACGTACGCCAGCCCGGCCGCCGAAGCAGCAGGCAGAGCCGCGGCTGCGCTCGCCGGCGCAGCCGCCGCGGGCACTTCGGCTGACGGCGGCGGCGGAGCGGTCGTCGCGTCACCGGCTTTCTTGCAGGCGGACAACGACAGCATCGCGGCGACGGCGGCGGCGAGGCCGAAGAGGGGTGTTCGGTACTGATTCATGGGTTCTCCCGCACCTGGAAAGGGAAGGTGCGCAATCGCGAATTATCGTCGGACCGATCCGAGAGCGGGATCCGGTGTGTCCCTTCGACGGCGCCGGGTCCGCGGGGTTCCGGTGCGATAGCCGCGTGATGCAGGGACGCGCCGCCCCGGCGTGCTACGGTCGCCGGCCCCGTTGACCTCCCAGGAGATTTGAATGAGCACTGCTGTTCGCGTCGTCGCGCGCCTCACCGCCAAGGCCGACAAGATCGAGGACCTCAAGGCGATCCTGCTGTCGATCATCGAGCCGACCCGCAACGAACCCGGCTGCAAGCGGTACGAACTGCTGCAGAACAATGCCGAGCCCGCCGACTTCACCTTCGTCGAGGAGTGGGAAAGCGGCGCGGCGCTGGACGCCCACATGAAGGCGCCGCATCTGACGGCGGCGCTGGGCAAGCTCGGCGACCTTCTCGGCGCGGCGCCCGACATCCGTCGCTACACGACGCTTCGCTGATTTCGGACGCGGGGCCGACCCGGGTCACGGGGCGGTCCCGCTCGCTGCCCTTGCCCCACCGCCCGGGTGGTAGGGCCACCCCCCGGGGGGCTACCCGTCCGAGCAGGTACGTGGGCGCGGCGAGGGGGGTTAACCTCGCGATCACGCGAGCGTCCGGGGTCACGTCCGAAAGTGACATCGAAAATGCTAACGTCCGGCGCCCCAGGCTGCACGTGCCGCAGCGGGTCCGGCAGATCCCACAAAAAGTTTCGGAGGAGCAGACCGATGAATGAGTCCACACGCGGGATGGCGTTCTCGCGCCGTGTCCCGGCCCTGATCGCGGGCCTTGCGATGACGCTTGCGACGGCTGCGGCCTCGGCGGCCGGTGTCACCGACAAGATGATCTCCAGCGACGCCACCACGACCGACGACGTGCTGACCGTCGGCCTGGGGCAGAGCGGTCAGCGCTTCAGTCCGCTCAAGACGATCAACTCCGACAACATCGGCGACCTGGTCCCGGCGTGGACCTTCTCCTTCGGCGGCGAGAAGCAGCGCGGCCAGGAAACGCAGGCGCTGGTGCACGACGGCAAGATGTTCATCACCGGCTCGTACTCGCGCATCTGGGCGCTCGACGCCAAGACCGGCAAGCGCCTGTGGGGATACGAGCACCGACTGCCGGACGGCATCATGCCGTGCTGCGACGTCGTCAACCGTGGCGCCGCGCTGTACGACAACCTGGTGATCTTCGGCACGCTGGACGCGCGCCTGGTGGCGCTCAACGCCGACACCGGCAAGGTCGTCTGGAACGAGCAGCTCGGCGACTACAAGGCCGGCTACTCGTACACGGCCGCCCCGCTGATCGTGAAGGGCAAGGTCATTACCGGCGTGTCGGGCGGCGAGTTCGGCATCGTCGGTCGCGTCGATGCGCGTGATGCGAAGACCGGCAAGCTGATCTGGTCGCGTCCGACCGTCGAGGGCCACATGGGCACGCTCAACGGCAAGGACAACGGCATCAGCGGCAAGCTCAACGCGAGCTGGCCGGGCGACATGTGGAAGTACGGCGGCGCCGCCACCTGGCTGGGCTGCACCTATGGTGCCGACGTCAACCTGCTCTATTGCGGCACCGGCAACCCGGCGCCGTGGAACGCGCACCTGCGTCCGGGCGACAACCTGTATTCGAGCTCGACGGTCGCCATCGACGCCGACAAGGGCGTGATCAAGTGGAGCTACCAGTCGACCCCGAACGACCACTGGGATTTCGACGGCGTCAACGAGTTCATTCCGTTCGACATGAAGGACGGAACCAAGGCCGGCGCCAAGGCCGATCGCAACGGTTTCTTCTACGTGCTCGATCGCACCAACGGCAAGCTGCTCAACGCCTCGCCCTTCGTGAGCAAGGTGACGTGGGCCACCGGCATCGACCTGAAAACGGGCCGTCCCAACGAAGCCAAGAATCGTCCGGGTGATCCGGCCGCGACCGAGAAGGGCGAGTCGGTGTTCGCGGCGCCCTCGTTCCTCGGCGGCAAGAACTGGATGCCGATGGCCTACAGCCAGGACACCGGCTACTTCTACGTGCCGTCCAACGAGTGGGGCATGGACATCTGGAACGAGCCCATCACCTACAAGAAGGGCGCGGCGTACATGGGCGCGGGTTTCAACATCAAGCCGCTGTACGACGACTACATCGGTGCGCTGCGTGCGATGGACCCGGCCACCGGCAAGGTCGTCTGGGAATACAAGAACGAGGCGCCGCTGTGGGGCGGCGTGATGACCACCGCCGGCAACCTGGTGTTCCTGGGCACGCCCGACGGCTACTTCAAGGCGCTCGACGCAAAGACCGGCGCGCTGCTGTGGAAATTCCAGACCGGATCGGGCGTCGTCGGCCAGCCGGCCACCTGGGAGCAGGACGGCGAGCAGTACGTCGCCATCGCCTCGGGCTGGGGCGGCGCGGTTCCGCTGTGGGGTGGCGACGTGGCCAAGAAGATCAAGGACATCAGCCAGGGCGGCATGATGTGGGTCTTCAAGCTGCACAAGTCGACGAAGAGCAGCGTGGCGGCCAAGTAGGCCGGCAAAAGTCAGAAGCAGTACAGCTACGAATCGGTATACGGGAGGGGGCGGCGCGCCGCCCCTTCCTCTTTTTCCCTCCCGGTGAATCGCGACACATGAAAACGTTCCGTCTCCTCGCGCTCGCTGCACTGATCGCAAGCCCCGTCGTCTTCTCCCACGGCGATGTCACGCCGCAGGCGGTGGACGTCGCCAAGCTCAAGAAGCTCAGCGGCGAGCAGAGCGAGAACCCGTATCGCGGCAACAAGGATGCCGTCGCGGTCGGCGCGTCCGCGTACAGCCAGAACTGCGCGCGCTGCCATGGCCTGCAGGCGGTTTCGGGCGGCATCGCGCCCGACCTGCGGCTGCTGCCGGTGGGCGCCGAAGGCGACGAATACTTCTCGCAGAAGGTCCGCAAAGGCGTGGTGCGCAACGGCGTGACGTACATGCCGCCGTTCGGTTCGGTGTTCAGCGAAGAGGCGATCTGGGCGCTTCGGACCTACATCGAGTCGGTGCACACGGATGAGTGATCGGTTGGTGGCCGGCCTTCGCGGCGCGCTGCTGTTCGCGTCCGCCGCGTTGCTGGCCGCACCGGTTTTTTCGCAAGACAACGACGACCCGCTCGCAGCGGTCAAGTCGCGCGGCGTGCTCGAAGTGGCGATGTACGACGCGTTCCCGCCGTGGTCGTACAAGGGCGCGGACAACCGTCCCGCCGGCGTCGACGTCGACCTGGGCAAGGCGCTGGCGGAGAAGCTCGGCGTGTCGTTCAAGGCGCGCCTGTTCGCGGCCGACGAGAACATGGGCGACGACCTGCGCAACCACCTCTGGAAGGGGCACTACCTGGGCGGCGGCGTTGCCGACGTGATGCTGCACGTGGCGGCCGATCCGCAGTTCGCGGCCAAGGAAGACAAGGTCGACTTCTTCGGCGCGTACTTTCACGAGACGGTGTCGGTGGTCTACCACCCGGCCAAGCTCGAGGCGTTCGAGTCGCCGCTGGCGCTGACCGGCCACAAGGTCGGCGTCGAGATCGACAGCATCAGCGACTACTACATGAGCGGTGCCTTCAACGGCCGCTTGCGGACCGCCGCGGTGCGCAAGCCTTCGCTGCTGGAGGCGGTGACCGCCTTCAAGGCCGGTGAGGTCGAGGCGGTGATGGCGCCGCGCGGCGAGCTGCAGGGCCTGCTCCAGCAGGCCGGCATTCCGGACGTCGCGTTCAAGGAGCAGCAGCTCGTCGGCATGTTCCGCACCGCGTGGGACGTCGGCATGGCGGTGAAGAGCACGGACTCCAAGGCGCTGCGCGACGCGCTCGCCAACGCGCTCGCCGAGCTGCGCGCCGAAGGCCGTCTCGCCGCGATCTTCGCCGCGCACGGCATCGACCACACCGCCCCTTCGGCGGCTGCGTCCGCTGCCGCGCCCGCGCGACACGACGACGACTGAGGCCGTGTCCGGGCAGCGCCGCGTGGGTCGTTGGCGGTCGCTCTTCGCGCTGACCTTGCTGCTATCCGCGCCGTGCGCGTGGCCGGCCAAGCCGGTGGATCCGCTGCGCTCTCCGGCGTGGGACGCGATGGTCGCGCGTCACCTCGACGGCGGGGCCGTGGTGTTCGACGAGCGCGTGATCGTGCGCATGCCGGACTCGGCCGAGGATGCGCTGTCGGTGCCGGTCGAGGTGCGCGTCGAAGGCATCGACGAGGTGCAGGAGATCCGCCTGATTGCCGATCTCAATCCGATCCCGCTGATCCTGTCCTACGTGCCGACTCGCGCCGCGCCGGCGATCTCGTTCCGCTTCAAGGTGGAGCAGTCGACGCCGGTGCGGGCCGCGGCGCGCACCCCCGACGGCGTCTGGCACGTCGGTGGTGCCTGGCTGAGCGCGGCCGGTGGCGGTTGCACCGCGCCCAGCTACGGCACCGGCGGCGGCATGTGGCGCGATCAGCTCAACCAGGTCAGCGGCGCGCTGTGGCCGCGGGACGACGGACACAGCCGCCTCAAGCTGCGCGTGATGCATCCGATGGACACCGGCCTGGCTTCGGGCATCCCGGTGTTCCACATCGAGTCGTTGCAGGTGCTCGACGCCAAGGGTCGCGAACTGGCGCGGGTGTTGACCTACGAACCGGTGTCCGAGAACCCGGTGCTGAGCCTGGACCTCGAGGGCAAGGGCCCGGTGCGCATCGTCGGACGCGACATCCAGGGCAATCGCATCGACGCGCAGGTTGCTCCATGACGCATCGATCGCTTTGCTCCCTCTCCCTGCGGCAGCGGGGAGAGGGTTGGGGTGAGGGGCCGCTTGTTCGGGGCCGACTGTCGCGCTTCTGGCGGCCCCTCACCCTCGCCCTCTCCCGGCACGCGGGGAGAGGGGATCTGTTGTGCGCGGTTGTTGCGCTGTCAGGGCTGCTGACATTCCCGGCGAGCGCCGCGCCGTTCGACTATGGCCTCCACGCGCAGAAGATCGCCGACGGCGTGCACGTCTTCGAAGGCCGCACCGAGCACTTCACGCGCGACAATGGCGGCGACATCGTCAACACCGGCTACATCGAGACCGCCGCCGGCGCGCTGGTGATCGACACCGGTCCCTCGCGGCGCTACGGCGAGCAGATGCGCGCGGCGATCGAATCCGCGACGGGCAAGCCGGTCGCGCAGGTGCTGATCACGCACGCGCACCCGGATCATTTCCTCGGCAACCAGGCGTACGCGGCCGACGCGATCACGGCGCTGCCGGTGACGCGGCAGACGATCCAGGCTCTCGGCGAGGACCTCGCGGCAAATCTCTACCGCATGGTCGGCGGCTGGATGGAAGGCACCGAGGCGCGGGTTCCGGCGCGCGACGCGCAGCCCGGCGCGCTCGTGATCGGCGGCCGTTCGCTGAAGCTGCTCGCGCTGCGCGGCCATACCGACGCGGACCTGGCGGTCTACGATGAAAAGACGCGCACGCTGTTCGCCGGCGACCTGGTGTTCTTCCAGCGCGCGCCGACCACCCCCAACGCCGACCTCGGCGCCTGGCTCGAGGCGCTGGACCAGCTCGATCGACTGGATTTCGCCGTGCTGGTGCCGGGCCACGGACCGGTGGTGAAGGACCACGCGGCGATCGTGCAGACGCGCGCCTACCTGAAATGGCTGCGCGCCAGCCTGCAGGACGCAACGCGCCGCGGGCTGGACCTCAACGAGGCGATGGCGCAGGTGAAGGTGCCGCCGGAGTTCGCCAAGCTCGCGGTGTTCCGCGACGAGTTCCAGCGCTCGGTGGTGCATCTGTATCCGGCGATGGAGCTGGAGACGTTGCGTCGCGCCAAGTAGCGAGAAAAAGCTGAAAGAATCACGCAAAGGCGCGAAGACGCAAAGGTCGCAAAGAAAAGAATGAAGGTGGCGCGGTGTCGTAGTGACGCCTTTGATCTTTTTCCTTTGCGTTCTCTACGTCTCTGCGTCTCTGCGTCTATGCGTGATTCTTTTAGCCTTTCTTTTCGATCATGCAGAAAAAAAGGAGATCCCCAATGAGGACCTGGCTCGCCGCCGTGGCCTGCGCCGTGCCGATGGCCATCGGCGCGGCATCGCCCCAGGAATGGCCGCTGCACGGCCTGGACATGGGCAACCAGCGCCTGTCGCCGATCACGGCGGTGGATCCGGGCAACGTACGCAAGCTCGTGCCGAAGTGGATCTGGCAGAGCGGAGTGGTCGGCACGTTCCAGGCGACGCCGATCGTGGCCGACGGCGTGATGTACGTGAGCCTGCCGATGTCGCACGTGGCCGCGCTCGATGCGGCGACCGGGCGCGAGCTGTGGCGCTACCAGCACAAGAAGCGCGTCGAGAAGCTCTGCTGCGGACCGGCCAATCGCGGCGTCGCGGTCTCGAACGGGCGCGTGTTCATCGGCACCGTCGATGCGCGGCTGGTCGCGCTCGACGCGAAGTCCGGCAAGGTGCTGTGGGACATCGAGGTCGCACCGCAGCTCGCGCAGACCGAGACCAAGGCGGGACTGGCCTCGGGCGACGCCAATGCCAAGCAGGCGGTCACCGGCAGTTCGGGCGTCGGCATCGCCGCCGCGCCGATGGTGTTCGAGGATCGCGTGATCGTCGGCGTCACCGGCGTGGGCTACGGCCTGCACCTGGATTCGCCGCGCGCCGGTGCGCCGCTGGGCGCGGTGATCGGCCTTCCGGGCAACTACGGCGGCATCGGTTTCCTGGCTGCGTACGACGTCGCCACCGGCGAGCGCCGCTGGCGTTTCGACACCGTGAAGTCGCCGGAAGCCGGCGGATGGGAGGGCGACTTCGTCAAGAAGACGCCCGACGGCATCGCGCTCAACCGCGACGTGAAGGCCGAGCGCAAGCTCGCCAAGTCCACGCCGGATGCGTGGAAGTACGGCGGCGGGTCGGTGTGGAACGTGGCGGCGCTGGACGTGCAGACCGGGCGGCTGTTCTTTGGTGTCGGCAATCCGAGTCCGCAGATGAACGACAGCGGCCGGCCGGGCGACAACCTGTACACGTCCTCGCTGGTGGCGCTCGACGCGCGCACCGGCGCGTACGCCTGGCACTGGCAGCAGGTGCCGCACGACCTGTGGGGTTACGACCTCGCCTCGGCCCCGGTGCTGTTCGACGTGCAGGTCAAGGGCAAGGCGGTGCCGGCGGTGGGGCACGCCTCGAAGCTCGGCTGGTTCTACGTGCACGACCGTCGCGACGGAAAGCTGCTGTGGAAATCCGAGGCGTTCGTGCCGCAGGACAACCTGTTCGCGCGCGCGACCCGCGAAGGCGTGCGCATCACGCCCGGCGGCGCCGGCGGTGCGAACTGGTCGCCGGTGTCGGTCGACATGCAGCGCAATCTCGCGTTCGTCGCCGCCATGCACATGCCGGTGCGCTATTCGCTCAACGAGATCCCGGCCGACGGCGACAAGCCCGCGCAGCCCTACTTCGTGCTCGAGCCCATAGAGGAACCGCGCTGGGGCGTGCTCGCCGCGATCGACCTGGCCCATCAAGGCAGACTCGCGTGGACGGTCAGGACGCCGGAGCCGCTGATCGGCGGCGTGCTGGCGCTGGCCAGCGGCGTGGTGTTCACCGGCGAGGGCAACGGCAATTTCTCCGCGTTCGATTCGAAGGACGGCACGCGCCTGTGGCAGTTCAACTGCGGCGCGGGCGTCAATGCACCGCCGATCGCGTACGAATCCGGCGACGGCAAGGCGCTGATCGCGGTGGCCGCGGGCGGCAGCCAGATCTGGGGCTACGCGCAGGGCGACGCCGTGATCGCGTTCGGCCTGCCGGACTAGCGCGGGGCTCGCGATGCTGCGCGTGCTGCTGATCGACGACCACGCGCTGGTGCGCGCGGGTTATCGCTACCTGCTGCAGGACAGCGGCGTGATCGAAGTGGTGGCCGAAGCCTCGAGCGCCGCGGCGGGCTATCGGCGCTTCCTGCGCGGCGGCATCGACGTGACGGTGCTCGACCTGTCGCTGCCCGGTGCCGGCGGCCTCGAGATCCTGCGCCGGATGCGCGCGCGCTGCGCCGACGCGCGCGTGCTGGTGGTGAGCATGCACGACGAGCCCGAGATGGTGGATCGCGCGCTGGTGTTGGGCGCATCGGGCTACCTGTGCAAGCGTTCGGATCCGGAGCTGCTGGTCGAGGCGGTGCGCACCGTCGCCGACGGCACGCGGTTTCTCGATCCGGGGCTGACGCAGCGGCAGCGCGCACCGGCATCGACGTTGGCGCGCCTGTCGCCACGCGAATTCGAGATCTTCCGCCAGCTCGCCGAAGGCCGGACGGTGGACGCGATCGCCCAGGCGCTGTGCCTGAGCCAGAAGACGGTCGCCAACTACGGCACCGCGATCCGCACCAAGCTCGGACTCGACAATCGCGCCGAGATGGCGCGCGTGGCGCTGGCCGCCGGCGTCATCGCACGGCCGTGAACGCACCGGTGCGCGCGTCCTCGTTGTCGCCGGATCCCGTGGCCGTACCCGCCGCCGGTCCCGCACTGCCTGCGCTGCTCGGAAAACTCGAGCTGCGCTGGCGCCTGTCGCTCGCCATCGGGCTGCTGCTGACCGCGGCGCTGGCCGTGGCCGCGATGGTGGCGGTGCACAGCGCGCGTGTCGCGGTGGAGCGCGAGGTCGACACCAGCCTGCGCAGTGCGCAATCGAGCCTCGCCTTGACGCTGTCGCTGCTCGAAGGCCGCGACGACGCGACGATCGAACGCGCGCTGCGCGATTGGGTCGCCGGCTATTCCGCGGCGCGGCACCTGTGCGTCGAACTCGACCCGGGGTCCGCACGCCGCTGCACAGGCGCGATGCCCTACGGCGTTCCGCAATGGTTCGCGCGCGATGCCGAGGCCGGCGACGAACCGGCGATCCGGCGCGAGATCGTGCTGCCCGGTTCGGCGCGCGTGCTGCGCGTGCACCTGGCGGCCGATCCGCGCGACGAGCTGCGTGAAGCCTGGACCGACCTTCGCAGCTTCCTGCTGCTGATCGCCGGCCTGGCCTTCGCCGTGAACCTGTGCGCGTTCCTCACGATCTCGTACGGACTGCGCCCGCTGCAGGCCCTGGTGCGGCGCATGGATCGGATCGGTCGCGGACAGGAAGCGGCATCGGCGGAAGACGCGCCGCGCGGCGGGGCGCCCGAAGTGCGGGTGTTGTCGCAGGGTCTGACCGAACTCGCGCGGCGCGTGGCGCAGGCGCGCGACCAGGTGCGCGACCTGCACGTGCGCAACCTCGAGCTGCAGGAAGAGGAACGCGGCATGGTCGCGCGCGAGCTGCACGACGAGATCGGCCAGCACGTCACCGCCATCGAGATGGAAGCGATCCGCATCGGCCGGCTCGCGCCGCAGGACCAGCCGCAGCGCGAGGCGCGGATCCAGCAGCTGCGCAAATCGATCGCGCGCATCCACCACGTCAGCCGGCGGATCGTGCAACGCCTGCGCCCGCCCTCGATCGACCGCCTCGGCCTGGTCGGTGCGCTCGACGGACTGTTCGATCGCTGGCGCGAAGATCATCCGGAGATCGCGTTGTCGGTCGAGATCGATCCGCGGTGCGACGCGCTCGCCGAGTCGCGCGCGCTGCATCTGTACCGGATCGCGCAGGAGAGCCTGACCAACGTGGCCCGCCACGCCGGGGCCCAGCGCGCGGCCGTCGAACTGCGGGTGGAGCGCGAACGGGAACTCGTGCTGCGCGTCGTCGACGATGGACGCGGGTTCGACGCGGCGACGCCATCGCGCACGCGCGGCTACGGCATCGACGGCATGCGCGAGCGCGCCGAGGCGCTGCGAGGACGTCTCGAGGTGCAGTCGCGTCCCGGAGCGGGCACCCGCGTCCAGCTGCGCGTTCCCCGTCTCGGCTGAGTCGATCCGTCAAATTGCATAAATCCGGGCATTTTCAGGGCGAAATGCCGTTGCCGACCGGCTGGATTCCCGCTCGTGCACGACCAAGTGGCGGAATCCGCGGGGGTTGCGCAGTTGGCACGAGTGGTGAGTCGCCCACGGGATGATCTCCCATGCCGATCGCTGCATCTTCCTGCACCAGCGCAAGTGCGCCGGCACCGCGATCAAGGAAGCCTTTGGTCTTCGCACCGAGGACGCCGACTGGCACGCGTACAACGACGGCGCGCTCGATCCGGCGTTCGCGGACCGGCCGCGCGACTACCTGGTGTTCTCGATCGTGCGCAACCCCTGGGACCGGTTCGTCTCGGGCTGGAAGTACTGCAAGAGCACGCGCAACCGCAGCCTGCGGCAGGTGCTGCTCGATCCGCCGCGGGAGGGTCACGACTACCGCCACCTGACGCGGCCGCAGCACGAGATCCTGTTCGATGCCGACGGTCGCCCGGTCTACGACGTGCTGCTGCGCTACGAGTCGTTGCGGGAGGATTTCGATCGCCTGTGCGAGCGACTTGGGCGTCCTGTGCGGCCACTGGGCGAGCGCAATCGCGGCACCCACGCGCCCTACCGCGAATATTTCGACGACGAGACGCGCATGCTGCTCGCGCAGCGCTACGCACGCGACATCGAGCTATTCGGATACCGATGGTGAACGCGCCCACGCTGGATCTGTCGGTGCTGATCGCGACGCGCTCGCGCGCCGATTCGCTCGAACGCACGCTGCAGTCGATGGCGCAGGCCGATGCCGGCAGCGGCGTGGACTGGGAATTGGTGGTCGTCGACAACGGCAGCAGCGATCGCACGCCGGCGCTGTTGCGGGAATGGTCCACGCGGCTGCCGCTGCGCGTGCTCGAGGTTCCGGAGTCGGGCCAGAACCGGGCGCGCAACCGCGCGCTGCCCGGACTGCGCGGGCGCGTGACGGTGCTCACCGACGACGACGTGTGCGTGGCGCCCGACTGGCTGCGCCAATGGAAGGACGGCGTCGGGCGCTGGCCGGAGGACGCGATCTTCGGCGGGCGCATCGCGCCGCGCTTCCCGGACGATTGTCCGGCGTGGGTGTCGAGCGAGCGCTTTCCGTTTCGCGCGCAGTGCTTCGCCGAGTTCCGCCCCGGCCAGGGCGAGGGCCCGTACCCGCGGACGCCGTTCGGTCCCAATTTCGCGATCCGCACCGACCTGCTGCGCCAGCATCCTTTCCGTGCGGACCTGGGTCCGGCGACCGGCAGCTACGCGATGGGCGGCGAAACCGAACTCACGCTGCGGCTCAAGGCGCTCGGCCATCGGGTGATCTACCTGCCGGGCCCGTGCGTCGAGCACGTGCTGGCGAGCGAGAACCTGAGCCTGGAAAAGCTGTGCCAGCGTGGCTTCAACGCCGGGCGCGGAGACGAGTACCGGCGCGCGATGCGCGGCAACTGGTCGCGCGCGGTGCTGTGGCTGCGCGCGCGCCTGTGGGTGCCGGTGAAGATGGCGGCGTATGCGCTGGCGCATCGCGTCGGCGAATGGCTCGGTGCGCCGTCCGAGCGCCGTTTCGCGCGCCTGTATCGATACCACGCGGCGCGCGGACGCCGGCACCAGCTCGACTTGATGCTGGTCGAGGCGCGCCAGGGGCGCGGCGCATGAGCGCCTCCACGCCGCTGCGGATCCTGCACCAGGCGTACCTGCGCAATGGCGCGTGGGGCGGCATGGAGAAGAGTTTCGCGGGCTTCGTCGAAGCCACGCGCGACGATCCCTCGATCGAGAACTACGTGGTGGAGAACCTGCGCGCGGCGGCGCCGGGTCTGCAGCAGGCGCTTCGACACCTGTCCGCGCCCGCGCGCGAAGTGCGCCGCTGGTACGGCTTGCCGCTGCCGCGTTCGCTGCGAAGCATGCACCGGCGCACCGCGGCGCGCGCGTGGCGCGTCAACCGCGTGATCAACTGGAACCAGGTCGGTCAGGCCGACGCCGCGCGCCTGGCGCACGGCGTCGGTGCCGCGGCGGTGTACTGGGAGCGCGGCGCGGCCTGGTACACCGACGTGCCGACGCGCGACACCGACTTCGCCGGCGCGTACGACCTGTACTTGGCCAATTCGCACGCCTCGCGCCAGATGCTGCGCGAACTGTGGAAGGTTCGAGGTCCGGTGGAAGTCTGCACGCCGGCGCTGTCGGCACGCGTGAGCGGCGCCGGGCCGCGCTCGCTGCGCGGGCATCGCGTGCTGCGCCTGGGATTCTCCGCGCGCCTGCGTGCGTTCAAGGGCGGCGTGCTGGCGATCCATGCGATGGCGGCGCTTCGTGCGCGCGGCATCCAGGCGCGCCTGCTGGTGGCCGGAGATGGACCGGATCGCGCCGCCATGCACGAGCAGGCGCTGCGCCTGGGCCTGCACAAGGACGTGCACTTCCTGGGCTGGGTGTCGTCGATGGACGGCTTTCTGGGCGACATCGACGTGCTGCTGCATCCCGCGTTGCGCGAGCCCTACGGCATCTCGTGCGCCGAAGCGCTGCTGCGCGGCGTACCGGTGGTGGCCGCGCGCGTCGACGGGTTGCCCGAAGTGATCGCCGATGGCCTCGACGGCCTGTGCGTCACGCCGGAGCGGCCGTTGTCCGAATTCTCGCGTTACGGCGGCGATCGCAGCGACGTCTATCCGCTGGTCTTCCGACCGGAACGCGACGCGGTCGGCGAGCCGGGGTTCGTGGATCCCGACGCAATCGCCGAGGCCGTCGTGCACATCACCGGCGATGCGGATCGCTACGAGGCTTTCAGCGCGGCGGGCTGCGCGGCGGCGCACGGCCGGTTCGATTACGCGGCGCACCTGCGGCGTTTCACCGCGCTGCTGGCGTCGGCCACGAGCGCGTCGCCGTGATCATGCGCAGCCTGCAGGTGATCGCCAGTCCGCGCATGGGCGGCGCCGAGCACACGTTCGTGCGCCAGGTCGAGGGCCTGCGTCGCGCCGGGCATCCGGTGGTCGCCGCGGTGCGAACCGGTTCGGCCGTGATCGCTGCCGTCGGCGACGCGCCGGTGCGCGCCGAGCTTTCGATGACCAACTACCTGGATCTGCGATCGGTGATGGCGATCCGGCGCCTTGCGCGAGAGCACGAGTGCCAGGTGGTGCAGAGCTGGATGTCGCGCGCCACCTGGCTCACGCGCGCGCCCAAGGGCAGCGTGCACGTCTCGCGTCTCGGCGGCTACTACCACGCGCGCTACTTCCGTCACGCGCACGGCTGGGTCACGGTGACCGAAGGCCTGCGCGACTGGATGGTGGGCAAGGGCTTTCCGGCGGATCGGGTGGAGTACATCCGCAACTTCATCCCGGTCCTGCCGGCGGGCACGCCGCCGCCGTTCACGCGCGCGCAGCTCGGCGTACCCGGGAACGCGTTGCTGGTCGTGTCGATGGGACGCTTTATCGACAAGAAGGGCTACCAGGACCTGATTCCGGCGTTCGTGTCGCTCGGTCCGCAATTGCAGGGACGACCGTTGCACCTGCTGCTGATGGGACGCGGTCCGCAGCAGAAGGAACTCGAAGCGCTGGCGGCCGCCGCGCGCGGACGGGTGCACTTCCCGGGCTGGGTCGATCAGCCGGTGGCGGCGCTGCCGCTGGCGGACGTCTTCGTCTGTCCTTCGCGCGAGGAGGCGCACGGCAACGTGATGCTCGAGGCCTGGAGCCAGCGCCTGCCGGTGCTGTCGACGCGCACCGACGGCGGCCGCGAACTGATCCAGGACGGCGACAACGGGCTGCTGTGCGACATCGGCGACGTCGCCGGCCTGCGCTCGCAGCTCCACGAACTGCTTGCGAGCGCCGATCTGCGCGAGCAGCTCGCGGCTCGCGGCCTGGAGACGCAGCGCACCCGCCACGACGAAGGCGCGACGATCGGCGCGTACCTGGATTTCTACGAGCGCCTGCGCCGCCGCTTCGCGTAATGCGGGAAGGGCCGCGTCACCGGCCGCGCACCCCGCCGGAGGATGTACGCCGGCATCGCCGGTCGAAGTCGCCCGGGCGCAGCCCGGGACCCGACGTCAACGAATCGCCACGAACCGCGACGAGCGCGCGTCGAGCGGCGTGGCCGCGGTGAGGCTGCGCCGCCACTGCCAGAGCGCCACCGCGAAGATCAGCGGCAGCGCGCATTCGAATCCTTCTTCCCAGGCGCCGATCAGGTGGCCGGTCTGCTCGGGCAGCGTCAGCGCGAACCATTCGCGCAGCAGGTTCAGCGATCGATCGAGCATCTTGGTTCCGACCATGGCGAGCAGACCGATCGCCAGCGTCCACACCCAGGGCTCGCGCCAGGCCGCGCGGTGACGCAGCGTGGCGATCGCCAGCCACAGCGCGCGCAGCACGATCACGAGGCCGACGATCACGATCACCGCGGCGATCAGCTTGACCTCGAGCGTCGCCGATCCCTGCGAGTAGAACTTGATCCGCAGCACGTTGCCGCCCGCGAGCTTGTAGTGCCAGTCGGCTTCGCGCATCGCCAGCAGCACCGCGATCAGCGCCAGCACGACGAGATTCCTGCCGCGTCCGTGGCCGTTGGCCAGCGGCGCCGCCTGCACCGCGCAGGCCAGCGCGAGCCCGACCCAGAACACCGGTGACAACCGCTCGAACGGACCCTGCTCCGAAAAGATCGCGCGATAGCTGCCCAGGTCCAGCGGCCACGCCAATGCCGCGAGCGCCAGCGCATAGACCGCGAGGAATCCCAGCAACCGGCGCGTGGTGACGGGAACCACGGGGCCGCTCACGACCGCGTGGGACGCGGCGCGTCCAGCAGACCGGCGGCGGCCGGATTGCCCGGGACGATCGGGTGCATGCGCTTGACGCGACGCCGCTGGCGCCGCGAGACCAGCGGACGTCCCGGCAGACTCGAAGCCCGGCGCTGCATCGCGGGCGCGCCGTTCTGCAGCATCGCGAGCGCGGCGTACTTGTGGAACGCGTACTGCGCGAGGATCACCGAGACCAGGAAGCCGCGCCATCCGTCGAGCACGCACAGGCGGCCGAAGTACTGCACCAGGAAATCGAAGATCAGCCGCGAGGACGCGTAGGCCATGCTGCTGCGCTTGCCCTCGGCGAACTTCTGCTCCGCGAGCAGGCAGGCGTAGCGCAGGTGCTTCTCCTGCGCGTGGTGATAGTCGCGCCAGCTGTGATGATCCAGCGGCGAGCGCAGCACGACGACGCGTCGGTCGGGCACCACCACCGATTCATGCACCTGCAGGTTGCGATAGGCCGCTCCTTCGCGCCGGAACATGCGCGTCTGGGGCGTGCTGAATCTGCCGAAGCGCAGCGGCTGGTTGCAAAAGTAGGTGCGCCAGGGCATCTGCAGCACGTTGCCGTCGAAGCCGGGCCGCGACAGCAGCGCGTCGATCTCGTCTCGCAACTCGGCGGTCGCGCGTTCGTCGGCGTCGAGCATGAAGACCCAGTCGCCGGTGGCCTTGGCGATCCCGCGGTTGCGCTGCGGGCCGTAGCCCGGCCAGTCGGTGATCCAGACCTTGTCGGTGTAGCGGCGCGCGATCTCCACGGTGGCGTCGCGGCTGCCGCTGTCGAGCACGAGGATCTCGTCGGCCCATCCGTGAACGGATCTGAGCGCGGCCTCGATGCGGTCCTCCTCGTCTTTGCAGATCACGATCACGGAGATCGTGCATGTTCGGCGTCCGGACATGACGCAACCCTCGTCGTTGCGGCCGGCAGGGCCGCTGACGGGACAGGGCAAAGGGCGTGCCGCGCGGAAGTGCGCGTTTTTGCTGGAACGGCGCCGAAACGCGGGCTGCGATTCGCGGGAGCGCGCCGGTCCGCCTTGCGCATCGCAAGGCCGCGCGGTCAGGGCGTGAAGTCGGTCAACTCCATCGTGATGGTCCCGCCCACGATCGCCTGCGTGTCGAGGACCTCTTTGCGGATCAGCTTCACCAGCCCCACGCCGGGCGCATACCACTCGGTATGCGTGACCGGCACTTCCGATGCGCCGATCCGCGCATCGGCGAGCACGTTGAGCAGTCCGGTGCCCTCGAGCCTGAGGCACTTCTCGAAGCGACCGGCAGGCACCTCCACGGTCTCGTCGAGCGCGGCCACCTTCATATGCAGCGGCACGCGCTTCGATTCGTCCTGCGAAAAGCGCTCACGGAACGGTTCGACCCGCTCGAGGATGTACGGACGCGACTCGACTTCCCACCACTGTTCGGCGGCTGGCGGCAGCTGCATCACGATCCGCGGTTTTTCATCCATGCGCGGTTCCATGTCGATGGCGGTCCGTACGCCGGCGCGCGCCAGCGCCTTGTCGCCGACCAGGATCCAGTACTCGTTGCCGTCGCTGCCCAGCCGTCTCGCGTAGCGCTCTCCGTCACGCTCGCGCGCTTCGAGATTGCGCATCTCCAGCACGTAGGTCCTGTCGACCACCGGGTTCTTCTCGTGCACCGCGTATTCCCAGCGCAGGCCGGGCTCGAGCGGGAAATAGGCCGGTCCTGCGTGCTCGCCGCCGCACGCGCAGAGCAGCATCGTGACCATCAGCACGCACGCGGCGCGGGTCATGTGCACGCGCCTCACTTTTCGGGCAGGGCGGGGCTGGGCAGGTTGCCCAGCTCGAACTGCTGTTCGTCCTCGACGCGCTTCATCGCGCCGTTGAGCGAGAACGTGCCCTCGGGGCCGCGCTTGCGTTTGCCGATCTGCGGCAGTCCGTTGCGCATGCGCGACTCGGCTTCCTGCAGCTGAGAGTGCGTGGTCTTGAGATAGGCCACACGGTACGCGCGCGGCATTGCGGCGGGGCCGTCGTCGGTGATCTCAGTGACCCACACGTAGATCGAGCCGGGTTGCGACTTCTCCGGATCGGGCTCGATCACGGTGGCGGCGTGGAACAGGAACTGGTCGGGCAGCTTGGCGCGTGCGGGCCAGCCTGCGACATCGCGCCATAGATGCCAGCTCGCGAAGAAGCTCACGCTCACGAGAACGACCAGTCCCGCCCGCAAGAGGTAGGGCAGCGTCGATCCCACGATGAGATAGACCACCATGAAGGCGACGCTCACGTAGAGCATGCACAGCAGCACCAGTTCCAATCCGATCGTCATTGCTGGACCAAGTTCTTCTGAAGGGTGTTGATGCCGGAAACCGAGCCGTCACGTGAGACGCTGAAACGAACCGCGGTGCGTTCGGTTCCCTGCGCCGCGAGATCCACGGTGCCGTAGAACACGACCTCGAGGCGGGGATTTACCTTGACCACGTTAACCTGCACCGGCAGCACCGAGGTGCCGTCGGCGTGATAGCGATGCAGGTTCACCACGTAGTCGCCCGGAAGCAGGCCGCGCACGGTGACGACTTCCTGATTGAGCGGATTGACGATCTGGTTGCCGTCGACCTGCAGCGTGTCGTTCTCGGCGCCGCGATCGTCGCGATCCAGGTGCATGAGGCCGCCGTCGGGGTTGCGATACCAGACGACCTCTCCGTCGGGCGCTTCTACCCAGGTGTCGACGTCGTCCTTGAGTCCATCGGCCCAGGTCGTGGAGACGATGAGCTCGGCCTTGGCCGGGATGTCGCCCTGCTTCTTGGCCGGCGGGTTGATCGCGGTGATGGCGATCATGAACAGCAGCGTGAAGCCGAGCAGCGCGTTGAACAGCAGGTCCGTGAACGGGTCCTGGTCGTAATGCGTGCGGCCGGCCCCGCGCTTCACGACTGCGCCTTGCCTGCGAGCGTCGGCAGCATTTCGCGTTCGGCGAACTGCATCGCGCCGGAGACCAGGCGTTCGGCGGAGCGGTCGAGCATCAGGTTCTGCAGGCCCAGGGCCATGTTCGCAAGCAGGCCCACCAGCGTCGTGTAGAGCGACACGGCCATGCCCGAGCCCATCTGCCCCAGCATCTGCGGCAGATCGGCCGCGCTGAGCGTCTTGATGGCGTCGATCGCGCCGAGCATGAACACAAAGCCGACGATGGTGCCGAGCAGGCCCAGCTTCAGGATCAGGCTGGAAAGGAACCAGCCGGCCTCGTGCGCGCCGCGCGCGCGCTCCTCGAGCACTTCGCGCAGCGCCGCGCGATCGGCCGCCTCGTCGAGCAGCCCCGAGCAGTATTCGTTGGCCCATTCCTCGAGCCGTCCCGACGGCGGCGGCAGCGTGCGGTCGCGTCGGAACGTTTCGCGCACGCGATCGAGCCCACGGTGCGCCAGCGACAGCCGCGATGCGCGCCAGCCGCCGTAGGCCATGCAGCCCAGGTAGATCAGCACGATGCTGGCGGAAATCTGCGTGGTGTCGGCCAGCAGCACGCGTTGCAGCAGGCCCAGCGTCCAGGACAGGTGCAGCCCGAACAGGCAGGCGCTGCTCAGGATCAGCCAGTGCAGGAAACTCGACCCCTCGATCTCTCCGAGAAGATCAGCCGAACGAATCGCGTGTGATCTGTTCATACCAGTCGTGTGCGTATGCCGCTTCCCGCGCGCGGTATTCGCGCGCGGCTCCCAGCGGACTCATCCCGTCATTCAAGGTGCTCAGCCGTTCCGACACAACGCCGTACAAACCCCCTACTGAAATGGCGTAGCCCGGCGCCAGCAGGCTGTAGCAGGTGTTGACCAGGCGCGCCTCGGGCGGGGCACGTCCGGAAAGGTGGGCCGCCAGCGACAGCGCCACCAGCTTGCCCTGGCTGTTGGCGCTGAAAGCCGACTTGGGCATCGGGTGCGCGTGGCAGGCGTCGCCGATCACGTGGATGCCGCGGTGGCGCGTGGATTCGAAGTTCGCGGGATTCACCGGGCACCAGAGGCTTTCGTCGACGAGGTCGCCTTCGACGGCGATGTCGGCCGCGCGCTGCGGCGGCACCAGGCTGACCAGGTCGGCCTGCACGCGGCTACCGTTGCGTAGCCGCAGGTGGTTGCGCCGCGCGTCGAGCACCTCGGCCAGCTCTCCGCCCTTTTCCCTGGACACCCATTCGACGGTGCCGGGATAGAGCGTGTCCCAGCCCAGCTGGAACAACGGTCGCTTGCTGAAGTCGTCCTTGGCATCGAGCACCAGCACCTTGCCGCGGCCGCGTCCGCCGCGACGCAGGTGCCAGGCGATCAGGCTCGCCCGCTCGTACGGGCCCGGCGGGCAGCGATAGGGATTGGGCGGCGCGACGATCGCCACGGTCGCGCCGTCGCGCAGCGCGTCGATGCGCCGGCGCAGCGTCGCGACCTGCGTGTCGCCGAGCCAGGCGTGCGGCATCTGGTCGCGCATCGTTTCGGCAAGACCCTGGACGAGGTCCCAGCGCATCGCCACTCCGGGACTGAGCACGATGCGATCGGCCTCGAGCGTCGCGCCCGAGGCGGTGCGGACGCGTCGCGTCACCGGGTCGATCGAGATCGCGCGATCCAGGCGCAGCTCGATGCCCTCGGCCGCGAGCGCGCCGGGGCCGTGCACGATGTCGCCCTCCGCGCACAGGCCGACCAGCGCCGCGTTGGTGGACGGGCCGGTGAAGAACTGCGCGCGCGGTTCGAGCAACGTGATGCGCACCTGCGGCGCCAGGCGCCGCAGCGTGCGGGCGCAGCTTGCGCCGCCGAAACCGCCGCCGATGACCACCACGTGCGGGCCGTTCGCCGCCGACTGCGCGACCGGCGACCGCATCAGACCGGAGAGTCCGAGCCCCGCGAGCAGCAGGCGACGTCGGCGCGGATCGAACGCGGGCATCACGGTGCGACGCCGTAGCGGTGTGCGAGCGCGTCGATCTCGTCGTCGGTCAGCGCGTTGGCCAGGCGCGACATCGCGCTGCCCTGGCGCGAGCCCGCACGGAATTCTCGCAGCTGCCAGCCGATCTCCTCGGCGGATCGGCCGTAGAACGAGGGCACCGCCGAAGGCGCATGTGCCGCATCCGATCCCACCGCGCCGTGGCAGACCGGACAGGACAGCGCGATCGACCCGGCCTGCTCCGCCGCAGCGGGCGCGGCGATGCCGCACAGCAGGGCCAGTGCGATGCCAAGGGACGAGGGGAGCGCGGTCACGCGCGAATTGTGTCGCGCGCGCCGCCGTCGGCGCCATGTGCCGCAAATGGGAGAGCGCCGACGGCCGCGGAGCTAGGAAATCAAAGGCCCCACTCGGCGATGCGCGCGGCCGAATGACCGGTCACCGGCGTCGGCGCGGCGGTGCGGCTGAAGCGCGGTGCCGGCATCGGCTGCAGCACGCCATCGATCGTCTGGAAGGTCTTGCGCGCGATGTTGTGCGGATCCGACGCCACCTCGTCCATCGCGAGCACCGGTGCGACGCAGGCGTCGCTGCCGGCAAACCGCTTGGCCCAGAACGCGCGGTCCTGCGAGCGGAAGATCGCCTCGATCTCGCGGTGCACCTCCTCGTCCTGGTCGCCGCGCGAACAGATCGCGTCGTGCTGCTCGCCCACGCCGATGCCTTCGAGGAACAGCCGCCGGAACTGCGGCTCGATCGCGCCGACTGCCATCCACTGGCCATCCGCGGTCTCGTAGCAGCGGTAGTACCAGGCGCTGCCGTCGAGGAAATTGCCGGCGCGGCGCGCGGGCCAGCGCCTGGACGCCTTGAGTCCGTAGAGCATCGCCATCAGCGCGCCCGAGCCGTCGACCATCGACGTGTCGACGACCTGGCCCTTGCCGGAGTTGCGCACCTCGAGCAGCGCGCACACGACGCCGAAGGCCTGCATCACACCGCCGCCGCCGAAGTCGCCGACCAGGTTCAGCGGCGGCACCGGGCCGGAGAACTTGGTGCCGATCGAGTGCAGCGCGCCGGATAGCGCGATGTAGTTGATGTCGTGGCCGGCCATCGAGGCCATCGGTCCGTCCTGGCCCCAGCCGGTCATGCGTCCGTACACCAGGCGCGGATTGGCCTTCAGGCAGTCGTCGGGTCCGACGCCGAGGCGCTCCATCACGCCGGGACGAAAGCCTTCGATCAGCGCGTCGGCCTTGGAGACGAGCTCGAGCACCTTGTCCCTGCCCTCGGCGCTCTTCATGTCCAGGCCCACGCGACCGGCGCGATTGCGCGTGATCACCGGCACGTCGCTGTTCGGATCGACCTTGCCGGCGCGGCCGACGGTGAGCACGTTCGCGCCCAGGTCGGCCAGCAGCATCGCGCAGAACGGGCCGGGCCCGATGCTTTCGATCTCCACCACCTTGATGCCCGCCAGTGGGCCTTTCGCTTCGTTTGTCTGCATGGGAATGGTCCGTCTGTTGTTCGAAAAGATTCGCGTCGGATGTCTTGGGTCTGAACGTCAGTGCCCGCCGCCGACCAGCTTGCGAGCGATGCTCCAGCGATGCACCTCGCTCGGACCGTCGTAGATCCGGAAGGCGCGAATGTCCTTGAAGATGCGCATGACGATGGTCTCGCCGGTGACGCCCTGGCCGCCGAGCACCTGCACACAGCGATCGACGATGCGCCACACGGCCTCGGACACCATCACCTTGGTCATGCTCGATTCGAGGTTGCCTTTCTCCCCCTGGTCGAGCACCCACGCGGTGTGCCAGATGTTGAGGCGTGCGCTGTGCAGCTCGATCTCGTTGTCGGCGAGCTGGAAGCCTACGCCCTCGTGCTCGCCCAGCGGTTTGCCGAATGCCATGCGCTTGCGCGCGTAGGCGGTCGCCACGTCGTGCGCGCGTCGCGCCTGGCCGAGCCAGCGCATGCAGTGCGTCAGGCGCGCCGGCGCCAGGCGCACCTGCGCATAGCGAAAACCGCGGCCGAGTTCGCCGAGCACGTCGGCGGCCGGCACGCGCAGATCGTCGAAGTGCAGCACGCCGTGGCCACCGACGAAGCAGGAGTCGAGCGAGTCCATCAGGCGTTCGAGGCGGATGCCCGGCTGATCCATGTCCGCCAGGAACATCGTGGCAGAGCCGTCCTCGAGCTTGGCCATGATGATCGCGAAGCTCGCGCCTTCGGCGCCGGTGATGAGCCATTTGGTGCCGCTGATGCGGTAGTGGTCGCCATCCTTGACCGCGCGGGTCTGCAGCATCGACGGATCGGAGCCCGCGCCCTCACCGGGCTCGGTCATCGCAAAGCACGAGCGGATGCGGCCGTCGACCAGCGGCTGCAGCCAGCGTTCCTTCTGCGCCGGCGTGCACACCTCTTCCATCAGGTGGATGTTCCCTTCGTCCGGCGCGTGGATGTTCAGTGCGATCGGACCCAGCGGCGAATAGCCGGCCTCCTCGAACACGATCGCCTTGGCGCGATGGTCCAGGCCCATGCCGCCGTGCGCGCGCGAGGCGTGAGGCGTCAGCAGTCCGGCGCGACGGGCGCGGCCGACCAGCTCGTCGCGCAGCGACTCCTCCGGTCCGTGCGCGTGCTGGCGCGGATCGCTTTCGAGCGGAATCACCTCTTCGGCGATGAACTGCCGGGTGCGCTGCTGCAGGTCGCGGAGTTCCGCGGACAGGGTGAAGTCCATGTTCGGGCTGGCCGAGGGGCAGGGGGGAAACGCATTCTATTCAGCGCGCAAGCGGATGTCGGTGCGGGCGGATGCTGTGTCGCGACGGTCATTCGGCTTGAATACGGCTCCCGGTCCCTCATCTAGGCCCGACAGTTCCTCCGAGGCAGGTCATGCAACAGTTCGACGGCACCACCATCCTCAGCGTCCGACGCGGCAACCAGGTTGCCCTGGGCGGTGACGGGCAGGTGTCGATGGGCAACACGCGGGTCAAGGGCAACGCGCGCAAGGTCCGGCGCTTGTACAACGACAAGGTCATCGCCGGATTCGCGGGCGGCACCGCCGACGCGTTCACGCTGTTCGAGCGCTTCGAAGGCAAGCTCGAGAAGCATTCGGGTCACCTCGTGCGCGCCGCGGTCGAGATGGCCAAGGACTGGCGCACCGATCGCTACCTGCGCCGGCTCGAGGCGCTGCTGCTGGTCGCCGACAAGGAAGCAAGCCTGATGATCTCGGGCAACGGCGACGTGATGGAGCCCGAACCGCACGGCGTGATGGGCATCGGCTCGGGCGGCAGCTTCGCAACCGCCGCGGCGCGCGCGCTGGTGGAGAACACCGGACTCAGCGCCAAGGAGGTCGTCGAGAAGGCGCTGCACATCGCCGCCGACATCTGCATCTACACGAACCACTCGCTGACGATCGAGACCCTCGATCTCTGAAACCAGACCCATGAGCGAATCGAACACGACCTCGACGATGACCCCCCGGGAAATCGTCGCGGAGCTGGACAAGCACATCATCGGCCAGGCCGCCGCCAAGCGCGCGGTCGCCATCGCGCTGCGCAACCGCTGGCGGCGCCAGCAGGTCGTGGGCCAGATGCGTGCCGAAATCCATCCGAAGAACATCCTGATGATCGGTCCCACCGGCGTGGGCAAGACCGAGATCGCGCGGCGCCTGGCCAAGCTCGCCAACGCGCCGTTCGTGAAGGTCGAGGCCACCAAGTTCACCGAGGTCGGCTACGTCGGCAAGGACGTGGACTCGATCGTGCGCGACCTGGTCGACGCCGCGGTCAAGCTCACCCGCGAGCAGTTCATCGCGCGCCAGCGCGACAAGGCCGAGGCCGCGGCCGAGGAACGCATCCTCGACGTGCTGGTGCCCCCGCCCAAGGATTTCGGTGAAGCGAGCACCGTTCGCCAGAGCGAGAACTCCGGCGCGCGCCAGGTCTTCAGAAAGCAGCTGCGCGAAGGCAAGCTCGACGACACCGAGATCCAGATCAACCTCCAGCAGCAGCTGCCCAACGTGCAGCTGATGGGCCCTCCGGGCATGGAGGAAATGACCCAGCAGCTGCAGGGCATGTTCGCCGGCCTGAACCAGGGCAAGTCGCGAACCAAGAAGATGAAGATCTCCGAGGCGTTGAAGGCGCTCACCGACGAGGAAGCGGCCAAGCTGGTCGACGAGGAAGCGATCAAGACCGAGGCGCTGCACAACGTCGAGGAGAACGGCATCGTCTTCATCGACGAGCTCGACAAGGTGTGCAAGCGCGGCGAGTTCGTCGGCTCCGACGTCTCGCGCGAAGGCGTGCAGCGGGATCTGCTGCCGCTGGTGGAAGGCTCGACGATCACCACCAAGTACGGCGCGGTGAAGACCGACCACATCCTGTTCATCGCATCGGGTGCGTTCCACATGGCCAAGCCCTCGGACCTGATTCCCGAGCTGCAGGGCCGCCTGCCGATCCGCGTCGAACTGGACCCGCTCAAGACCGAGGACTTCGAGCGGATCCTCACGGAGCCCGACTATTCGCTGACCGACCAGTACACCGCACTGATGAAGACCGAGGGCGTGACGCTGGAATTCACCGCCGACGGCATCAAGCGCCTCGCGCAGATGGCCTGGCAGGTCAACGAGCGCACCGAGAACATCGGCGCACGCCGTCTGCACACGGTGCTCGAGCGCCTGATGGAGGAGCTGGCCTACGACGCGCCGGACAAGTCCGGCAGCACGCTCACCGTCGATGCGGCGTACGTGGACAGCAAGCTGCAGAAGCTGGCGGGCAACGACGATCTGAGCCGCTACATCCTCTGACGTAGCGGCATGTCCGATCGTCCGCGACTCGTGTCCTGAAGTCCGGGGAGCCTCCACGGGCGCCTGATTTGCGTAATCCTGCACAGGCCATTTCTGCAGGAAGTCCGTCATGTTGATCCGCATCCCGCCGCCGCATCCGATCCGGTCCAGCGAGATCACGCCCGAACGCGTGCACGACGATCGCCGGCGCCTCGTCGCCCAGCTGGGATTGAGCGCAGTGGCGCTGGTCACCGGCTGCGGACGTTCCGACGACGCGCAGGCCGAGCGCCCGCAGGCGTCGACCGAGATCGCGGCGACCGACAGCGCGTCCACCGTTGCGCCCGCCGCCGGTTCCGAAGGCCGTGCCGCGCTGAACGTGGCCAAGCGCAGCGAGCTGGCCGGCGGCGAGACGCTCACGCCGTTCATGGATGTGAGCACGTACAACAACTACTACGAGTTCGGCACGAGCAAGGATCAGCCAGCGCGCAACGCGCACACGCTCAAGACGCGGCCGTGGATGGTGACCGTCGACGGCGAGTGCGAGTCGCCGGGGCAGCTCGGCATCGAGGACCTGGTGAACGCCAGCACACTCGAGGAGCGCGTGTATCGATTCCGGTGCGTCGAGGCCTGGAGCATGGTCGTGCCCTGGGTCGGCATTGCGTTGTCCGACGTGCTCGCGCGGTTCAAGCCGACCTCGAAGGCCAAGTACGTCGCGTTCGAGACGTTCTACGACCGCCAGCAGATGCCCCTTGGACGCTGGGCGGGATTCGAGCTGCCCTACGTCGAGGGCCTGCGCATCGACGAGGCCATGCATCCGCTGACGTTGCTGACGGTGGGCATGTACGGCCGCGTGCTGCCCAACCAGAACGGCGCGCCGCTGCGCCTGGTCGTGCCGTGGAAGTACGGTTACAAGAGCATCAAGTCGATCGTGCGCGTGCGCTTCGTCGAGAAAGAGCCGCCCACGACGTGGAACATCCTGCAGCCCGAGGAATACGGCTTCTACTCGAACGTGAATCCGGCGGTCAGTCATCCGCGCTGGAGCCAGTCGGGCGAGCGCCGGCTGGGCGAGCTCTTCAAGCGCAAAACGCTGCTCTACAACGGCTACACCGAGGTCGCCTCGCTCTACACCGGCATGGATCCGGTGAAATTCCATTGATGGCGGTTCCGCGCGCGCTGCTGGGCCTGCGTCTCGCCGCGTGGTCGCTGGCGCTGTACCCGGCGGCGGAACTCGCGTGGCGCCTCACGCACGCGGCGCTGGGTCCCAACCCGGTGGAGTTCCTGGAACGCTACACCGGGCTGTGGAGCCTGCGGCTGCTGCTGGTGGCGCTGGCGATGACGCCGCTGCGACGTTTCACCGGACGCGTGGAATTCGTGCAGATCCGGCGCCTGCTCGGGCTGTGGGCGTTCGCCTGGATCTGCGTGCACTTCGCCGTCTTCCTCACGTTCGACCTGGAATGGTCGCCGGCCAAGCTCGTCGAGGAAGTGGCCGAGCGCACCTACATCACGCTCGGATTCACCGGTTGGCTGCTGCTGCTTCCGCTGGCGATCACCTCGACCCGCGGCTGGCAACGGCGATTGGGCCGGCGCTGGAAGTCGCTGCATCGGCTGGTGTGGCCGGCCGTGTGGCTGGGCGGGCTCCACTTCCTGTGGTTGGTTAAGTCGGATCATCGCGAGCCGCTGGCGTACCTGGCGATCACTGCGCTGGTGCTGCTGCTGCGCGCGCCTTGGCCGTTGCGAGGCAGGAAAGCGGATCCCGGGAAGCGGCTTCCGGCATGAGTGCAGCCGAGGCGGTGATCCTGCTGCATGGACTGGCGCGCTCGGCGCGGCCGATGGAGAAGCTCGCTCGCGCGGCGCGGGATGCGGGCTTCGTCGCGTTCAGTCGCGGCTATCCCTCCACCACGGCCGCGGTACGCACGCTGGTCGATTCGCACGTGGCGCCGCAGGTGCGCGAGGCGCTGGCTGCGGGCGCGCCGCGCGTGCACTTCATCGGGCACTCGATGGGGGGGATTCTCATCCGCCAGTACCTCGCGGCTTACGAGCTGCCGCAGGTCGGCCGCGTCGTGATGATCGGAACGCCCAATCGCGGCAGCGAGCTGGTCGATCGGCTCGGCCGGTTGGCGCCGTTCGGATGGATCAACGGACCCGCCGGCAACGAGCTGGGCACCGGACCGGACAGTCTTCCCAACCGCCTGCCGCCGGCGACGTACGAGGCCGGCATCATCGCCGGCACGCGGTCCTACAACCCGGCGTACTCCGCGATGATCGTCGGCGCCAACGACGGCAAGGTCAGCGTGGAACGGGCGCAACTCGACGGCATGCGCGACCTGCTGGTGCTGCCGGTGAACCACACGTTCATGATGCGGGACGAGGTGGTGGTGCGGCAGTCGATCCATTTCCTGCGCGAGGGCCGGTTCTCTCGCTGATCGGGTGCTGGCGCGATCTCCCAGGCACGCGGCGTGCTGCCCGGCCCGCGACTGACGTAATACGCAAGGGAGACTCCGATGAACCTGAAATCTGCAACCGCAGCAGGATTTCTGTGCCTCGTTGCGGGCATGTTGCAAGCGTGCGGCGGCGGTTCGAGCGGCGGCTCGGGGGAAGACGTGGTGATCCCGCTTCCGACCGAGGCCGCGCCGTCGAGCCTTCTGGACCTGGGCGGCTGGGCGCTGACGATTCCGCGCAACCCCACCGGCGGCACCGACGGCAACGCCGAAGTGGTGTCGACATCCCGGCTGGTCGAAGGGTATTCGTCGGACTGGTTCCAGGGCGTCGAGGGCGACGGCGTGATGTTCTTCGCGCCGGTCCACGGGGCACTGACCGCCAACGCCAAATATCCGGTCAGCATGCTGCGCGAGCTGCTCGACCCCGAAGACGCCTCGGTCAACTGGACCTGGGACGACTTCTCGCGCATGGACGCGACGCTGGCGGTGCACCAGGTGCCGCGCGAGAACGGCAAAGTCGTCATCGGCCAGATCCGCGGCTACAACGGCGAGAACGTTGCGATCAGCGAGTTGTGCAAGCTGGTGTTCGAAACCAACGGACCGGGCCGCGGCACGCTATACGTGCTGGTGCTGGATTCTCCCGTGGCGGCCGACTCCACCGCGCGGCGCCTGAACCTCGTCGGCGGGCTCGGTCTCGGGGAGACCTTCACGATCTCGCTGCGGGTCGAGGACCGCACGCTTCACGTCGCGTCGGGCGATGAAAGCGTCTCGACGCCGATCGATTCGAACTGGGACGGGATGGGGCTCTACTTTCGGGCCGGCGCGGCGTTACAGGCGATCGGCAACAGCGATACCGATGGAGCGCGGGTGACGTTCTATCAGTTGGGGGTGACCCATGGTGTCTAGCGGCGGCGCAGGCTGGAGCGGCCGCATCACGAACGTGGCACGCGTTCGTTCGACCGGGCCTGCTCGGCGTCCCGCCCGCTGATCTCGAATTTGGACGGCCACCGCCGAGGCGCGTTCACGTCGCGTCCAGTGGCGGGCTGTGGCTATGACGCGGCTCCTGGCGGGTCTGGCGTTCAAAGACCACGACGCTGTCGAAAAACGAGATGCAATTCGTGTGACGCGTGAACCAGGGGACCTCGCAGGTGCCTGTGCGAAGCTCAGGCGGCAGATGGAAGCGGTAGAAACTCGCGAGCTTGTGGTGCCACGCATTGAGCGTATCGCAGAGGCGCTTTGCGTATTCGATGAACGTCATGCCGTCGGCGCGATCCTTCCAGTCGTCCCAATAGCTGGTCTGCGTGTCTTCGACGATGTAGAGGCCTGTCTCGGCGATACGGGGATAGATCGTCTCGAACGAGGTGATCTGCTCGCTTGCCTTGTGCCCGCCATCATCGATGACGATGTCCGCAACCGGTACCGATTCGATCACGCGCAGCAGGAACTCAGGGTCCGACTGGCTGCCGATGTGGATCTCGAAGCCGTCGGCTCGAAAACGTTCACAGGCGGGATCGATGTCCACCCCGATGATTCTGGCCTGCGGTCCGAGGTAGCTGCGCCAGAGCGCCAATGAACCTCCTTCTCCGAGGCCGATCTCGATCAGGACCACCGGGCAGCCACGATGCCGATCGAGGAAGCGCTCGTAGATCGGGAAGTAGTGGTGCCATTTGTGGATCCGCCGCCCCTGCCATTTCCGGAAGACCTCGAATAGATCTGGCACGTTCGATCTCCCATCGCCTCGGCGGCCGCTCGAACCACCCTACGCGGGCACCCTGCCAAAGAGAAGCCAGTCGGCCAAGGCGGGGCGCGTGTTGTCGAGCAGCGTCATGCGCGGGCGCCAGGTCGATTCGAACGCGTCGTAATCGGCGGCATCGAATGCGGCTGCGCGCGCCAGCGTCTCCTCGAGTGTCGGAAAGTGGTGCGTACGCAGGCCCGCGACCAGCGTCAGACCGGACGGCGGGGCCTTGACGGTGGCGATGCGAAGATCCGTCCGCTCGCTCATCAGGAACGGAATGATCTTCCAGACATCCCCGGTCCAGTAGCCGGTCGTACGGTTCCTGGCGGCGCTTTGACGATCCAGCGGCAAGGTGTCGTGGAAGGCGATCACCGAGTTGGGATGGCAGAGGCGTTCGACGTTCCAGAAATCCCTGACGACCTGCATGAACTGATGCAGGCCGTCGATGAACGCGAAGTCGACGCGCCGAGGAATCAATCGCCGACGTTCGTTCTGCAGGAAGAAGTAGTCGCTTTTCCAGGGATGGATCCGCGTCTCGGCGCGGCAGGGTTTCATCAGGGACGGCTCGGGATCGACACCGAACGCCTGCGTAGGCGGGCGTGCCAGGCTGATCGAATCGCCTTGAAAGACGCCGATCTCCAGATAGATGTTGGGGCGCAGGAACTCGTGGACTTCCGACAGACGATCGAGATAGGACGCGCCTGGAAGGCGGATGGCGGACAGTTCGAAGCGCGCGACATCATTGCCGGTGTCGATCCTGAGTGCTTCCACGAAAGCGCGCTCCGCGAGGTCCATTTCTCCAAGCGCCCTGTGGACGCTGCCGATGCTCGCGAGATGACTCGAGCGTTGCTTCGGCGGCGCCTTGCCGCCGATACCCGGATAATTGGCACAGAGCGCCGTGATCTGCTCCAACACCGGAACCTTTCCATGCCCGATCCTGCGCAGCACGAGCCGCGCAGCATCGCGCGCCTCGACGAACCGGTTCTGGTTGAAGAGCCGTTCCACGAGCCGGACCGCCTCGACCGCCGCACCCGCGGCCGGCGGCGGCTGCGCGCGGGGCCGGATGTTCATCCGGCGGACGAGCCTGGCGTCCTGCATCGGAAAGAATGGGCGCGTGTCGTCGTCCTGCCGGAGTTGCGATCGTGCCGGCGCAACCAGCGCACTGACGAGATGGGCCGCCACTTCGGCGCGAAGGGCGCCGTAGATCACCCGGGATTTCTGGCCCGCCGGAGCGTGGTTGGCGCCGCGGATTCGCCGATATTCGTCATGCCAGGCCTTGCGCTTGAGTTCCTTGGTGTCGGGTGCGGCATTGGTCGATACACCGCCATGGGTTTGATGGAACGTGGCCTCGTCCGCCAGCAGCACGTGCTGCGCATTGGGCGTCTCGCAGGCCCGCTTCAGAAGGTCCAGGTTGGCCAGGCCCCCGCCTTCGGAGACGAAGCCTTCGTCGAATCCGCCAAGCAGCGACCACATGGCCCGGGACATGAAGATCGCGTTGCTCTCAGAGATGCGCGCAACCCAGCCATCGGCCGACGATTGGTCGAGCGTGGAGACCTCGAACAGGCGGTAGGGCGTGCGGGGCCAGCCCGCGGCTTTCAGAAGTTCGGTCTCATAGGCTGCCGAGTGGCCATGCGTCAGGGCGACTCCCTGCGCGTCACATCCCAGGTACCAGCCCAGTGTCGTGACCACGCTGCGTGGATGCGTCCGGCTGGCGAACAGCGCGCGGCGAAGCAGTCCGGGGGTGACGATCCGCGCGCCGTCGATCATTGCCCCGATGAGGCGACCACGCGCCTCGCGGATCCCCCGGTTGAGCGCCGGCACCGGCGAGGCCGAGGCCGATTCGAGACGCGTGTAGCGGAAGTTCTCGGGCAGGCCTTCGACGAACTCGGCCGACAACATGTCGTCGGACGGATTCTCGTAGACCAGCACTTCGTATTGCGCCGCCTTGATGCCGCGCTGGTAGTCCGCGGAAAGCGAATGCAATGTGCGCATCGCCTGACGCGCCATCCGAAAGACGATGACCACGACCGTGATCTGCACCGCGTGCGCCGCGTCCAGGGCCGGGATCTCCGATGCCGCCGGTCGCGATGTCCTGGATCGGGCCCGTTCGATCGCGTAGGGGTTGTGACAAGTCGACGCCAGAATGTCCCCGTGCGTCTCTTTCAAGCGTTTCAGGCCCGTGTGGAACATCTCGTCGACGGCGCCCCGGCCGTAGTGGCCGGACCGAACCGGAATGACGAACGTGCGCACGCCCCAGTCCCTTGCGGCCCGCAGCGAAAGCTCCTCGGTGTAGAGATGCCACGGAAAACTCGCGTCGAAGCGCAGCTGCAGTCGACGGATCAGCGACGCGTGGATGATCAGGCAGCAGCAGTCGACCGTCCGGACCGGGACCATGCCGTCGACCTTGGTCCCGCAAACGCCGGACGCAAGCAGGTCGGTCGAGCACTCGACCTGTCCTCTCAGGACCCGGCGCTGTGCGCGCGTGTCGGACAGGGCGCCTGCCCGGATGGAATCAGGAACTTCGTCTTCGACGATGTCCGCACCGACCACGCCATACAGATGATTCGGTGAAACCGATGAAAGCCAGCCGCGCGGATCCTCGAGGAATTGAAAATCGTTGTGGACGAACGCGATCCACGCATCGAGGTCGGCCGGCATGGCCTCGATGAACTGGTTGTAGCGCTCGGGGACCGGGCGGTTGTCCGCGCTGTTGTCGTAACGGTGGAAATCCGCAGCATCGATCCCGACGCTTTTCGCGACGTAACGTGCGTAGACGGACGGGTCGTTGCACGCGGTCACCATGACGACGCGGTCGTGAGCGGTGGTCTTGTCGAACTTGGTCATCGTGTCGTTCAGCCTGCTCGCGCAACGGCGAAGCTCAGGGTCCGGGGACCTGCCAATAGACCCCTGTCCAATCGCAGGGAACGATCTTGGCCTTGATGCCGTGCTCCGCGCGGAAATCCGTGACGGCGGCCTTGCACTGACCGATGTAGTAGTCGTCGATGATGATGAACCCGCCCGGAGAGATTTTCGGATAGAGAGCCTCCAGCGCGCAGATGGTCGACGAGTACATGTCACCGTCCAGCCGTGCGACGCAAAGCTGCTTAACCGGCGCCGTCTTGAGCGTCTGCTCGAAGAAGCCTTCGATGTATTGGACCTTCAGATCCTTGAAGCCGAACAGTTCGAATGCGCGCGCGACCTTCTCGCGTGGGACGCGCAGCTCATCGAACTTGTGGAACGTGCTCCCCGTGTCCTTGGGATATTGCACGGCGTCGGGAGGCGGCAGTCCCTTGAAGGAATCGGCCACCCACACGGTGCGATTGCGCTGTCCCAGGGCGTGCAACACGCCCGCGGCGAAGATGCAGGCGCCGCCTCGCCATACCCCGGTCTCGATGAAGTCGCCGGGGACTCCATTGGTCACCGCGGTACGCAGGCAGTATTCGAGGTTCTCGAGTCGCTTGAATCCGCACATCGAGTAGCCGATGCCGGGCCAGTCGAGGCCTTCCCGGCGGGTGGTCTGGGCCTGCTCGGCAGTGGGCGGAGCGTCCGGGGCGTTGCCAGCGGTTTCCAGGCTGAAACGGCGTGCCTGCCGGTCCTCGTCGACGTACAGATAGCCGGTCACGGCCCGCTTCAGAAGCTCTACGTATTGCTCGTACACCACGGTCTGATGGGCTCCGGAGATGGGACGTACGGATCGCGCGTCGAGCACCCTCGTGGGTGGTCCTTGCCGGTCGAATAGTGGGCGGGCTCGCCGCCCGTAGCCTAACAGGGCGGGGTGCGCCGATACGTCGATAAGGGTGCGCCATCACGGGCTGCGGGACGCGTTGCGTGAGCGCAGCGAACTTCTCCCGACGGGAGTGAGAATCTCCAGCGCTATGGTCGGAAAAGATGGCGGGCCCGGAGAGATTCGACCGCCGCACGAAGTGCGGGGGCGTGAGCGCAGCGAACTTCTCCCGACGGGAGTGAGAATCTCCAGCGCTATGGTCGGAAAAGATGGCGGGCCCGGAGAGATTCGAACTCCCGACCTTCTGGTTCGTAGCCAGACACTCTATCCAGCTGAGCTACGGGCCCGCGGTGAAACTTTCCTTTCGACGACTAATACAAGCCTGCTCGGCGCTGCGGCCGATCCGCTACGCCACTGCCGTGGCCATCTCGCCCTGATTGCGGAGAGTGAGGGATTCGAACCCTCGATAAGGTTTTAAGCCCTATACGCCCTTAGCAGGGGCGCGCCTTCGTCCACTCGGCCAACTCTCCGATGCGGCTCTTTGCGACATGCGGCCTGCCAGCAGGGGCGCGCAGTGTACCGACCGACCCTGGGGGCGACAAGAGAAAAACGGTCGGTCAGGCCGAAACCGGTGCCGATTCCAGCTCGAACCCCTTGTGAAGGGCGCGGACCGCCAGTTCGAGGTACTTGTCCTGGACCACGACGCTGATCTTGATCTCGGAGGTGGAGATCATGCGGATGTTGATGCCTTCGCCGGCCAGCAGCTTGAACATCTTGCTGGCGATGCCGGCGTGGCTGCGCATGCCCACACCGACCATCGACACCTTGCAGATGTCGTTGGCCGACAGCACGCCCTTGGCGCCGAGCTCGCCCGCGACCTTCTTGGCGATGCCCTCGGCCTTCTCGAAGTCGTTGCGGTGCACGGTGAAGGTGAAGTCGGTGGTGCCGTCGGCGCCGACGTTCTGCACGATCATGTCCACTTCGACATTGGCGTCGCCGATCGGACCGAGGATGGAGGCGGCGATGCCCGGCTTGTCGGGGACGCCGGCCACGGTGAGCTGGGCCTCATCGCGCGAGAACGCGATG
>NZ_JAJFBP010000022.1 GCF_020697055.1 Panacagrimonas sp. | reverse complement strand
TTCCTGCCGTTCTACGATGCCTACCAGGAATCGCCCGACGAAGATCACCAGGCGTACTTCACGTTGCAACGTGAGCCGCGCCTGCTTTCCGCCAATCAGAAGCGGAAGGGCTTTCGCTCTACGTATGTCGGCAGCGAGGTTTTCATTTCGCTGGCGGACGCGACCGAAGCCCCGTACTCGGAAAATCTCAAGCAGTTGGCCGTCAAGGTCCTGTGCACCAATCGCGACCTCCCGCTACACATGCCGGTCGGCCTGGGAACCACCGATTTCACGCCGGACCGGTCCGTCCCCGCCCAGACGCTGCGATGCATCCGTGGTCCGACCCGGCCGCAGTCGACCTTCCGCGAGAACCTCAGCGCGTGGGCGTTGATCAGCCACCTGTCGCTCAACTACCTGAGCCTGATGGACAGCGACGCGCAACGGGGCGCGATCGCGTTGCGCGACATGCTGGCGCTCTACTGCGGCCACGATCCGACCGCCGAGAAGCAGGTCGAGGGCGTCCGCTCGGTTCGCGTGCAACCGGTGGTCAGGCGCCTGCCGATGCCCGGCCCGATCGCGTTTGGTCGTGGGCTGCGCATCGAACTCGAGCTCAATGAACTCTTGTTCCAAGGCGGCAGCCCCTTCCTGTTCGGCGCCGTGATGGAACAGTTCTTTTCCCGCTATGTCAGCCTCAATTCATTCACCGAGACGGTCCTGCGCGGAAGTGCGCGGGGCGAGATCATGCGATGGGTGCCCCGATGCGGCGATCGCGCGATCCTCTGAAACTGCTGCAGGAGGCCGAGCAGGCGCCCTGGGAGCAGGGCTTCTACCAGCTGCTGCGTGAGCTCGAATGCGCTTATCCCAACCTGCCGCTGCTGGGCCGCTCGCTGCGCCCGCAGGACGATCCGATCCGCCTCGGGCAGGAGCCGTCACTGAACTTCGCGCCCGCGGTCTTCTCGCTCGTCCATCGCGACAATCGCGGCGCGCCACCGCGGCTCGCGCAGCAGTTCTTTGGCATGTTCGGCCCCAACGGCCCGCTCCCTCTGCATCTGACCGAATTCGCGCTGGAGCGCCTGCGGCACAAACGCGATCCAAGCTTCCCGCGTTTCGTCGACATGCTGCATCACCGGCCTCTGACCCTGTTCTATCGCGCCTGGGCGCAGGCCCAACCATCGGCGAGCTACGACCGGCCCGCCAGCGATCGATTCAGCTCTTACATCGGGGCGCTGGTCGGCATGGGCCAGCCCAACCTGCGACGCCGCGACGCTGCGGGCGATCACGTCCGGATGTACTTCTCGGGATGGCTTTCGCGGCAGATTCGCAGCGCGGATGGCCTGCGCAACGTGCTCTCCGGCTTCTTCCGCCTGCCGGTGCGCGTCGCGGAATTCGCGGGACACTGGATGAAGCTGCCTCAGGACGACCTCACGCGTCTTGGGACCGGCTCGGCCGGGTGCCAGCTGGGCACCGGCGCCGTCCTGGGCGCCCGCGTCTGGGACCGGCAGCACCGTATCCGCATCGCGTTCGGTCCCTTGACCTTCAAGCAGTACGAGTCGCTTCTGCCGGGCGGCACCGCCCTGCAACGCCTCGTCGCCCTGATGCGGCACTACCTCACGTTCGAATTCGATTGGGATCTGCGCCTGAGCCTGCACGCGGCCGAAGTTCCGACCGCTCGACTCGGTGGCGGATCGCGCCTGGGCTGGACCACGTGGGTCGGTGTCCAGCCGCGGCATCGGGATGTCGAGGATCTGGTGCTGGACGTGGAGCGAGTGGTTGGGGCCCCGCACCTACTGGCAACGTCGTCCAATCGATAACTTGAATCTGCAAACGAGGAGCAAGGGCAATGGGTGAGATCAGTCGCGTCGCACTGTTCGGCAAGCTCAACAGCGCGGGCTACAAAGCCGTCGAGGGAGCCACGGTCCTGTGCAAGCTTCGGGGAAATCCGTACGTCGAACTCGAGCACTGGGTCGCGCAGATCGTGCAGGGCGACAACGGGGACTGGCAGAAGATCCTCAAGCATTTTGCGGTCGACCCGTCCGTGCTCGCCAAGGACATCACCACGGCGATGGATCGGCTGCCGCGGGGCTCGACTTCGATCTCCGACCTCTCGCCGCATCTCGAAGCGGCGGTCGAGCGCGGCTGGGTCTACGGCACGCTGATGTTCAAGGAAGGTGCCGTCCGCACCGGGCACCTGTTGGTCGGCATGCTCAAGACCAACTCGCTGCGCAATGCGCTGATGATGATCTCGAAGCAGTTCGAGAAGGTGAAGGCCGAGCAGCTCAGTGACGAATTCCACAAGATCGTCGCCGGCTCCGCCGAGGACAGTCTCGGACCTTCGGACGGCTCGGCGATGTCCGGCGGCGCCGCACCGGGTGAAGCCAGCGGCGCGATGGCGCCGGCGCAGATGGGCAAACAGGAGGCGCTCAAGAAGTTCTGCACCGACCTCACCGAACAGGCTCGCAGCGGCAAGATGGATCCCATCGTCGGTCGCGACGACGAGATCCGCCAGGTCGTCGACATCCTGATGCGTCGCCGTCAGAACAACCCGATCCTCATCGGCGAAGCGGGCGTCGGAAAGACCGCGGTGGTCGAAGGTTTCGCGCAGCGCATCGCGCGCGGCGACGTGCCCCCCTCGCTCAAGGAAGTGCGCCTGCTCGCGCTCGACGTGGGCCTGCTGCAGGCCGGCGCCAGCATGAAGGGCGAGTTCGAGCAGCGCCTGCGTTCGGTGATCGAGGAAGTCCAAGCGTCTCCGAAGCCCATCATCCTGTTCGTCGACGAGACGCACACGCTGGTCGGCGCCGGCGGCGCGGCCGGCACGGGTGACGCCGCCAATCTGCTCAAGCCCGCGCTCGCGCGCGGCACGCTGCGCACCGTCGGCGCGACCACGTTCGCCGAATACAAGAAACACATCGAGAAGGACCCCGCCCTCACCCGTCGCTTCCAGAGCGTCACGGTGGACGAGCCAGACGAGAAGAAGGCGATCCTGATGATGCGTGGCGTCGCCAGCACCATGGAGAAGCACCACAAGGTGCAGATCCTGGACGAGGCGCTCGAAGCCGCGGTCAAGCTGTCCAGCCGCTACATCCCGGCACGTCAGCTTCCCGACAAGTCCGTCAGCCTGATCGACACGTCCTGCGCCCGAGTCGCGGTGAGCCTGCACGCGACGCCGCCGGAAGTGGACGACACGCGCAAGCACATCGACTCACTGAACACCGAACTCGAGATCATCGGCCGCGAGAAGGTCATCGGCATCGATGTCGCCGAGCGCGAGACCCTCGCGACCGAGCAGCTCGCCGTCGCCAAGGAAAAACTGACCGGGCTCGAAAGCCGCTGGGAACAGGAAAAGGCGCTGGTGAGCGAGCTGCTGGATCTGCGCGCCAAGCTGCGCGCCGGCAACCAGCCGGTGGAAGGCACGGGTAGCAAGCTCGAGGCCGAGGCTGCAAAGGCCGCATCGGCCCCGCCGGAAGCCAAGCCACTGAACGACGAAGAACGCGCCGCGGCGCTGACCAAGCTCAAGGACGTACAGGCCAAGCTCAGCGAGCTGCAAGGCGAGAATCCCCTGATGCTGCCCACAGTCGATTACCAGGCCGTGGCGGCCGTGGTCGGTGACTGGACCGGCATCCCGGTCGGCCGCATGGCGCGCAACGAGATCGATACGATCCTCAAGCTGCCCAAGCTGCTGGCCAAGCGCGTCATCGGCCAGGACCACGCGATGGAGATGATCTCCAAGCGCATCCAGACCTCGCGCGCCGGCCTCGACAATCCGCAGAAGCCGATCGGCGTGTTCATGCTCGCGGGCACCTCGGGCGTCGGCAAGACCGAAACCGCGGTGGCGCTCGCCGAAGCGCTGTACGGCGGCGAGCAGAACATGATCGTCATCAACATGAGCGAGTACCAGGAGGCGCACACGGTCTCCTCGCTCAAAGGCGCACCTCCGGGGTACGTCGGCTACGGCGAAGGCGGCGTTCTGACGGAAGCCGTGCGGCGCAAGCCGTACTCCGTCGTGCTGCTCGATGAGGTCGAGAAGGCGCACTCGGACGTGCACGAGATCTTCTTCCAGGTGTTCGACAAGGGCGTGATGGAAGACGGCGAAGGCCGCGTGATCGACTTCAAGAACACGCTGATCCTGCTGACGACCAATGCCGGTACGGATCTCATCGCCAGCATGTGCAAGGACCCGGAACTGATGCCGGATCCGGAGGGCATGTCCAAGGCGCTACGCGAGCCGCTGTTGAAGGTCTTCCCGCCTGCCCTGCTCGGCCGCTTGGTGACGATCCCGTATTACCCACTCAGCGACAAGATGCTGGGCGAGATCGTCAAGCTGCAGCTCAACCGCATCAAGAAGCGCGTCGAAGCGCGCTACAAGATTCCCTTCGAGTACGACGAGAACGTGGTCAAACTCGTGGTGTCGCGCTGCACGGAAAGCGAGTCGGGAGGTCGCATGATCGATGCGATCCTGACCAATACGATGCTGCCGGACATTTCGAGGGAGTTTCTCAATCGAATGATGGAGGGACACGCCATCAAGGGCGTCGCGGTAGGCGCGACGGACGGACTCTTTACTTACACGTTCGCGTGAGCAACGGCCGGCAAAGCTGCAGTCGCGAAAATCAATACGGACAGGGCGCGCAACGATAACGAACCCGTTCCCTGACCCGATTGAAGTACGAATTTCGTCAGCCCGGAGAACGCCGATGACCGAAATCGTGATTTGGGGTGGAGATGCCTATGGAAATCCCGACCATAAAGACCGGGCGGAACAACTGGCGACGACCTACAGCACCATCGCCATCGGCGTAACACAGGCGCCGCGAAAAATCGCGTCGCTGAGCACACTCGTGTTCTGGGGGCACGGCGATATCAAGAAATTCTGCAACCTGACACCCGATGAGTTTCTGGCGCTGGTTTCTTCCTGGAAGAAGCTCAACCCTGGAATCGACACCGTGGAGATGTTGACCTGCAACGCGCGGCACAAGCAGGGCGGCAATACAGACTCCTATACCGGACAGGTCGTCGCCAAGCTCAATACAAAGCAATCCAAAATACGCTTCAGGGGTTTTCCGCTGCTCTCCACACCGACCGGTAACACCTGCCAATTCTCGATTCTGAAGTGGCACCCCACGACCACGACATGGGCATACGTGGGCGCGTCCGGCCTCAATGACGATGTCATGCAGAATGCCTGTCGAGTACTACAGGTACTCATGCCTCCAAAGGGCACGCACATGGGTTACGTCCGGGCGCATACCGCGATGAAGGACCTCAAGCCGCTGAAACTGAAACATCAGCTCGCTCAGAAATTGAAGTACGGCCAGGAACAGGTGGACAAGTTCAATACCGATCTGGAAGGAATCAGACGCGACGCAACCGTAATGAGCGGGACACTAAGCATGCTTCGCTGGTGCATCACCGATATCAAATAGATTTCGAAGAGCAACCTGAAACAAAAACTTGCACTGATCACAGCAGCCTCGGACTATCGCTGGCACTCGCTCTCCCGCTGATGGATGAGTCGACACCGCGAACAACTCATTGCGAGTAGGGCCAACCACGTTGGCCATCTGAGCTTGCTAGTCCGCAAGCGCGTCTCAACGATCCAACCAGGAGGGAAGCGTAATGGCATTGAACGACTGGATGTCCAGTTATCAGGACACCAAGCTGGTCGACCTGATCATTCCGGGAGCGCACGACGCCGGTACCTATCTTGGGACCGAACTCCGGGGACCCGGAGCAACCAGTCGCAATTCGCACACTCAGAACATGTCGATCGGCGGACAGTTGGCGTGCGGAACGCGCTTCTTCGATCTGCGCCTCATGCTGACCGACAGCGGCGTCAAAGCTCACCACACAACGGCCGGAATCGGCGCCTATGGCGATACCGTGAATCGCTCGATCCTGGAAGCCGCGGCGTTTTGCCACGCTAATCCGTCTGAGGTCGTCATCGTCCGCGTCACCCATACCAAGGTCGACACGGACGCCGACGAGATCATCAAGAAAAGCTCCTTCTACGGCGGTCGCAATCAGCTCAGCCTTTGCACCGGCAACATCGCGTTGATGACGCCACGAGAAATCATTCAATCCGGACGAACCACCAAGGCCGGCGGCGGCTTGGTGTGCGTGCTGGATTCGGATAGCAAGATTTCGAAGCAATTCATCACAGGCAAGCAGAAAGTGAAGAACAGCTCGAATTTTGATCATCACGGCAAGGTCGACCAGGCCCAGGGCATCCACCCGTTCCACAAGTTCAAGGCCGGCGTGACCCTCACGACCGGACTCGCCACCTGCGGGTGCTACAAGGGTTCGCACAAGCTTTCGGAAGTCATCGGCAATGCGTTGAAAGGCGGCTACGACCACACCAGCCACCCGAAGAATCATTTGTGGCAGATCTATTGGCAGAAGACCTACGTCAATCCTTTCAGCAAGACGGGGATCCAGGACGGCACCAAGAAGAATGCCAAGCCGTCCAGCAGTTCATCGAAAGTCGAATGGCACGGCGGCACCCAAAGTTCGACCAACCACCTCCTCCACCTGACCCAAGGCCATCTCATGGGCGGCGAGGACTACACTCTGCAGAAGGAGAACAAGAAAAAAGGGCAGGCCAAAGTGCTGGCGTCGACCTGGGACCTGCGCAATCTGCGCGTTCCCAACATCATTTCGTATGATTTCGTGAACGGCGAAACGAACAAGAAGATCATCGATATGAACAAACCCGGCGTGCAGTTCTTCATCGACGGCGGCGACAACACTTGAGTCGTCGACCGGCCGCGCGAGTGTGTCCGCGTCGCTCGACGATGCTCAGCGGAAACCTCACCGGGGATCATTCGTGGGCGGCGTGACCGAACTGCTCACATCGGCGCTGCAGGCCCACCGTGCCGGCAAGCTTGACGAAGCAAGATCGCTCTACGAGCAGGTCCTGACACAAGACCCCGACCTGCCGGACGGATGGCATTTTCTCGGCCTGCTCGCATTCCAGAGCGGCAATCGGGAGGGCGGCATTACCGCGCTGCGCCGGACGCTGGAACTGAGCCCGGATTACGCCGACGCCCACGCCAACCTTGCGAACATGCTCCTTGCCAAGGAACAGATCGCCGAAGCCGCAACTCATCTCGATCGCGCGATCGCGCTGGCACCGGACTCGTTGCCGCCGCGCATCGCCCTCGCAATGATCCGCCGCCACTCCGGACAGGCGGCGGAAGCAGAGGCGCTCTTGCGCCCTGCCTTGGTGCAGCATCCGGACAACGTCGCCGTGCTGTACGGGATCGCGAACGCGCTGATGGAACTGGGTCGGCCGAACGAGGCGCTCGATCACATCGTCCATCTGGTCTCGCTGAAACAGGACGTCCTCGATCTGGGTCGCTTGATGGGTTATGCGCTCGGCAAGCTCGGTCGAAACGACGAAGCGGCGGACTACTACCGGCAGAGATTGGCTGCCGATCCGAACGACGCGGAAGCACATCACCTGCTCGCCGCCGTCGGCGGCACCCAAGCGCCAACCCGGGCCAGCAACGATTACCTGCGGCGCACGTTCGACAATTTTTCCGCGACGTTCGAAGCGCAACTCGCCTCGCTGAACTACCGTGCGCCCCAGCTGATACGGGCGGCGGTGGCGCAATGCCAGAACCCGTCCGAACGACAGCTGCACGTGCTGGATGCCGGGTGCGGTACCGGACTCGTGGGCGCCTTGCTCAAACCCTGGAGCGCCCATTTGTCGGGCGTGGATCTGTCGAAGGGGATGCTGGAACGGGCACGCGGTCGCGGAATCTACGACACACTGGCCGAAGGCGAACTCACCGCTTTTCTGGTCCACCATCCGGCGACCTACGACCTCGTTGCCAGCGCCGACACCCTGATCTATTTCGGAGCACTGGAAGAATTCGCGGCCCGCGCGTTCGACTCCCTCCGGGACGGAGGGTGGCTGATCTTCAGCGTCGAGGACGGCGGGGACCAGGCCGAGGATTACCGCTTGCAATTTCACGGGCGTTACACGCACAGGATCCCGTACGTCGTGCGCGTCCTCGAAGAGGCCGGATTTGCGGACATTCGCGTTGCCCAGGACGTCGTGCGCCACGAAAGCGGCATCGCTGTACCGGGTTTGATCCTGGCGGCAAGCAAGCATGAAGGCTGACATCGTTGCGCCTCACCAGGCTTGGAGACGACGCCCGCGTTGCCGGTGAGCACCGGGCTCCAATCGGCACGCAGTCCCGCGGCCGAACGCGATACGATTCCCGAGCCTCGTGGCAATGTCACGTAGCGATCCCTTAGGAGACCTCAGATGGCCCTGACCGAATCCTCGACCCGCAACCGCTGGATCGACGTGGAAACGCCGCTGGCGCCGGGCACCCTGGTGGTCGAATCGGTGACCGGCACCGAAACGCTGGGCCGCATGTTCGAGTACGAGATCTTCGCGGTCAGCGAAAAAGCAGACATCGAATTCGACGACGTACTCGGCCAGCACATCACGCTGATGGTCGAACTCAACGACGACTCGCGCCGCGCGATCGACGGACGAATCGTTCAGATGGGCCTGGTCGGCATGCGCGGCGACATGTATCGCTATCGCATCATCGCCCGGCCGTGGACCTGGCTGATGACGCGCACGGCCGACAGCCGGATCTTCCAGGAGAAGACCGTCCCGGAGATCATCGAGGAGGTCTTCTCGGACCAGGCCGAGGCGACCTTCGAGCTGAATCTGACCGGCAGCTACACGCCGCGCGAATACTGCGTGCAATACCGGGAGACCGACTTCAACTTCGTCAGTCGCCTGATGGAGGAAGAGGGCATCTACACCTTCTTCCTGCATGAAAGCGGAAAGCACACGCTCATCGTCTGCGACAGTCCGTCCGCCCATGCTTCCATCGGCACCATTCCGTTCCGCGCGAACACCCAGCAAGCCCGGACGGGCGGCGAGTACATCCGCGAATGGTCCGTCACGCGCGAGATCGTACCCGGCAAATCGTCGCTTCGCGATTACAACTTCGAGACGCCGAAGACCGATCTGACCGTCAAGAACGAGCTCGTCCGCAACCACGGTGAATCCGAGCATGAGATCTTCGACTACCCGGGCGACTACCCGACGCCCGCCGACGGCGAGCACTTCGTCCGCATACGACTGGAGGAGATGCAGGCCGGGCACGACGTGACGGTCGGCAGCGGCAACGCGCGGCTCATGCACTGCGGCGGGCTCTTCACGCTGGAAGATTTTGTCCGCACCGATCTGAACCGCGAATACCTGATCGTCTCCACATTCATCGAGGCGAAGAACAATGCGGTGGAGTCCAGCGACGGCGGTGAAGCCGATTTTCGCTGTTCGTTCCGCCTCATCCCCAGCGACGTGCCATACCGTTCGCCGCGCACCACGCCCCGCCCGATCGTCCAGGGTCCGCAGACGGCAGTCGTGACGGGTCCTCCGGGTGAGGAGATCCACGTCGACAAGTACGGACGCATCAAGGCGCAGTTCCACTGGGACCGGCTCGGCAAGAAGGACGACCAGAGCTCGTGCTGGATCCGCGTATCACAGATCTGGGCGGGGAAGAACTTCGGCTGGATGACCGTCCCGCGCATCGGGCAGGAGGTCATCGTCGATTTTCTCGAGGGCGACGCCGATCGGCCCATCGTCACCGGTCGCGTCTACAACGCGGACCAGATGCCGCCCTGGACGCTGCCGGACAACAAGACGCAGTCGGGCATCCTCTCCCGTTCCAGCGCCGGTGGTGGGCCGGAGAACGCCAATCAGATCCGCTTCGAGGACAAGAAGGGCGAGGAGCAGATCTATCTCCACGCTGAGCGCAACCTCGACAGCCATGTCGAGCTGGACGATTCGGGGTTCGTCGGCCAGGACCAGATGCTCACCGTCGTTCGCGACCAGAAGAACACGATCAAGCGGGACCGATGGGAGACGATCGAACGGGATCAGCACCTGACGGTCAACCGCGATCGCAACACCGTCGTCAAGAACAACGAAACGCGCACGATCAACGTCGACCAGATCCTGAAAATCGACGGCAAGCAGTCCCAGCACATCATCGGCAATCAGGACGTGCAGATCGACGGCGCACAGACCGAAACGGTCAATGGCAACGTCACCCAGGTGACCAAGAGCACGCGACTGATCGACACGACGGCCGACGACGTTCGCAAGGTGGGCGGCAATCAGGTCTTCAACGTGACGGGCGACATCAGCTACAAGGCGGCCAAGATCACGCTTCAGGCAGGCCACATCGATTTCAAGGTCACCGGCGGCAATTCCGTGGTCGTGGAATCGCCGTCAGGGCCGTACCAGATGATGGTCAACAAGCTCGAGGTCATGAGCAACACGGACGTGAACCTGCTGGCCGTGGCCAACATCAATTCGGTGTCGATGGGCAACAACACGACCGTGATGGGGGCGAACAGCAGCGCCTACGTGGGGTCGGCCAGCGACACCATGCTCGCTGCCGCACGCAGCGTGTTCATCGGCATGCAGAGCGAAACGGCGATCGCCATCAGCATGAGCAATTTCGTCGGTCTGGGAATGGAGAACGCGCTGGCTGCAAAGATCGAAACCTGCGCGGGCGTCAAGGCCGAGCTCGGATCGCTCACGACGTTCACGCCGGGTGGCGGCGGCGCGGGCGCGGCCGCGGGCGGCCCGCAGGCACTGACCGGAGGCTGGGCCGTCGCGGCGGCCATCGGCGCGGGCGCGACGGCCGGCATGGGCATCGGGAGTGCGCTTCTGGGCGCCATGGAGACACGCCAGCAATACAAGGACGCGATGAAGCAGCTCAACGACGCGGCCGATGCTGCAGCTCTCCAGGGGCATACCAATCTTGCCAATCGCCTGCGCGCGCTCGCCGGATCCTCGCCGGTCGCCAGTGGCGTCGGCAATGCCGCCAGTGGCGTCGGCAATGCGCTTGCAGGATTCATAGGCGTGGACGGACCGAGCGTGGACGTCGGCAGCGACCAGAACACCGGCAAGCCGACGCCGCCGGGCGGCTGAACCGTTCCTGAGCCATTGCCCCGCGTCGCGCCTCCTTTACCGCCCTGACTCCCCGGCATGCACATCGTCAAACCGCAAATGCTGGGCATGTCGTTCCGGCCAGTCGAACATCGCCATCGCTATGGCGTGAATATTTCCGGCTATCTCCACGTCCCGTTCGACCAGGGAGCGTCGGGGCGTCTCTGGGGCGAGCAGTCGATGTGGGATTTCCTGGCCGGCGAAATGGCCGTGCCGATGATCGACGAAGGCGTCCTCAAGCTCACGCCGGAGTTCCTCGTCATCGGTCAGGCGTACCCGCAGCCCGATCGCGCCGATGCCGTCGCGGTGCGCGCCGAGCTGGCCGGCGTGAGCAAGACGGTCTTCGCTTTCGGTGATCGCTACTGGCTCGATCGAAAATCGGCGAGTGCCCCCGCCCCGTTCGAGCGCATGTCGCTCGACTGGTCCCGCGCCTACGGCGGCGACGGATTTGCCGCGAATCCCACCGGAAGGGGCCGCATGGCCCAGGACGGCGTGCGCTGGCTGCCGAACCTGGAGTTGCCGCAATCCCGGCTCATGCGTGCCGATCAGGAGATCGAGCCGGCCGGCTTCGGTCCGCTCGACACGATGCATCCGCAGCGCGTGGCCTTCAACGGGACCTACGACGAAGCCTGGTTGAAGGAACACTCGCCCGCCGTTGCGCCGGACACGCAATGGAAGCACTTCAACATTGCGCCCAAGGACCAATGGATTCCGGCGCCGCTTCGTGGCGACGAGTCGTTCGTCCTGGAGAACATGCACCCCACGCAGGCCCGTATCGACGGACGCCTCCCCGGCCTGCGCGTACGCATGTTCGCCAACTACGAGATTCCGGGGCCCGACGGCCCGGGGTTCAAGCTGCGCGAGATCGCGATGCGCCTGACCACGGTGTGGTTCTTCCCGCACGCCGAGCGCATGGTGCTCATCTACCAGGGCCTGGCCGAAACCGAGGAAGACGACGGTTTCGACATCAAGCACCTGCTCGGAGCGGTGGAGCGTCTGGAGCCGGATCCGTCGCGCAACGACGAGTACTACCTGCAGGAATTTCGCAATCGAACCGCAGGCGGGATCATGGCCGGGCTTCACCTGCTCAACGATGTCGCCCTGCTGCCACCGGGCATCGCGCTGGACGATCCCGCGCTCGAAGCCTCGCAGGCGCCGCTCAAGGCCGAGGGATTCAAGGAAGCCGCCGCGCGCCTCCGCGCGCAGGCCGATGTCGAGATCGCGCGCCAGCGCGTCCGCGCCAACGGGCAGGATCCGGATGCCCTCGGGATCAGGCTCGCGCCGCCGGAAAAACCCCCGACGCCGGCGGAGATGCCGCAGTACATCGAGAACCTCACCAAGAAAATGGCGGACGAACAGTGGGCCGCCGTCGAACAGATGGTCACGGCCGCCGAGAAGGTTCTCGAAGGACGCAAGCAGGGCAAGTACGGCCCGGAGTCGGTCCACCGTGGTCCGCCGACATTTCGGGCTTCGGCCCAGCTCGACCTGATGCAGAACACCGCGATCAAGGCAGGTGGGAAGTTCGACCGGGCGCCGCTCGAAGGTCCCATGGCGATGGCCGAGATCGCCAAGCGCATGCAGTACCAGCAGGACGCGCATCTCCAGGCTCCGGCGCATCCATTGACCGGGGACAAGGCGCGCGAGCGCCGAGAAGAAATCGAATGGCTGCTCGACAACGGCGTACGTAAATGGCCCACGCTCGATCTGACCGGCGCGGACCTTTCGAACCTCGACCTGCGCGGCGTCGATCTGTCGTTGGCGTGGCTGGAGAGCGCCGATCTGAGATACGCCAATCTTTCGCGGGCCAATCTCTCGGGCGCCGTGCTGGCGCACGCCAACCTGACCGGCGTCGTGGCCATCGGCACCGATTTCAGCAAGGCCAACCTCGGCGGCGCGCAGCTCGAAGGCGCGCTGATGGACCGATCGAACCTGAGCGGGTGCACCCTCGCCCGCACGAAATTGATCCGCACCAGCCTGCGCGGCGCGCTGCTGAGCGGCGCTTCCCTGCTGGAGAGCGAATGGACCGAGGTCGATCTCAGCGAAGCCGTCGCCGTCCAGCAGTTGTTCCACAAGCTGGACCTCACGGCGTGCACGTTCGTCGGCGCCCACCTCGGGTCCGCCAGTTTCATCGAGTGCAAGATCGAACGCGCCGACTTCAGCCGCGCGTCGATGCCTTCCGCGCAATTCGTCACTTGCGCCGGCGCGCGGAGCGTCTTTCGCGAGGCCGACCTGTCGAGCGGGGGCTTGCTGGCCGCGTCTTCGTTCGCGGGAGCCGATTTTTCAGGCGCCACGATGAAAGGCGCGAACTTCGGTGATTCCGATTTCACCGAAGCCCGCCTGATTCGTACCGTGATCGACGGCGCCAATCTGACGCGCACGCGACTCGCACGCTGCGACGCGCGACAAGCCAAGGCCAAGGGTGCACTGCTGCGCAAGGCGGACCTTCGCGGATCCTCGTGGAGCGGTACCGATTTCAAGGACTGCATCCTGTCCGGCGCCGACCTTCGCGGCGCGGACCTGAGCGATTCGCACTTCTTCGGCGCCGACCTGACGCGTGTTCGGCTCGATACCGACGTCAAACTGGACGGCGCGGTCCTCGAGCGGGCCCGCACCTTTCCGCGACGTCGCCCCCGCGCGACCGATCCGTCTACCTGAGGCTCGCGCATGGACGCAAGACTCATGGAGTTCGCGGCGGCGCTCGGGGAGACCGTGGAAGACAAGGACTTCCGTGGCGCGAAGCTGGACGGCCTCATGGCGCCGGGCAGCCTATTCACGAACTGCGACTTCACCGGCGCGAACATCGCCGCCTCGGACCTGCGTGAAGCCGTGTTCGATCGCTGCACGCTGTCCGGCGCTTCTCTCGCGGGCAGCAACCTGCGTCGCACGGTCTTCAACCGCTGCAAGTTCGACGATGTCGATATGACCGGCGCATTTCTGCATTCCGCAACGTTTTCGCAGTGTCAGCTGCCGCGCGCCCGATTCGATGGCGCGGGCCTCTCCCAGGTCACGTTGTCGGAATCCAACATCGACGACGCATCCATGGTGGGCTGCGGCCTGCAGTCCGGCGTATGGGCCAAAGTCAGCGCCTGTCGCGTCAACGCCGATCGGACGACCTGGGAATATACGACCGTCAGCGAGAGCAAGCTCGAGGGCATGACCTGGAACGAGGCCGCTATGTTCCGTTCGACGTTCCACAAGACCGACCTGCCGGCACGTCGCTTCGACGGCATGTCGATCGAGGGCTGCCTCTTCGCCGAAGCCAATCTCAGCGGGTCCAGCTTTCGGAAGACTCGCATGCGCCAGGCTAATTTCATGGGATCGCGCCTGGACGACTGCGACTTCACGGAAGCCGACGGCCCGCTGGCATTGTTCTGCAAGGCCAACGGACAGAACGTCCGGTTCTCCGGCGCCCGATTGCGACAAGCCCTGTTCACGGAAGCCACGTTTCCCGGCGCACGCTTCGAGCTGGCCGATCTCTACCAGTGCCATTTCGCCGGGGCGGATCTGACCCGGGCGGTGCTGGCGGGATCGGAGTTGACCTACGCTGATTTCAGCGAAGCCAAGCTCACGGGCGTCGACGCCCGCGATGCATCGATGTACCGCGCGAAGCTCCACCGGGCCGATACGCACGATGCGCAATTCAGCCAGCGCGCGATCGCGCTGGAGACGGACGACAAGCAGGCCAAGGCGGAGCAGTGGAAACCGCCGCAGCGTGCCCGATGACCCTTCACTGTTCTTTTCTGAGAGATTCGACATGAGCGCGAGAGCCTTGAAGCCAACTTCACGAGTCGGGGTCATTCACCCACCGCGTCCCGCCCGAACAGCGGACGCCGGATCCGTCGTGGGCCTCGTTTCCCTGGTCACCGAAGACGGCTTGTACGACGTGCGCAGCGGCAACGTGGTCCTCCAGGCCAAGCGCGCCGCCAGCTGCCTGCTCGACGTGCGTACAGGCGACACGGTGCACTGCCTTCACGTCCCCGGCGAACGTTCCTGGATCCTCGACGTGCTGGTTCGCGCCGATGACCAGGGGCGCGCGATCCGCCTGCCGTCCAACTCCACGCTGGAGGCCGAGGACGGCCGGCTCAGTCTGTCGGCATTGGACCTTTCGATTCGGACGCAGAAGTTGCGGGTGGATTCCGAGGCGTCCGTTCTGGTGAGCGGCACGACGGAAGTCGTCGGCGACGCCTTTCAGGTCATCGGGCAGAGCTTCAAGCTGATCGGGAAAGTTTTTGATGGCGTGATGGACCGTGTCAGCCACTACAGCAAGCAATATCTGCGTACGACCGAAGGCCTGGATCGCGTCAACGGCGTCACCGTCGAAGTCAACGCCCAGCAGCTGCTGCGCGTCTCGGGCGAGCATTCGCTGATCGAAGGCGAAAAGCTCATCAAGGCGCGTGGCGCCCAGATCCATCTCGGGTGATCGGCCATGTTTCTCAATACACAGATGGCGGGACAGAACATGGGATTCCCGGACGTTTGCCTGACGCCGGCGCCGCCGGCTCCCGCCCCGGTCCCCATCCCCTATCCCAATATCGGAATGGGTCCGATGGGCATCCCCAACGTGCTCAACATCCTGGCGATGTGCACGCCGATTCATAACATGGCCACCGTCATCCCGATGTCCAACGGCGACAACCCTGGCGTTGCAATGGGCGTTGCGTCCGGCACGGTCATGGGCCCTGTGCGTCACCTCACGGGTTCGTTCACCGTCCTGGCGAACGCGATGCCCATGACCAAGCTCACGAGCGTCTCGATCCAGAACAACACCAACTGTCCGGGCGCGCGAATCGTGCCGAGCCAGGTTCGGGTGCTGCTGCTCGCTCCCTGATGTACTCCGAGAAATGCTGAGCCTGATGCTCATCGGCCCGCCGGAACTGGTCACCGAGCCGGCCGTCATCCATCGCTTCGCCGCTCCTGGCGGCACGATCGGTCGCGCCGAAGGAAACGATCTGACGTTGCCGGACACACAGCGGTCCGTCTCTCGTGTGCACGTCCGGGTGCAGTTCCGACGCAACGGTCCGAATGTCATCTGCGTCGGCGCCAATCCCATCCAGGTCAATGGGACGCCGATCGAACAGGGCGAAGAGAGTCCGATCGGTATCGGCGATCGGCTGCAGGTCGGAAATTTCCTGCTGAAGGCCATTGCGTGATGAGGATCATGAGATGAGCGAGCAGACGGGAGTCGGCGCCTACATGCCGATCGCCATCCTCGTGGCGGTCGTGCTGGTACTGGGAGTCGTGATCTACCTGTGGCTGCGTCCCGATCCCAAGATGGCGTTGATCTGGGGCATCGCCGCCCTCGTCGGCACCGCCGTGCCCGCCGCGCTGATGATGAAGTGGAACCGGCAGGCCGAATTCCAGGCGTCGTTGCTGCGCGAGGGCGTCAAGGGGACGGCGACCGTGATCAGCGTCCAGAGCACGAACGTCCGGATCGATCGCATGCACCAGGTCCGAATGCAGCTGCGCGTCGAGCTGCCCGGTCAGGCGCCTTACGAGCAGGAAACGCTGCAGCTGGTTCCATTCGGTCAATCCGCGGCTCCCGGACGGACGCTGTTCATTCACGTCGACCCGCACGACCGGAATCGCCTGCTGTTGAACTGGGAAGGACCGGCGCCTGAGGCCGCTCCGTCTTCAGCGACGAATGCTCCGACGCTCGCTGACCGCCTGTCCGCACTGGACCAGGCCAGACAGAAAGGCCTGATCAGCGAACAGGAATACCGGGACCAGCGACAGCGCTTGCTCGCCGAGCACTGATCAGTCGAACGATGCGCCGAAGTTCTGAGCGGTCTCACCGGCTCCGATTTCGGCCCGCGGGGCACCCTGTCGCGCCAAGTCAAAGCAAGGTCACCGTGATGCCGTGAGCAGAGACGGTCCGGAATTCGTCCAGCGCCTCGCATATCTGCAGAACGCTCCGGTCCGGCGTCACAGCGATCGCTCGAGGTCCGATTCGGAATCGTGACTACGTTCGCGTCGGGCCCACGTCGTGGCTACTCCACGTCGCCGAGACCGAATAGACTCGCGGCATCATGCTGAGCACATCGGCAGGGGACCCGAGGACACATCGTTGATCACCGTCGAGGTCATCAAGTTCAACGGCTTGCCGCCGCCACAGGCGATGTCGGTCGACATTGGTCAAGGTGGAGGCACGCTGGGACGTTCGCCGGATTGTTCGCTGGTGTTGCTCGACGAAAAGCGGGCGGTTTCGCGCGTCCACGGGCAGGTCAGCTTCGCCAACGGGCAGTTCCAGATCGAAGACCAGGGCACCAACCCGCTCAAGGTCAACGGCGTGCCGCTCGGGAAGGGGAACACCGCGCTGATCAAGAACGGCGACCGAATCGTCATCGGCCCGTATGAGATGGAAGTCCGCGGCGCCGCCGGAGCACCCGCAGCGCGGTCGACGGGTCCCGCCGCAGCGGATGCCGGATCAACCTCCGGAAATCCGTTCGACGATCTTCTTGCTCCCAATCCGACGCGGCATGCGGTGCTGGGTTCGGCGCCCGATTCGGACGCGCTGTTCGCCGATTTGGGATTCGGCGCCGCGCCGACTCCCGCTCCGGCTCGTGCGCCGACGCGTGCCCCTGCACCACCGCCCGCGCCTTCCGGCAATCCGTTCGGCGGTCAAGGCGGACTGCCCGACGACTTCGACCCGATGGCCCCGCCGCCGCCCGAACCGTCCGCCGCCCCTTTGGGCGCCGACTTCGACGACGACGCTTTCGCCGGCCTGCTCGGCAGCAGCCCCAAGGCGCCGGGCGAAGGCAGCCTCGACCAGATGTTCGGGCTCGAGTCCGGGTCGTCGGCCTACAACGATCCGTTCGGATCCGGACCCTTGGGCAAGCCCGCACCGAGTCACAGCGGAGGTACGGACAGCGGACTGACCCAATTCCTGGGTGGGATCAACAAGGCCTCCGCCGCGCCCATAGCGGACAAAGTGCCCGAGCTGCACTCGGCGTTCACTCCGCCCAAGGGCTTCACGCCGGCGGCATTGCCGAATCCGGAAACGCAGATGCTCGACCTCGACGCGTTCGGTCCTGCGCCGACGCCGAAGCCGGCTGCGCCTCCACCTCCGCCCCCGAGGCCGGCCGCCGCATCGCCGCGTCCCGCCGCTCCGCCGCCGCCGCCCGCAATGGCTGCACGTCCGCGTCCGGCCGCCGGACCTTCCGCGCCGCCATCGGACCTGCTGCAGGCGTTGCTGTCCGGCATGAATTCGCCGGAGTTGCAGATCGACGATCTATCGCCGGAGCTGATGTACAAGGTCGGCACGATCATGAACGAAGCGGTCGCCGGCACCATCGCGCTGCTCAATGCGCGCGGCTCGGTCAAGCGCGAGATGCGCGCCGACGTCACGATGATCGCAAGCGGTCGCAACAATCCGCTGAAGTTCTCACCCGACGCGGGTCTTGCGCTGCGCTACATGTTCGGCCCTCCGATGCCCGGGTTCATGGAGGCCGAGGACGCGATGCGCGACGCCTACAGCGACCTGCGTGCCCACGAGTTCGGCTTCATGGCCGGCCTGCGCGCGGCGCTTTCGGGCGTGCTCAAGCACTTCGAGCCGGGCGCGCTGGAAGCGCGGCTGCCCGACAAGGGCGGACTCAATGCGCTCGTGCCGATGAACCGCAAGGCCAAGCTCTGGGAGCTGTTCAGCGAGCTGTATCGCCAAATCGCGATGGAAGCCGAGGAAGACTTCCACAATCTGTTCGGACGTGAGTTCCTGCGCGCATACGAGGAGCACATCGCTGCGCTCGAGCGGGGCCAGCAGCAGCGGCGGAAGTAGGCCGCTACATTTTTTGTGAATCGAGGGTCCGGGCAAGTCCGTCCGGCACTGGGAATTCGGGAAATTCTGCATTCATGATGAACGCTCGACAGGGAGTGGTGGCGGGACGATCGATGACGCGCTGGCTCGTACCGGTGCTGGTCGCCGTGGCGCTCGCCGGCTGCTTCGGCAAGAAGCCACCGCCGGTGCCGGAGATGCCCAAGCCGTCCAAGCTCGATCTGATCGTCAACGCGTCGACCGACCTCAATCCGGATTCGACCGGGCGTGCCTCGCCGCTGGTCGTGCGCATCTACGCGCTGCGCCAGATGACGGAATTCGAGAAGGCGGATTTCTTCGCGCTGTTCGAGAAGGACGAGATGACGCTCGGCGCGTCCATCGCCAAGCGCGAGGAGATCATTCTCAAACCCGGCGATTCGATCATGCAGCCGCGTGAATATCCGCCCGACGCACAGTTCGTCGCCGTGATGGCCGCGTATCGCGATGTGGAACGCTCCACCTGGAGAGCCTCCGCGCCGATCGCCGCAGGCAGCACGGGCGTGATCACCCTCAAGGCAGGCGCCAAGGGCGTGACGCTCAGCGTCGAGGAATCGGCAAAGGAAGAGAAGAAGAAGGACGACTGACCGGCGCGCGTCGCCCGGTGCGACGCGCGCTCGGAACCCGCTGATCACACGGAACCCATTCCATGTCCTGGAGCAAGAAAGTCGTCTGGTCCGAAGGAATGTTCCTTCAGCCGCAGCATTTCCAGCAGCAGGACCGCTATTTCGAGCGCACGCTCGAGAATCGCACCGGCGAGATCAGTCCGTATCCCTGGGGCTTCGCGCACCTGGCGCTGGACGAAAGCGCGCTGGCGCTCGGCAAGATCGCGATCTCCTCGGCCCGCGGCGTCATGCCCGACGGCACCGCGTTCGACTTCCCTGATCGCGATGCGGGTCCCGAGCCGCTCGAGATTCCGTCCAATTCGAAGAACGAACTGCTGATGCTCGCTGTGCCCGTGCGCCGCTACGGTTCGGTCGAAGTGGATGCGGGCGACGGCAGCGACAACACGTTCGCGCGCTTCGGCGCCGTCGACGCCGAGGTCGCCGACCACAACAGCGGTTCGGACAGCCGCGCGCCCGTGCGCCTCGCCGATCTGAAGATGCGCCTGCTGCTGGCGCGCGATCAGACCGACGCCTGGGTGACGCTGGGCACCGTGCGCATCATCGAACGGCGCGCCGACAACCTCGTGGTGCTGGACCGTCAGTACATCCCGCCCTGCCTGTCGGTCAGCGTCAGCCAGGTGCTGTCGGCGTATCTGCAGGAACTCGAGGGCATGCTGCATCAGCGTGGCGAGGCGTTGGCCTCGCGCCTAGCGCATCCCGGCCGCGGTGGCGTCGCCGAGGTCGCGGACTTCCTCTTCCTGCAGACGGTGAATCGTTACGAGCCGCTGGTGGCGCACCTGCGCAGCATCTCGCCGCTGCATCCGGAGACGCTCTACCAGATAGGCGTCGCGATGGCCGGCGACCTCGCCACGTTCCGCGACAAGCGTCGTCCGGCCACGTATCCGAAGTACCTGCATCCGCAGCCGGAAAAGTGCTTTCCACAGCTGATGGCCGAGCTGCGCGCGAGCCTGAGCACGGTGCTCGAGACCACGGCGATCCCGATCGAGCTGCAGGCGCGCAAGTACGGCGTGCACGTGGCGATCATCCCGGACCAGGAGTTGATCCGCACCGCCGGATTCGTGCTCGCGGTCAACGCGCAGGTTCCGGCGGAGCAGCTGCGCGCGCGTTTCCCGTCGCAGACCAAGCTCGGACCGGTCGAGAAGCTGCGCGACCTGGTGAACATGCAGCTGCCCGGCATCGCGCTCAAGCCGCTGCCGGTGGCGCCACGCCAGATCCCGTTCCACGCGGGCTTCAACTATTTCGAACTGGATCGTGGCGGTGAACTGTGGAAACAGCTCGAAAAATCGGGCGGCCTGGCGATGCACATCGCGGGCGAATTCCCCGGCCTGGAAATGGAATGCTGGGCGATCCGCTCCTGATCCGATGACGCCATCAGTTCCGTCACCCGACCTCTTTCGCACAGGGCTAGCCCATGGCCACTGATCCCGATGATCCCTTTGCCCCGCGCGCCGACGACCGCACCGTGATGGTGCCGACGCCGCGCCGCGCGCAGGGGCAGGCTCCCGCGCCGCCGCCGCGTCCGGCCGCACCGCCGCCGCCGTCGCAACCGGCCGCCCCGCGCGCCGGCGCGCCGGCGCCCTCGCTCGATCATCTGCCCGACGCCGTCGGCCTCAACCCGCTGGTAGCGGCCGCAACGCCGCTGCTCGACCTGATCCCGCAGCTGCGCGTCGCGGCGCAGGCCGATGCCGCGCAGGTCAAGGCGCGCCTGGTCGACGGCATCCGCCAGTTCGAACAATCCGCCCGCAAGGCGCAGATCCCGTCGGAACAGGTCGTCGCCGCGCGCTACGTGCTGTGCACGTTCGTCGACGAGACCGCCGCCAACACGCCCTGGGGTGGATCGGGCCAGTGGAGCGCGCAGAGCCTGCTGGTGACGTTCCACAACGAGGGCTGGGGCGGCGAAAAGACGTTCCAGCTGCTGGCCAAGCTCGCCGAGAATCCCAAGCAGAATCGCGATCTGCTGGAGCTGCTCGAGATCTGCCTGGCGATGGGCTTCCAGGGCCGCTTCCGCGTGCTCGACAACGGTCAGGCGCAGCTGCTGCAGGTGCGCGAGCGACTGTTCGAGATGCTGCGTCGCGAACGCGGAGAAGCCGAGCGCGAACTGAGCCCGCACTGGAAGGGCGCGCAGCTGCCGCGCAGCAAGGTGCTCGACGCGGTGCCGGTGTGGGTCGTGGTCGCGGCCACGGCGCTGATCCTGACGATCGCCTACGTCGCGTTCAACTCGATCCTCAATCGCAAGTCGGACCCTGTGTTCGCCGGTATCCGCGGCATCCAGGCACCGCAGGCCGAGCAGCGCGCCGCGCCGCCGATCGCGGCCAAGCCGGTGCCGCCGCGCCTGCGCATCCTGCTGGCCGACGACATCCGCGCCGGACTGGTCGACGTCGGCGACTACGCGGATCGCAGCGTCGTGACCATCCGCTCGGACGGCTTCTTCGCCCCGGCCAGCAACACCATTCCCGACAAGATGCTGCCGCTGCTCGCACGCATCGGCGATGCCATCGCCAAGGTGCCGGGCAAGGTGCTGGTGATCGGGCACTCCGACAACCAGCCGATCCGCTCGCTGCGCTTTCCGTCGAACTGGCACCTGTCGACGGCGCGCGCCGAGAGCGTGGCCGAACATCTGGCCGAACGTGTCGATCGCTCGCGCATCCGTTCGGAAGGACGCGCCGAATCCGAGCCGTTGGCGCCGAACGACACGCCGGCCAATCGCGCCAAGAACCGGCGCGTGGACGTGCAGGTGCTGGTGAATTGATCGAGCGAACAGAACGCGCATGAGCAGAATCTTCGGCTTCTTCACGCATCCGCTGCTGGTCGCGATCGTCGGCTTCATCGCGGCCGCCCTGGTGATCTGGTTCGTTGGTCCGATGATCGCCATCGGCACGATGCGACCGTTCGAACCCGCGTGGGTGCGATGGGTCCTGATCGCGATCGTGGGCCTGATCCTGGTCGTGCGCCGGGCGTGGCGCTTCATGCGCGCCAAGATGGCCAGCCGCAAGCTGATGGAAGGGCTGACCAAGAGCCCGGCCAATCGCCCCGCGGGTCCGAGCGAATCGCAGCAGGAAATCCAGCTGCTGGGCCAGCGTTTCGAGGAAGCGGTCGGGACCTTGCGCAAGGTGCGCCTGCAGGGCCGATCGGGTCGCATGTCGAACCTGATCGCGCGCTCCAGCAGCCAGTACCTGTACGAACTGCCGTGGTACGTGTTCATCGGCCCGCCCGGCTCGGGCAAGACCACCGCGCTGATCAACTCGGGTCTGAAGTTCCCGCTCGCGGAGAAGCTCGGATCGCAGTCGATCAAGGGGGTGGGCGGCACGCGCAACTGCGACTGGTGGTTCACCGACGAGGCCGTGCTGATCGACACCGCCGGTCGATACACCACGCAGGATTCCGACCAGACCGTCGACAAGGCGGCGTGGGACGGCTTCCTCGACCTGCTGCGCAAGTTCCGCCCGCGTCGTCCCATCAACGGCATCCTGCTCACCATCAGCGCCAGCGATCTGCTCACGCAGTCGGCGCGCGAGCGGGCCGCCCACGCCGAAGCGGCTCGCGCGCGCATCGCCGAGCTCTACGAGCGCCTGCAGATCCGTTTCCCGGTCTACGTGCTCGTCACCAAGTTCGACCTGCTCGCCGGCTTCACCGAGTTCTTCACCGACCTGTCGAAGGAGGAACGCGCGCAGGTCTGGGGCACCACGTTCACCTACTCGCAGGAGCCCAGTGCGCCGGATCCCCTGCCCTCGCTCGAAACCGAGTGGAACGCCCTGCTGCGCCGCCTGTTCGATCGCCAGCCACAACGGATGCGCGACGAAAAGGACCTGCAGAAGCGCGCGCTGATCTTCGGCTTCCCGCAGCAGGTCGCCGCGCTCAAGCCGGCGGTGCTCGATTTCCTCGGGCAGGTGTTCGTGACCAGCCGCTTCGGCCAGGCGCCACTGCTGCGCGGCGTCTACTTCACCAGCGGCACGCAGGAAGGCCGTCCGATCGATCGCGTCGTCGGCGGGATCGCGCGCGCATTCGGCTTCGACGGAAGCCCGCTGGCGATGCAGACCTCCAGCGGTCGCAGCTACTTCCTCACCAAGCTGCTCGACGACGTGATCTTCGAAGAGCAGGCGCTGGCCGGCACCAACATCAAGTGGGAGCGGCGCCGGCTCGCGCTCAAGTGGGGCGCGTACGCCGCGTGCGCCATCCTCGGCGTCGGCCTGCTCGCGGCCTGGGCGCTGTCGTTCGGCCGCAACAGCAGCTACGTCGCCGAAGTCGACAAGCGCGTCTCGGTGGTCCGCCAGCAGGTCGCGGACCTTCCGGCCAAGGCCGATACCAACGTGGTCGCGCTGCTGCCGACGCTGGATGCCGTGCGCACGGTGCCGATCACCGAGGCGGTGATCGACGGCGCACCGCTGTCGATGACGTACGGGCTGTACCAGGGCGGCAAGCTGCAGGCCGGCGCGGACCAGGCGTATCGCAGCCTGCTGCGCAACGCGTTCCTGCCGCGCCTGATCTATCGGATCGAGGACCGCCTGCGCAGCATCCCGGCGACCGATCTCGAGCAGACCTACGAGGTGCTCAAGGTCTACCTGATGCTGCAGGACCGCACGCATCTGGATCCCGAATACGCCGCGGCCGCCATCGAATTCGACTGGGACGAATCGCTACCGCGCGACGTCACCACCGACCAGCGCGCGGCACTGGGCGGGCATCTGAAGTCGCTGCTGTCGCTCGACGACTACTCCTCGCCGCTGCCGCCGGATCCGCTGCTGATCGCCAGTGCACGCAGCGCGCTGACGCGCTTCGGCCTGCCGCAGCGCGTGTATAGCCGTCTGAAGCGCGAGGGCATCGGCGCCGAGTATCCGGAGTTCACGGTCGCAACCAAGGGCGGGCCGAGTGCGGCGCTGGTGTTCGTGCGCCTCAGCGGCCAGCCCCTGACCAAGGGCGTTCCGGGCCTGTACTCCTACGACGGCTATCACAAGGAGTTCATGAGCCGCGTCGGCGAGGTCTCCAAGCAGCTCGGCGACGAGCAGTCGTGGGTGCTGGGCACCGCCGATGCCGGCGCGCTCGACCAGGCCAAGGACCTGCTCGGCGGCGAAGGCGTATCCGAACAGGTCCGCCGTCTGTATCTGCAGGACTACGTGCGCGTGTGGGACGAGTTCATCGCCGACGTGAAACTCAAGAAGGCGTCCTCGCTGTCGGAGAGCATCCAGACCGCGCGCATCCTCTCGGCGCCGGATTCGCCGATCCCGCTGCTGATGAAGGCGATCGTGCGCGAGACCACGCTCACCACCAAGCAGGAAGCCGAGAAGGACATCGCCGACAAGGCCGCCGACAAGCTCGCCCAGCAGAAACAGAAGTTCGGAAAGATGTTCGGCAGCAGCACCCCGACGCAGCCCGATCCCACCGCAGGCAAGTCGCTCGAGAGCATCGTCGACGATCACTTCGCTTCGCTGCGCTACTGGGTGCTGGGGCCGGGCGGCGATGCGCCCGCGCCGATGGCCGGCGCGCTGACCTTGGTCAACGAGGTCTACATGATGCTCAGCGCCACCGAGACCGCGGTGCAGAGCGGCAATCCGCCGCCGCCGAGCGACGCGCCCGGTCGCGTCAAGGCCGAAGCGGCGCGCATGCCCGATCCGTTCAAATCGATGCTGCAGGATCTGTCGGGCACCGGTGCGAGCCAGGCGCTGCAGGAGACGCGCAGCAACCTGTCCAAGGGCATCGCGCAGTCTTTCGGTGACTTCTGCGCCAAGGCCATCGGCGGTCGCTATCCGTTCTCCTCGGGCAGCAGCAAGGACGTCACCGCCGACGATTTCGCCGCGCTCTTCGCCACCGGCGGCATGATCGATCAGTTCTTCACGCAGTCGCTGGCCGCGTACGTGGATACCGCAACCAAGCCGTGGAGCCTGAAGAAGGTCGAAGGCGTTCCGATGGGTTACGCCGGCTCGCTGGTGCAGTTCGAGCGTGCCGATGGCATCAAGAAAGTGTTCTTCCGCATGGGCCCGCAGGCTGCGTACCGCTACGAGTTCAAGCCGGTGCGCATGGACGCGGGCATCTCGCGATTCCTGCTCGACGTCGATGGCCAGCAGGTGTCCTACGCGCACGGCCCCATCGCGCCGAAATGGGTGTCGTGGCCGGGCCCGGCGGGAACCTCGATCGTGCGCCTGACAGTGGAGCCGGCCGGTGCGTCGGGATCGGGCTACACCACCGAGGGTCCGTGGGCGCTGTTCCGCCTGTTCGACAAGGCCACGGTCGAACGCACCGCGCAACCCGAGAAGATGTTCGTCACCTTCATGTTCGACGGACGCGAAGTGCGCTTCGAAGTCACCGCCGGCAGCGTGCAGAACCCGTACGGCCTGTCCGAGCTGCGCAACTTCTCCTGCCCTCGCGGTCTGAGTTGACGATGAACGCGGCGGCGCAGCTTCAGACGCTGCCGGGCTGGTACGGCAAGCTGCCGTTTCTCGGCGACTTCGCGAACCGGCGGCTGCCGTCCCAGTTCATCAATACCTGGGACGACTGGCTGCAGTCGGTGATCCACGGCAGCCGCATGCAACTGGGCGAGGAAGACTGGCTGCAGCGCTACCTCAGCAGTCCGCTGTGGCATTTCTGCCTCGCGCCCGGCGTGTGCGGTCCCAACGCCTGGTTCGGCCTGATCATGTCGAGCGTGGATCGGGCCAATCGGCATTTCCCGTTCACGATCGCGCACGGTGTGCCGCGCGAAGCGCTGCACGATCTTTCCCTGCCCTCGATCGTCGCGTGGCTCAGGACACTCGACGGCGAAGCCATCGCGATGCTCGACCTCCAAGGCTCGGTCCAGGCGGTCGAGGAAAGACTGGCCCAGTTCCCACCGCCGGCCGGACTCGACGACACGCGCCCGCGGGTGGCCGAGGATCTGGCGCAGTACCTGGATCAGGCGATGCATGTTGCGTCGAGCGAAGTGCCGTCGCTGCTGGCGGCCGTGGCCGAACAGGCGACCCGCGGAAGCGGCTCTCCGATCAGCCTGTGGTGGACCAGCGCCGACGATCAGGGTGACGGTGCGATCGTTCGCGCCTGCAACGGCCTGCCCACCCCCGACGCATACACCGCGATGATCGGCGGCGGCTAGGGAGGGCGCGGAGCTCCGTCGGGAATCCTCGGCTCGAACAGGTCGTGGTCCAGAGAAGGCTCGGGGCTGCAGCCCCGAGCGAGCCCTCTCAGCGCGGCGGCATCATCCCCGGCGGCAGCTTGCCGCCGAGCCGTCGCAGCATCTTGGCCATGCCGCCGCCCGCGACCTTCTTCATCAGGTCTCGCGAGGTCTCGAACTGGCGCAGCATCTTGTTGACCTCCTGGACCTCGACGCCCGAGCCCGCCGCGATGCGGCGCTTGCGCGAGGCCTTGATCAGGTCGGGGAACTTGCGCTCCTGCGGCGTCATCGAGTTGATGATCGCCACGGTGCGCTTGATCTCCTTCTCGGCGTTGACGTTCTTGAGCTGCGCCTGCATCTGCGCGCCGCCCGGCAGCTTCTCGAGAATCGACTCGATGCTGCCCATGCTCTGCATCTGCTGCATCTGCTCGCGAAAATCCGCGAGGTCGAAGCCGCGCTTGGACGTCATCTTCTGCGCAAGCTTCTGCGCCTTCTCGGCGTCGACTTTCTTGGTGGTCTCCTCGATCAGGGTCAGCACGTCGCCCTGGCCGATGATGCGCGTGGCGATGCGCTCGGGATGGAACACCTCGAGCTTGTCGGTCTTTTCACCGACGCCGAGGAACTTGATCGGCTTGCCGGTGACGGTGCGCACCGACAGCGCCGCGCCGCCGCGCGAATCGCCGTCGACCTTGGTCAGCACGACGCCGGTCAGCGGCACCGCGTCGGCGAAGGCCTTGGCGGTGTTGGCCGCATCCTGGCCGGTCATCGAGTCGACGACGAACAGCGTCTCGGTCGGCGACACCGCGGCGTGCAGCGCCGAGATCTCCGCCATCATTTCCTTGTCGACCGTGGTGCGGCCCGCGGTGTCGACGATCAGGACATCGGCGAATTGCTTGCGGGCCTCGGCCAGCGCCGCCTTGGCGATGTCGACCGGGTTCTGTCCCACCGCGGAAGGGAACACCGTCACGCCCACGCTGGTTGCGACGATGCGCAGCTGCTCGATGGCGGCCGGACGATAGACGTCGCAGGAGACGACGATGACGTTCTTCTTCTCGTCTTCCTTCAGCCGACGCGCGAGCTTGGCGGTGGTGGTGGTCTTGCCCGAACCCTGCAGGCCGGCCATCAGGATCACCACCGGCGGCTGGGCGCGCAGGTTCAGCGGTTCGCTGGTGCCGCCCAGGGCTTCGGTGAGTTCCTGCTGGACCACGCGCAGGAACGCTTGACCCGGCGTCAGCGACTGCGTGATCTCGGCGCCGAGTGCCCGTGCCTTGAGCTTCTCGACGAAGCCCTTGATCACCGGCAATGCGACGTCGGCCTCGAGCAGCGCCATCCGCAGTTCGCGCGCGGCGGCGTTGATCTGGTCTTCGGTAAGACGTCCCTGCCCGCGGATCGAATCGAGTGTGCGGGTCAGGCGCTGGGTCAGTGAATCGAACATGGGAGGCTGTCTGAAGGCGCGACGGAAAAAACAGGAAGCCGCCAGCTTACGCGGGGGCCGCTGCCCGGCCTAGAGCTCGATCACCGTCCCGCGGCGCAGGTGGCTGTAGTTCCAGCCCTGCAGGGCGGTCTTGCACTCGTCGCGGAGGCTGTCCTCGCATCCCGGTTTGTGATGCGTCAACAGAAGTTCGGGGCGATGGCGCAATCGCGACAGATCACCCGCCAGCACCGCCGGCGTGTAGTGCCGCGAGATCCGGCCGAGGTCGGCCAGTTCGTCCGGGAACGCGATGTCGATCATCAGCTTGTCCAGCCGCGGCAGCGCGTTGAGGAAATCCCACATCGAGTCGCACGACCCGGTATCGCCGGTGAACGCAAAGACGCCACCCTGCGACCGCAGCACGTAACCGACCGCCGGGACCGTGTGCAGGACCTCGAACGACTGGATGTCGCGGCCCTGCCCCAGGTCGTGACGCTCGCCGACGGCACATTCGCGCATGCGCAGCAACGCGTCGTCCTTGCTCGGCAGCTCCGAGAAATCCGGCCACAGCTGCCAGTTGAACAGGTGGGTCCGGATCGCGCCGATGGTCTGAGGTGTCGCCAGGACCTCGATCGGATGCTGGACCTCGCCGAACAGGTTGTCCGCCATGAAGGCCAGGCCGCAGACGTGGTCGAGATGGGCATGCGTCAGGAACACGCGATGAATGCGGCTCATCTCGGACAGAGACAAGTCGCCCACACCCGTGCCGGCGTCGATCAGGATCTCCTCGTCGAGCAACAGACTCGTCGTTCGCAGGTCCGGCCCGACTCCACCACTGCAGCCCAGCACTCTTATCCGCATGGTGCTCTCGCGATGACGCGTCGATGCTAGCACGCAGGATGCAAGCATCCGGGGCGCCGGCGACGCCACAACTGTGATCCGCCGCGCAGGCGGAACGACCGGACCCGGATGCTATTCTCGTGCGGTCCCATGACGTCCCTCGCCCCGACCTTGCTGTGCCTGCCCGCCTATTTCGGCGCGGCGTTTGCCCTTTGGTTCCGACCGTCGAGCCGTCTGGTCTGGCTGGCGCCCGTCGGATTGCTGCTGCACCTGGCCTCGCTGTCGGTGGCGCTGATCCACGAGGGCAGCCTGCGTATCGGCGTGACCGAGGCGGCGTCGTTGTTCGCCTGGCAGTCGGCGCTGCTGCTCTGGCTGTTCTCGTTTCGCGAACCGATCGCGATCAACGGCGTGGCGATCTATCCGATGGCCGGATTGTTCGCGCTGTGGGCTGCCCTGGTGCCGTCGCCGGTCAGCGAGGTTGCCGTCAGCCAGTGGCAGGTGAGCGTGCACGTCCTGATGTCGCTGCTCTCGGCCGGCCTGCTGACGCTGGCGGCGGTCCAGTCGGTGGCCCTGGCGGTACAGGATCGGCTGCTGCACCGCCATCGGCTCGCGCCGGCCGGCGCGGGCGGCCGCATGCCGCCGCTGCAGACGATGGAGCGCGTGCTGTTCCAGCTGATCGCCGTGGGCTTTGCGTTGTTGAGCCTGACGCTGCTGTCCGGGCTGTGGTTCGTCCACGACTGGCTGGCTCAGCACTTGGCGCACAAGACGGTGCTGTCGATCACCGCCTGGCTGATCTTCGGGGTGCTGCTGTGGGGTCGATGGCGCTATGGCTGGCGCGGCCGGACCGCGATCCGCTGGGCGCTCGCCGGTTACGGGACGCTGATCCTGGCGTACTTCGGAAGCAAGCTGATTCTCGAACAAATCTTTGGAAAACATTGGGTTTGACGACAAACCTCATGTTCCCTGATTTGACAGCTTCATCCCGCATTCAGTAACTACGGGCCTCTACGCCCGCTCGGATCAGCGCGCTTTTTGGACAACATCCCGCTGCCTCTCCTGGTCACTGCCCTGGTGGCCTGCATCCTGATCTCGGGGTTCTTCTCGGGCTCGGAAACGAGCCTGATGTCGATCAACCGATACCGGTTGAAGACCCGGGCCCAGAAAGGCGAACGCGGCGCCCGCATGGCCCAGGCCCTGCTCGAGCGACCGGACCGGCTGATCGGCCTGATCCTGCTGCTGAACAACGTCGCGCAGGCGCTGATCCCGATGCTGCTGCTGGTGATCGGCCAGCGCGTCACCGGCAATCCCGAAACGGCCGTGCTGGTGGCCACGATCGGCACGGCGCTGCTGATCTTCATCTTCTCGGAATCGATGCCCAAGACGCTGGGCGCGATCAACCCCGAACGCCTGGGGCTGCCGGCGGCCTATGTCTACTGGCCGATCATCAAGCTGTTCGGCTGGGCCATCGACATCGTGAATTTCGTGGGAAACCGGATGATCCGCCTGCTCGGCGTGAGCTCCGAGGAAGCCGCGCAGCACAGCCTGTCGACCGAAGAACTGCGCACCGTGGTGGCCGAGGCCGGCGCGATGATCCCGCAGCGCCACCAGAAGATGCTGCTGTCGATCCTCGACCTGGAGAAAGGCACGGTCGAGGACATCATGGTTCCGCGCAACGAGATCATGGGCGTCGACGTGTCGCTGGAATGGGACCAGATCCGCGAACAGATCATGTCCACCCAGCACACGCGCCTGCCGATCTACAGCGGCTCGATCGACGAGCTGGTGGGCGTGGTGCACGTGCGCCGGCTGATGCCGCTGCTGGCCGACGGCAAGCTCGACACCAAGGCGCTGGTGCAGCTCGCCAAGGACCCGTACTTCATTCCGGAGGGGACGCCGCTCAACCAGCAGCTGCTCAATTTCCAGAACCAGAAACGTCGCATCGGGTTCGTCGTCGACGAGTACGGCGACATCCAGGGCCTCGTCACGCTCGAGGACATCCTCGAGGAGGTCGTGGGCGAGTTCACCTCCGACCCGGCCACGCGCATCAAGAACGTCTACGCCGATCCCGACGGCAGCTATCGCATGTCGGGCTCGGTCACGCTGCGCAGCCTGAATCGCTCGCTCGGTTGGAAGCTGCCCACCGACGGCCCCAAGACCGTCAACGGCCTGTTGCTGGAAAAGCTGGAAAACATCCCGCAGGCAGGGCGACAGGTCGAGATCGGCGGCTACCTCTTCGAGATCACCGAGACCCGATCCAACGCGGTCCGGGCCACGCGCGTGCGTCCACCGGTCAAGCCGCTTCCCGACAAGAAGAAGAAAGCCGCGTGACGCGCCCCCGTAGCCCGGGCGAAGCCCGGGAGGTGGCCTACACCGTCGGCGCCGCGACGCGCCCCGCCCGATCCGGCGCTTCACGGAAGAACCACGCGCCCAGCGCGGGCAGCAGGCAGATCGCCCCGATCATGTTCACCAGGAACATGAAGCTCAGCAGCAGGCCCATGTCGGCCTGGAACTTGAGCGCGGAGATCGTCCACGTACCGACCGCCACCGACATCGTGATCGCCGTAAACACCGCCGCGGTACCGCGCATGCGCATGGCCTCGTAGAAGGCTTCGCGGAACTCCGCGCCGCGCGCCCGCGCGTGCTGGATGTGCTCGAACAGATAGATTCCGTAGTCCACGCCCACCCCGACGCCCAGCGCGATCACCGGCAAGGTCGCGACCTTCAGGCCGATGCCGAGCACCGCCATCAGCGCGTTGCAGAAGATCGACACGATCGTCAGCGGCACCAGCACGCACAGCATCGCCTTGAACGAACGGAACGTGATCAGGCACAGCAGCGACAGCGCGCCGAAGATCGCGAGCAGCATCGTCTCCTCGGCTTCGGCCACGGCCTCGTTGGTCGCGGCCATCACGCCGACGTTGCCCGAGGCCAGCCGCAGCTTCACGCCGTCCACCGGGTGCGCGGCGATGAAGCGCTTGATCTCCGACATCACGTGCGAAATCGTCTGGCCGTCGTGGTCGCGCGTGAAGATCAGCACCTGGATCGCCTTGCAGCCTTCATTGTTGAAGCCCAGGTTCGGATCGAACGCCTTGGAGCCGGCAGAAAGTCCCGCCTGCGAGCGCGGCAGCGCACGCCACTTCGGATTGCCCTCGCTGAAGGCGCCGATGATCAGGCGCCCGATGCCGGCCACGCTCATCACCGACTGCACGCCGTGGACGCCGCGCAGGAACAGCTCGAACTTGTCGATGGTTCCGATGACGTCGTAGTACAGGCAGGACTCGCCTTCGAAATCCTTGGCCTCGACGATCACCGTCAGCACGTCGGTGCCGATGTCGTAGCCGCCCGCGATGACGCGGTTGTCCACGTTGTAGCGCGAGTCGGCATGCAGTTCGGGCACGCCGTCGCCCGAGTCGCCGATGACCAGGTCGCGCGACACGATCGCCGCACCCGCCAGCAGCCCCAGGGTGACGACGAAGATGACCACCGCCACGCGCGGCTCGGCGCAGCGCGCAACGGCGCGCCACAGCCTGGCCATGAACGCTGACTCGGGCTTGAGCGAATGGCGCCGGCAGTACTCCTCCAGCCTCACGTGCGTCAGGCAGATCGGCAGGATCATCTTGTTGGTGATGATCATCAGCAGCACGCCCAGGCAGGCCGTGATGCCCAGTTCCTTCACGATCGGGATGTCGATGAACATGATCACCGCGAACCCCAGCGCGTTGGTCAGCAGCGCCACGGCGCCCGGGATGAACAGCTTGCTGAAGGCCGCGCGCGACGCGTCGTGCGCGCTCGCGCCGCCCACCACTTCCTGGCGCCACGCGTTGGTCATCTGCACCGCGTGCGACACGCCGATCGAGAAGATCAGGAACGGCACCAGGATCGACATCGGATCCACGCCGAAACCGATGATCGGCAGGATGCCCACCAGCCACAGCACCGGCAGCAGCGCCACCAGCATCGCCACGATCGTGAGCTTGAGCGAGCGCGTGTAGGCGAACAGCAGCGCCAGCGTGACGACGAACGCGAGCGCGAAGAACGCGAACACGCCGAGCAGGCCCATGATCACGTCGCCGAGCAGGCGCGCGAAGCCGATGATGTTGATCTCGACGTTCGGGTCGTACTCGGGGTTCTTCGCGGTCTCGACATCGAGTTCGTCGCCCTTGACCGCGAACGTCTCCGCGCCGCCTTCGCCTTCGATGGTCTTGAGCACCTTGAAGGTGTTGAAGCGCAGCATCGCGCCATGATCGACGAAGCCTTCCATCACCGTCTCGCCGGCCTTGAACGGCGCGCGATCGGTTTTCATCCTGTAGACGTACTTGGTCGGGCTCTCGAAACGTCCGCGGATCTCCGACAGGCGCTGCTGCACCTCCCAGTAGTCGACGCGCTGGCCTTCCTGGCCCTGGCTCGGGTCGTAGTCCTGCAGGTCGGCGCGGATCATCGCGGCCTTCAGGTCGTTGGCCACCAGCAGGCCGATCTGGCCCGACAGCCGCACGTTCTTGCGGATCTCGTCGAGCTCCTCGGGCTGGCCCGAATAGCGCGCCGGCACCACCGGCTCGCCGTTGAAGCCGTCCTCGGTGATCTCGATGTAGTACGTGCTGGGCGTGAACAGCGACGACACCTTGGTGCGGTTGATGCCCGGGATGAAGAACACGTCGTCGGTGGTCTTCTGCAGCGCGTCCATGAAGGGCTTGTTGTAGATGTCGCCTTCGCCCTTCCAGCGCACGTTCACCAGCAGCGTGTTGGCTCCCGAAAAGTCGCGCATGTAATCCATCATCGTGCGCATGTACGGGTGCTCGATCGGGATCAGCTTGAGAAAGCCGGGATCGAGCTGGACGCGCGTGGCGCTCCAGCCGAAGAAGATCGTCAACGCCAGGAACACCGCCGACAGCGGATGACGCCACGCGACGATGCGGCGCGCGACGCCGTCGACGATGCGTTCCATGCGGGTGGGTTCGGCCGCGGTGGCGGCGCTCACGAACGTTCTCCCGGCTTGCGCAAGCCGATGCCCGACTCGCCGGCCACCAGCCAGCCGTCGCCCTCCATCGGCTGCACGGCGACCAGGCGGTTGCGCTCTCCCGCGACCGCGACCTTGAAGTGCTGGCCGCCGTCGCCGGATCGCAGCACGGTCTCGTTCTCGCCCACCAGCACGATTGCGCCGTCGTCGTCGACGACGCCACCGAACAGCGAGATCTTGCCCGGCACGTCGGCCTTGACCCAGGTGGTGCGATCGCGCGTCACGAACGCGTTGCCGCGCATGCCGAACACCAGCAGGCCGTTGTCCTCGAGCGCCAGCACGCCGAAGTAGGAACCGGCGTAGATCTCGCCCATGCGCGTCCAGCTGCGCCCTGCGTCGCACGACGTCACGATCAGGCCGCGCTCGCCGACGATCACCAGCGTGCCGTCGCCCAGGCGCGTCATGTCGTTGAGGTGGTAGTCGCTCATCGCCTCATGGGTCGCGCGCTGCCAGCTGCGGCCCTCGTCGGTCGAGGTCAGGTACTGGCCGAAGCCGCCGATGGCGAACAGCGTGCCGTCGTACGGACCCGCGAGCGCCAGGATCGGCTCAGAGCGCTCGGCGTCGAACATCACCTCTTTCCAGCTGCGACCGCCGTCCTCGCTGCGCACGATCCAGCTCTCGTGGCCCGCGGCCAGCGCCACCTGGTCGCTCACGAACAGCACGTCGTTGAAGTTGGAGCCGCGCTGCGGTTCGACCCGCGCCTCGCTCCAGGGTCCTTGGGGCTTTTCGGCCGTCAGGATGCGGCCCTGCTCGCCGGCGCTGAGCCAGCGTGAGCCGCGATGCGCTAGCTGCGTGACCAGCAGGTCCTGCGGATGCACCTGGGTGACCGGCGCATCCGGATAGACGCGCGGGGCAAACGAATACACCGCGGCCGCCGCGACCACCACCGTCACGAGGTAGGCCGGCCAGCCGGCCAGAAATCCCGCCTGCGCCCTGCGTCCGTTGCCTGCGCGAACCTGCGCCATCACCGCTCCTCCTGCGTCCGCTTTGCTTCGTTCTTGTTCTGGTGCGGTCGGCCGCACCTTACGACAGTTCGAACAAGGCGGCGGCGCCCATGCCGCCGCCGATGCACATCGTCGTCACCACGTATCGCACGCCGCGGCGACGTCCCTCGATCAGGGCGTGCATCACCAGGCGCGCGCCGCTCATGCCGAACGGATGACCGATGCTGATCGCACCGCCGTTGACGTTGAGCCGATCGTTTGGAATGCCCAGCCGGTCGCGGCAGTACAGCACCTGCACCGCGAAGGCCTCGTTGAGTTCCCACAGGCCGACGTCGTCGACCGACAGCCCGTGCTTCTGCAGCAGCTTGGGCACCGCGAACACCGGACCGATGCCCATCTCGTCCGGACGGCAGCCCGCCACCGCGGTGCCGCGGTACACGCCGAGCGGTTTCCGGCCGCGACGCCGGGCATCCGCTGCGCCCATCAGCAGCACCACGGCCGCACCATCCGAGAGCTGCGAGGCGTTGCCGGCGGTGACGTTGCGACCTTCGGCGACCCAGCGGCCGCCCTTCCAGACCGGCTTGAGCGCCGACAGGCTCTCGAGCGTGGTGTCGGCGCGATTGCCTTCGTCGCGCGACAAGGTCACCGCTTCCTTCGTGGTCGGCTTGCCTTCCTTGTCGAAGCGTTGCTTCTGCGCCGACAGCGGCACGATCTCGTCGTCGAACGCGCCCGCCTTCTGCGCCGCCGCGGTGCGCTGCTGGCTCTGCAGGCCGTACTCGTCCTGCGCCGCGCGCGAGATGCCGTAGCGCTCGGCCACGAGCTCGGCGGTCTCGATCATCGGGATGTAGGCGCTCGGCTCGCTCGCCACCACCGCTTCGGAGACCGCGCGATGGGCATTCTTGTGGTTGTTCTGCGTCAGCGAGATCGACTCGAGCCCGCCCGCGACGACGATCGACTGCTCGCCGACCATGATGTTCTTCGCGCCGATGGCGATGCTCATCAATCCCGATGAGCACTGCCGATCGAGTGTCATGCCGGGCACCGTGTCCGGCAGCCCCGCGGTGTAGGTGCACAGCCGGCCGAGGTTGTAGCCCTGTGTGCCCTGCTGCGCCGCGGCGCCGAGGATCACGTCGTCGACGTCATTCGGATCGACACCCGCGCGCTCTACCACCGCGCGAATGACATGGCCGCCGAGCACCGGCGCCTCGGTGTCGTTGAACGCACCGCGATAGGCGCGACCGATGGCGGTGCGGGCGACCGCGACGATGACGGCTTCGTTCATCGGGAAGAACCGGGACTCGGGACCCGGGACTTGGGGCTCGGGCGATCGACGCGCCGTCCCGTGTGTTCGCTCATCGTCACTTCGATACGTTTCATATTGTCCTCATCATTCCTCGAATTCCGAGTCCCGAATCCCGAGTCCCGGCTTTTCAGAAGTAGTAGCGCGCAATGGTGTCGGCGACGCAGCCGGGCTTGTCGCCGTTTTCGATCTCGACGCTCACGCGGATCACCGCCTGCACGCCGCCGTCCTTGGTGGGCTCGGCCGAGACCAGCAAGGCACGCCCGCGCACGCGCGATCCGACCTTCACCGGCGCCGGGAATCGCACCTTGTCGCAGCCGTAGTTGACGCCCATCTTCATCGCCGACAGATCCACGATCTGCGGCATGAACCACGAGATCAGCGACAGCGTCAGATAGCCGTGCGCGATGGTCGCGCCGAAGGGTCCCGTCGCCGCCCGCTTCGGATCGATGTGGATCCATTGGTGATCGTTGGTGGCGTCGGCAAATCGATCGACCCGCGACTGCTCGATGGTGAGCCAGTCGCTGACGCCGAGCTCCTGGCCGATGCGGGAGAGGACGGCGCGGTTGGAATCGAAGACGGTCGGCATGGGCGTCAGGCGTTAGGGGTTAGGCGGAACGGCTCTTTTCCAACGCCTGAAGCGAGCGCGCAGCGAACGTCCTACCGCCGACCGCCTGCTTCATGGCCCGCCTCATGGATGCTGGCTCGACGCCGACACCACCTCGCCCACGAGGTACGACGCGTAGTCGGAAGCCAGGAACACGATCACGTTGGCGATCTCCCAGACCTCCGCCGCGCGACCGAAGGCCTCGCGACTGGCCAGCGACTGCAGCAGCTCCGCCGGCGCGGTCTTCTTCAGGTGCTCGTGGAACGCGATCGAGGGCGACACCGCGTTGATGCGCACGCCGAATTCGGCGGCTTCGAGCGCCGAGCAGCGCGTCAGCGCCATCACGCCGGCCTTGGCCGCCGCGTAGTGCGCCTGTTCCTTCTGTGCGCGCCAGCCGAGCACGGAAGCGTTGTTGACGATCGCGCCGCGACCGCGCGGCTGCATCTTTCTGAGCATCGCGCGCGTCATTCGAAACGTGCCGGTGAGCGTGACGTCGAGGACCTTGTGCCACTCCTCGTCGGTCATCTCGATCACGCGCTTGCTGCCGCCGAGGCCGGCGTTGTTGACCAGCACGTCGACGCCACCGGTTGCGTCTTCGGCGAAGTCGACCAGGGCCTGCACCTCGGCCTCGACGGTGACGTTGGCGAGCTGCGCCTCGATGCGGCGATCGGAGAAGTCATGGCGCAACGCGGCGACCGATTCCTCGAGCCGCCGCGGGTGGATGTCCGAGATCACCAGCGCACGCGCGCCCTCTTCGAGCACACGCCGCGCCGTCGCCAGACCGATGCCGCCGCCCGCGGCGGCCGTGACCAGCACGGAGCGGCCGGCCAGCAGGCCATGCGGCGGTACGTAGGGCGGTACGGCGGCTGCCGATGGCGACATGTGGCGACGAACCCGGTGGGAGCGTCGCCAGTGTCCGCCACCGCCACCGGTCGGACTTCCGCCTAACGGACGAGGCCCGGTGCCCCATCCGGACGAAGCTGCCGCGGATCGTTCAGGCGTTGCGCGCCATCAGGCCACCGTCGACCGGGATCACCGCGCCGGTGATGTACGAGGCACCCGGCAGGCACAGGCTGTAGGTCACGTGCGCGACTTCCTCCGGGCGGCCGTAGCGGCGCAGCGCCGTGCGCCGGTGCGCGAAGATCTGCTTGTCCTCGGGCTTGGCGAAGGCCGTCATCTGCGTCTCGATCGGTCCCGGACAGACGCAGTTGGCGGTGATGCCCTCGGGCCCCAGATCGATCGCCAGGCTGCGCGTGAGCCCCGCGACGCCGGCCTTGGCCGCGACGTAGGGACCGTCATGGCGCGTGGCGCCCAGCGCCTCGGTGGAGGCGATGTTGACGATGCGGGCCGCCGGCGCCTTGCGCAGGTAGGGCAGCGCGGCGCGCACGATGCGCTGCTGCGCCGTCAGGTTCACCGCCAGCGACTTCGCCCAGGTCTCCTCGAAGCGCGGATCGTCCAGCGGGCAGAACGCGATGATGCCGGCGTTGTTGATCACCACGTCGAGGCGTCCGAAGCGCACGGCGACCTCGTCGACCACGCGCGTGATCTCGTCCGGGTCGGAGACGTCGAGGCGCCAGGCGTGTGCACGCTCGCCGATGGCGTTGGCGACCAGGGCGGCGGTTTCGCCGTCGCGGTCGGTCACCGCCACGCGCGCGCCCTGCGCGGCGAACAGCTCGGCGGTGGCGCGGCCCATGCCGTTGGCCGCGCCGGTGATCAGCACGCCGTAATCGGCGACCGAGAGGAGGGAGGAAGGAGAGGCTGTGGTCATTGCGCAGGTCATTCCGGTTGGACAAGAGAACCGGATCCTCCCTCTCCCCGCGTGCGGGGAGCGGGTTGGGGTGAGGGGGCCGTCGCGGTGCGAGCGACGACCTCGGTTCCGGCGTCCCCTCACCCTAGCCGCTCTCCCCGCACGCGGGGAGAGGGAATGGCCCGCGCGAACGATCAGGCCGCCGGACGCGCCTCGCGCGGCATCCCGAGCCCGCGCTCCGCGATCAGATTGAGCTGGATCTCGTTGCTGCCCGCGTAGATCGTGTCGGCGCGCGAGAAGAAGAACAGCTGCTGCAGCGGCCGTACGCGCGGATCGTCCGAGACGGCCAGCGCCTCGTCGCCGAGCACGTCCATCGCGAGCTTGCCCAGGTCGCGATGCCAGTTCGACCAGAAGTACTTGCCGATCAGCGCCTCGCGCCGCAGGCCCACGTCCGCGCCGCCGTCGAGCATGCGCAGCGCGTTGCCGCGCATCGCCTGCAGCCCGATCGCGGCCTGCGCGAGCCGCTGGCGGATCATCGGATCGTCGGCCAGGCCATTGCGACGCGCCGCCGCGATCACCCGGTCCAGTTCCTGCGCGAAGTGCATCTGCTGACCCAGCGTCGAGACGCCGCGCTCGGCCTCGAGCAGGCCCATCGCGACCTTCCAGCCCTCGCCCGGCGCGCCGACCAGATCCTCGGCCGCCGCGCGTGCGCCGTCGAAGAACACCTCGTTGAACTCGCGGCCGCCGCCGATCTGGCGGATCGGGCGGATCTCGATGCCGGGCTGGCGCAGCGGCAGCAGCAGGAACGCGAGTCCCTTGCCGCCCTTGGAGCCCGGTTCGCAGCGCGCCAGCACGAAGATCCAGTCCGACTCGTGCGCCAGCGACGTCCAGATCTTCTGGCCCTGCACGCGCCACGAACCGTCGGCTTCATCGCGCCAGCAGCGCGTCTGCACGTTGGCCAGGTCCGATCCGGCGTTCGGCTCCGAGTAGCCCTGCGCCCAGTAGCGGCGGCCGGCGACGATGTCGGGCAGGAAGCGGCGCTGCTGATCGGCGTTGCCGAAGTGGATCAGCGCAGGGCCGATCAGGCCTTCGCCGATGTGCCCCATCCGGCCCGGACCGCCGGCGCGCGCGTATTCCTCGTGGAAGATCACCTGCTGCTCGATCGACAACCCGCGACCGCCGTGCTCGAGCGGCCAGCCCACGCAGGTCCAGCCGCCGGCGGCGAGTTCGCGTTCCCAGTCCTTGCGCAGCGCCGGTTTGAACTCCTCGTCTCCAGGCCCCCCGCGATGGCGCAACGTCTCGAACCGCCCGACCAGATGGGCGCGCATCCAGTCGGCGACCTCGGCGCGAAACCCCTGCATCGACGTCGGTGCGGGCGCGCTCGTCGCCAGCAGCGACTGCGCGATCGATTCGCGCAGCACCTCGGCACGACCGAGCCAGGCCACCGCCGCCTGCGCGCGCTTGAAGTAGAGCTGCGGGTCGTACTCCCAGGTGAAGCCGACGCCGCCGTGCAGCTGGATGGCTTCCTGCGCGCACCAGAACGCGGTGTCGGCAGCGAGCGCCCGCGCGCCCGCGCAGGCGATCGGCTCCAGCGTCGTCGCCGCCGCGTAGACCGCCGATCGCAGCGCCTCGATGCGCACCATCATCTCGGCGCAACGGTGCTTCACCGCCTGGAAACCCGCGATCGGCCGTCCGAACTGCTTGCGCTCCGCGACGTAGGCCACCGTCAGGTCCAGGCAGGACTGCGCGTTGCCGAGCTGTTCGGCGGCGAACACCACTCTGGCCTGCGCCGCGGCGCGTTCGAGCGCGCGTTCCGAGATTCCCACGCCGGCATCGATCCGTTCACGCGCCACCACGCCGCGCAGGCCCACGCGAGCCAGGCGACGACCGCGATCCCAGGTGTCCAACGGCGTGATCTGAAGCCCGTCGCACGCGGCCGGATCGACGACGAACAGACCCGTCGCATCGCGCACCTGCGCGAGGACCAGCAGCGACTCGGCGCTCGCGCCGTCGACCACCGCCGGCAGCTCGCCGTCGAGCGTCCAGCCGCCGGCGTGTTCCACTACACGGACGCGCGAAGACTGCGGCCCGCGCCAGTCCGCGTGCGCCGGCAGGTTCACGCCCAGGCGCAGCTCGCCGGCCGCAATGCGGCGTAGCCAGCCTTCGGCGGGGCCCTCGCCCGCGGCCTGCAGCAGCGGGACCGCCAGCCCGACGGTCGCGAACAGCGGACTGCACAGCAGTCGTCGTCCGGCCTGCTCGAACAACAGCGCGAGCTCGAAGGCGCCCATACCGAGCCCGCCGTACGCCTCGTCGATGGCGACGCCGCACCAGCCGAGCTCGCCGGCGATGCGCTGCCACAGGCCGGCGTCGTATCCGTGCTCGCTGTCCATCGCGCGGCGCACCGCCGCGCTGTCGCTGGCGTCGGCGAGGAAGGTTTCGGCCGAATCGCGGATCAGCTGCTGGTCGGGCGTGAGGGCAAGCGTCGTGACGTTGGTCATCGACGCGATTATTCGATCGCGGCGCGCGCGGCTCTTCATCCGTTGGGGTGAACGGTCTCCCCGCCAACAGAAAAGCCGAACGAATCATGCAAAGGCGCAATGACGCCAAGAACGCGAAGAAAATCAGGTGGGAGGCCGCGAGTGACGCTGCGCGTGCCTTTTTATCCGATTCCTTCGCGTCCTCTGCGTCTTTGCGTCTTTGCGTCCTTCTTTGCTTTGAACGCAAGCCCCGGCATCGAGCTTGCTGCGCGCCGTGCATGACCGGAAAAGGCAAAGTCCGCATCGGTATCTCGGGCTGGCGCTACCCGCCGTGGCGCGGCGTGTTCTATCCGTCCGACCTGCCGCAGCGATCGGAACTGGAATTCGCCAGCTCGAAGTTCCCGACCATCGAACTCAACGGCTCGTTCTATTCGCTGCAACGACCGTCGCACTACGCGCGCTGGGCGCGCGAGACGCCGGACGACTTCGTCTTCTCGATCAAGGGTGGGCGCTACATCACGCACATCCTGCGTCTGCGCGACCCGCGCCAGGCGCTGGCCAACTTCTTCGCGCAGGGCCTGTTCGAGCTGGGCCCGAAGCTCGGCCCGTTCCTGTGGCAGCTGCCGCCGTCGCTGCGCTACGACGAGGACCTGCTGGACGCGTTTCTCGGCCTGCTGCCGCGCACGACGGCGGCGGCAGCCAAACTCGCCGCCTCGCGCAACGACAAGCTGCTCGGGCGCACGCGACTGGCGTTCGACCGCTCGCGGCGGCTGCGCCACGCCATCGAGGTGCGGCACGAAAGCTTCGCCGTGCCGTCGTTCGTGCGCCTGCTGCGGAAGCATCGCGTCGCGGTGGTGTTCGCCGACACCGCCGGACGCTGGCCGTACTTCGAGGACCTCACCGCCGACTTCGTCTACCTGCGGCTGCACGGCGACCAGGAGCTCTACGCCAGCGGCTACACCGATGAGGCGCTCGACCGCTGGGCCACGCGCATCGCCACCTGGCGTGAAGGCCGCGAGCCGCGTGATGCGCAGCGCGTCGGTGCGCGCGCACCGTCACGCCGGTCGCGCGATGTCTATTGCTACTTCGACAACGACGTCAAGGTGCACGCGCCGCACGATGCGCATGCGCTGATGCTGCGGCTGGGAATGATCGAGGCCGACGACGCGCTGCCGCGTGCGCCAAGGCGGCTGCGCAAGGTCGAGCCGGTACGCGGACGGTGGGTCAAAGAAAACAAACCGCCCCGGTCTGCGCCCGGGCTACGCAGACGGCGCGCGTCACGATCGCGCGCGTAGCACCGTAGGCCGGGCGCAGCCGGGGGTGTCCTCATCCCAAAAACGCCCGCAACTCCGCTCCGACCCGCTGCGGATCTTCCCGCGTCGGAAAATGTCCGACGCCCGGCAACACCACGCGCCGATATCCGCCGGTGAAATACCGCTCCTTTCCCGCGGATGAGCCCGGCAGGATCACGCGGTCGTCGTCCCCTTGCAGCACCAGCGTGGGCACGGTGATGTGCGTGGCCTCCAGCGCGGCGCGCGACAGCGCCGCGTAGGCCGGATCGGTTTGCGCCTCCTGCCAGCGCACGCGATACGAATGGACCGTGATCGCGGCCCAATCGGGATTCTCGAACGACGCCGCCACCGCATCGAAGGTCGCCTCGTTGAACCAGCCCGGCGGACTCCACAGGTCCCACATCTCGCGCGCGAAAGCCTTGCCTTGCGTCCGCACCGTTTCCGCGCCGCGCTCGGTGCGCATGAACCACTGGTACCAGAAGGCCTGGGCCTGTCTGAGACCCGGCGTCGGCAACGGGCCCGGCTGCCAGCCCAGCGACAAGGCCGCGCAGCGTTCGACACGCTGCGCCTGCGTGCAGGCGAGCAGGTAGGCCGTACGCGCGCCCCAGTCGTGGCCGACGACGGCGAATCGATTCAGACCCAGCGCATCGGCGAAGTCGAGCGCGTCCTGCGCCAGGGCCGCGATCTCGCCGGAACGCGCGGTCCGCTCCGAGCGGAACCGCGTTGCGCCGAATCCGCGCAACCACGGCTGGTAGGTGCGGCAGCCTTCCGCGTGCAGCTGCGCAACGATCGCGCTCCAGGTGGTCGCGTCGTCAGGCCAGCCGTGCAGCAGCAGCACGGGCCGGCCGTCGGCCGGGCCGCTCGCGAGGTAGGCGATGCGCAAGGTCGGGGTGTCGCAGAAGGAAACGGCGTCCATGGGCGAACAGGAGGCGGCACGCGGGTCGCGATCGTCGCACGTCACCCCTTTCGGGGGATGCCGCCGCCCGGAACGGGGGAAGGGTTTGGCCGCGCGCGGCCGATTCCGGCCTTCCCGCCGATCCGCGCCGACCCGGAACCGTTGACGTCGCGCGTGCAGCCGGCGAATTTCGCCCCTATCGCCGAACGCCGGAGGAACCAGGGGGATGACGTACGACGTGATCATCGTCGGTGCGCGCTGCGCCGGCGCCACGCTCGGCGCCTACCTCGCCCGCGCCGGCGTGCGCACGCTGATGGTCGAGGCGATGTCCGCCTTCAGCGACAACCCGATGTCGACGCACTTCCTGCAGCCGCCGGGCATGGTGATTCTCGACGAGCTCGGCATCGGCGACGCGGTGCGCGCGGTCACGCCTGCGGCGCCGTCGCTGCGGTTCGGTGTGGAAGGCCACTACGCCTGCGTCACGCAACCGCTGCCCCGCGCCGGCTGTTGCCCGCGCCGCGTCACGCTCGATCCGCTGTTGCAACGCGCGGCGATCGCCGCCGGTGCCGAACTGCGCGATCGGACGCGCGTGGTGGATCTGGTGCGCAACGGCGAGCGGGTCACCGGCGTCGTGGTCGAAGGCCCCGCGGGTCGCGAGACGCTGCACTCGAAATGGGTCGTCGGCGCCGACGGGCGCCATTCGACGATCGCGCGGCTCACCGGCGTCGAGGAGTACCTCAAGGTGCCGATGTCGCGCAGCGCGTTCTGGCACTACCGCACGCAGCCCGATCTCTGGCGCACCGACGATCGCTACACCGGCTTCCAGGCGCACATCGACTACCTGGGCACCGGTATCCGAGCGGCGTTCCGTTGCGACTCCGACACGATGGTGATGGTGTCGCTCGTACCCAATGACGAAGCGCAGGAATGGAAGGGCGACCTGATGGACAGGTCGGTTGCCTATCTCTCCGAATGTCCCGTGATGCCGCCGCTGCTCGCCGCGAGCGAGCCGATCACGCGTGTGCGCAGTCTCGTGAAAGCCGACTTCTTCTACCGCCGCCCGGTCGGACCGGGGTTCGCACTGGTCGGCGACGCCGGGACGTTCAAGGACTTCGCCACCGGCATGGGCATCGCGTCGGCGATGATCGCGGCGCGCCAGTTGTCGAAGGCGATCCTCGACGGTCGCGAGTCCGCGTTTCTGCGTTACTGGCGCGAGCGCGACGTCGAATCGCTGCCGCTCTACTTCGATTCGCTGCGACTGGGCGAGACCGGCGTCAACGACGCTTTTTTCAAGCTGCTGGCCGAGAACCTCGAACACTCGCCGGCGCTGTGCGCGAAGCTCGCGGCCGTCTCCGCGCGGACGCTATCGCCGCTGGATGCGTTCACGACGGGGGAGCTGCTGCGCATGGTGATTCCGGCCGTGCTGCGCGGCCGCTTCGATGTGCTGCCGGCGTTTCTGAAGACCGGGCGCAAGATCGCGGGGTACAAGCGCGAGGTCGCGTATCGCGAACGATTGTTGCGCGAACTCGATCCGCAACCGGAACCACCGTCGGCGATCCCCGGTCGCCCGGACGAAGCCCGGGGCTTTTGACGCGGGTTCTCCCCGGGCTGCGCCCGGGCTACGCGTGCACCTCAGGTGCCGTAGACCTTCTGTGCCTTCGGCGATTCGGCGATCAGACCTGCAACCACGTCGCTCAGCTCCGCCGGATTCCAGCGCGCCTTCTTGTCGCGCACCGGACCGGTGTGCCAGCCGGTTGCGATCGACAGCTTGCCGCCTTCGACCTCGAACACTTTGCCGGTCACGCCGGCGGATAGCGGACTGCATAGCCACACCACCAGCGGTGCGACGTTCTCCGGCGCGTAGTGGTCGAAGCGGCCGTCGCCGGGCTTTTTCATCACCTCGCCGAACGGACCTTCGGTCATGCGGGTGCGCGCCGCCGGCGCCAGCGCATTGGCGGTGATGCCGTAACGCGCCAGTTCCGCCGCCTGCACCAGCGTGAGACTCGCGATGCCGCCCTTGGCCGCCGAGTAGTTGCCTTGGCCGATGTTGCCCTGCAGGCCCGCGCCGGAACTGGTGTTGACGATGCGTCCGTCTACTTTCGCGCCCGCCTTGATCTGCTCGCGCCAGCGCTTGACCAGCGTGTTGGCGATGCAGAAATGACCCTTGAGGTGGACCTTGATGACGAGGTCCCACTCCTCCTCGCTCATCGTGGCGAACATCCGGTCGCGCACGATGCCGGCGTTGTTGACCACGCCGTGCGCATCGCCGAACGCCGTGACCGCCGTTTCGACGATCCGGGCCGCGCCGGCCATCGTCGTGATGTCGTCGCTGCTGGGCGCCGCGGCGCCGCCGGCCGCCTTGATCTCGTCGACCACCGCCTCGGCGGCTTCTCGGCGGATGTCGTTGACGAGCACGCCGGCGCCTTCAGCCGCGAGCGCGAGCGCGTAGGCGCGGCCCAGGCCGCCGCCAGCCCCGGTGACGATGATGCTGCGGTTGGTGCAGATGCCCACGGGAGAGACTCCGGATCGAGGTGAAGAATGATCCAGAGTGTCCGGTTCGGCGACGGCGTTGACGTCAGCCAGACGGACGGGGTGGCGCGACTCCCCACCCCCTCTCCCCATGCGATTGAAACCGCATGGGGAGAAGGAGCGAATCAGAGCCGCTCGATGATCGTGACGTTGGCGACGCCGCCGCCTTCGCACATCGTCTGCAGGCCGTAGCGTCCGCCGGTGCGCTCGAGCTCGTGCAGCAGCGTCGTCATCAGCTTGGTGCCGGTGGCGCCCAGCGGATGGCCCAGCGCGATGGCGCCGCCGTTGACGTTGGTCTTCGCGTGCGGATAGCCGATCTCCTTGAGCCAGGCCAGCACCACCGGCGCGAAGGCTTCGTTGATCTCGACCAGGTCGATGTCCTCGAGCTTCATGCCGGCCTTCTTCAGCGCGTGGCGCGTCGCCGGGATCGGCGCCGACAGCATCATCACCGGATCGTCCGAGTACACGCTGAGGTGGTGGATGCGGGCGCGCGGCTTGAGACCGTACTTCTTGACCGCCTTGTCGTTGGCGATCATCACCGCCGAGGCGCCGTCGCTGATCTGGCTGGCGACGCCGGCCGTGATCTTGCCGCCCGGACGCAGCGTCTCGAGCTTGGCCATCTGCTCGAGCGAGGTTTCGCGCGTGGTCTCGTCCATCTCCAGGCCGTTGAACGGCACCACTTCGCGCTGGAAGCGGCGCTCGGCGATCGCCTGGCGACCGCGACGGTGGCTCTCGAGCGCGAACTTCTCGAGATCCTCGCGCGACAGGTTCCACTTCTCGCACATCATCTCGGCGCCGTTGAACTGCGAGATCTCGGCATCGCCGAAGCGCGCGGACCAGCCCTTGGACCCCGAATAGGGATCGCTGATGCCGAGCTGCTTGCCGGCGAAGGCGGCCGACATGATCGGGATCATCGTCATGTTCTGAACGCCGCCGGCGATGATCACGTCGTTGGTGCCCGACATCACGGCCTGCGCGGCGAAGTGCACCGCCTGCTGCGACGAGCCGCACTGGCGATCGATGGTGACGCCCGGCACGTGCAGCGGCAGGCCGGCGGCCAGCCAGCACGAGCGCGCGATGTTGCCGGCCTGCGGTCCGATCGCATCGAGACAGCCGAAGATCACGTCCTCGACGTCGTCTGCCGGCACCGCGTTGCGGCCGACGATCGTCTTGAGCACGAAAGCGCCGAGGTCGGCGGGGTGAACGTTCGCGAGCGAACCCTTGCGCTTGCCCGTGGGAGTGCGCAGCGCATCGATGATGTAGGCCTCGGCCATGAAACTGTCTCCGTGATGTCCTGATCTTGGGGGACCGCGATTATCCCGCGCCGGCCACGCCGACGCATCGGTAGCAGGTCCTTACAACCCCTCAGAAAGTCTGGGATGGCCCCAGCGCCGCGCCCTCGCCCAGCACGTGGGCCGCGACGCGGGTCTTGTGGAAGCCGCGATCGCCCCAGCTCGCCTCCAGCGCCCACGCGCGCTTCATGAACATCTGCAGATCGGCTTCCCAGGTGTAGCCCATCGCGCCATGCACCTGCAGGCTGCGTCGCGCGGCCAGCCGCGCCGCCTCGCCGGCGGCCAGGCGCGCGTGGGACACGTGCACCGCGCGCTGCGGATCGCTCTTCTGCATCGCGTATGCGGCTCGATAGACCACCGGGCGCGCGAACTCGATCTTCACCGCGACGTCGGCCAGGTGGTGCTTCACCGCCTGGAACGAGCCGACCGGCTTGCCGAACTGCTTGCGATTGGCCGAGTGGTCGATGCCCAGATCGAGCATGCGCGACGCCAGCCCCACGAGCTGCGCGGCCAGTGCCACGCCGGCGCGATTGACGACGTCCGCCCAGATCCCGCGACCGGCATCGGCGCCACACACGCGACTCGTCGCGCTCGGCGTCCAGTCCACGCGCGACAGTCGGCGCGACATGTCGAGGCTCTGGTTGGGGACGAGCTTCGCCTGCCCCGGCCTGAGCGCATGCACCTCGTCGTCGTGCCACAGCAGCAGCAGCTCGGCGTTCTCCGCATCCGCCGTCAGCGGATTGAGCGGGTGTGCGATGGCGATTCGCGCCTGTCCCGAGGCGATGCGCGGCAGGAACGACGCCGCCAGCGCGTTGCCGGCCGGCAGCTGCTTGAGCAGGTCCACCGCGAGGTACGCGGTGTCGCTGAGCGAATCCGGAATCGCGTAGTAGCCGAGTTCCTGCTGCGCGAGCACCCAGTCCAGGTCGCCCAGGCCCATGCCGGTGTGCGCTTCGGGCACCGAGATCGCCGTCAGGCCCTGGTCGGCGAGCTTGGCGCGCAGGTCGTTCGAACGTCCGGAACGCGTCTCCCAGATCTCGCGCAGCGACTCGGGCGCCGCCTCGACCATGAGGAACTTGCGGATCGCGTCGCGGAACTCGATCTGTTGGTCGTCGAAGGTGAAATCCACGGCTACGCCCTCGGCAGGCCGAGCATCCGCTCGGCGATGATGTTGCGCTGGATCTCGTTGGTCCCCGCGTAGATCGGACCCGCCAGCGAGAACAGGAAGCCGTCGAGCCATCCCTCGACACCCGCCGCCTCCGGCGCCGCAGGCATCAGCTCGGCGCGCGCGCCGAGCAGGCTCATCGCGGTCTCGTGCATCAGCACGTCGAGTTCCGACCAGAAGATCTTGTTGGTGCTGGCCTCGGCGCCGATCTGCCCGCCGCGCGCCAGGCGGCTGGCCGTCGCGTACGTCGCCAGCGCGTAGGCCTCGGCGTCCATCCAGCCCTTGAGCACGGCGTCGCGGATCGACGGATCGGCGTCCGCCGCAGCGCGGTTGCGGTGGTAGAGATCGACCAGGCGCCTGGCGGTCTGCTGGAAGCGCGCGGGCGACCGCAGCATCAGGCCGCGCTCGAAACCGGCGGTGGCCATCGCGATGTTCCAGCCCTCGCCCTCCTCGCCGATGCGGTTCTCGACCGGCACCCTCACGTCGTCGAAGAAGATCTCGGCGAAGCCCGGCAGGCCGTTGAGCTGACGGATCGGCCGGATCGTGATGCCCGGCGACTTCAGCGGCAGCAGCAGGAAGGTGAGGCCGTGATGGCGCGACGACGACGGATCGCTGCGGAACAGTCCGAAGCACCAATCGGCCCACACCGCGCGCGTCGACCAGATCTTCTGGCCGCTCAGCACGTAGTGCCCATTGTCGCGCGTGGCCTTGCAACGGATCGCGGCCATGTCGGAACCCGCGCCCGGCTCCGACCACGCCTGAGCCCAGATGTCGCTGCCGTCGGCCATTCGCGGCAGGAAACGCTTTTTCTGCTCCGGCGTGCCGTGATCCATCAACGTCGGCGCGAGCAGGAAGATGCCGTTCTGGTTGACGCGCAGCGGCGCGTTCGCCCGCCAGTACTCTTCCTCGAAGATCAGCCACTCGATGAGATCCAGGCCGCGTCCGCCGAGCGCCGACGGCCAGGTCACCGCCGACAGGCTCGCCGTCGAAAGCTTGCGCTCCCACGCCCGGTGCTGGGCGAAACCCTCCTCGGTGTCGAAGCTCGGCAGCGCGCCCGACGGCACGTTGGCCGCGAGCCAGTCGCGGATCTCCTGGCGGAACGCCTTCTGGCGCTCCGTGTATTCCAATCTCATGACTTTTTCTCGAACTTGGCGTCGCGTTTTTCGACGAACGCACGCCGGGTCTCGGCGGAGTCCTTGCTGGCATAGGCCTGCAGCGTGAAGCCCTGCTCCCAGCGGTACTTGTTCTCGAGGTTGCCGTCCTCGATGCCGTTCAACGATTCCTTGGCCAGGCGGATCATCGCCGTGCTCTTGGCCGCGATCCTGCGCGCGATCGACAGCGCCGCTTCGCGCAGCTCGGCCTTGGGCACCACGCGCTCGACCGCGCCGAGACGATGCGCCTCGGAGGCAGTGATCGGATCGCCGGTGAAATACATCATCCGCACCTTCTGCACCGGGAACAGCCGCTGCAGGTGCGCGCCGCCGCCCATCGCGCCGCGATCGACCTCGGGCACGCCGAACGTCGCGTCCTCGCTGGCGACCACGATGTCCGCCGCACCGGCCAGGCCGATGCCGCCGCCGAGCACGAAGCCGTGCACCGCGACGATCACCGGCAACGGATTGCGGTGCACCGCCTCGAAGCTGCGGTAGTTGCCGGCGTTGACGTCGATGATGCGATCCGGGTGCGCATCGAGTTCCTTGATGTCGACGCCGGCGCAGAAGCCGCGGCCTTCGGCCCGCAGCACGATCACGCGCGCGGCCGGATCGGTGCCCAGGCGCGCGATCTCGTCGGCCAGCGCGTGCCAGCCGGCGCTGTCGAGCGCGTTGACCGGCGGCTTGTCGATCACCAGTTCGGCGACGCCGTCGGTGATCATGGTCTTGAATGGCGTCATCACGCCTCCGTCGAATCCGTCGCCCGGGCAAAGCCCGGGGCTTTTGCATCCCGGGCTTCGCCCGGGCTACGAGGGAGCGCCAGCAGGCAGCGTTCCGCCTCAACCACGATGGCCTGCATCAACTCGGCCACCGTCGGCAGCGAATCGAGCACCGCCGCGACCTGCCCGCTGGGCAGGACGCCCTCGTCGGGCCGTCCCTGCACCATCGCGCGCTGGATGATCACCGGCGCGTTGGCGGACATCATCGTCTGGATGGCCGACTCGCCTTCGCGCAGCGCGGCGAAGAACGTCTTCACCATGTGCGAGAGACTCATGCCGGTGTGCGCGCGCCACTGCCACGCGCTCGACAAGGCGACCACCAGACGGCGCAGCAGCCCGCCGTTCTCGAGGCTCAGCAGGAACGGGTTGTCGATCATCCGCTGCGGCAGGCCGTCGAGCGCGGTCGAAGCGCGGATGTGCGCCGGGTCCTTGACCGCGAGGTACTTCGCCAGCGTCTCGCCCGGAACCGGCGATTCGGCCGTCATCAGGAAGCGCGTGCCCATCGCGATGCCGGCGGCGCCGAACGCCAATGCGCCGGCCAGGCCCCGACCGCTGTGGAAACCGCCGGCCGCCACGACCGGCACCTTCACCGCGTCGAGGACCTGCGGCAGCAGCAGCGTCGTCGGCACGGAGCCCGTGTGCCCGCCGCCCTCGGCGCCCTGCACGGTGATGATGTCGGCGCCGAGCTCCACCGCCTTCTGCGCATGCTTGAGCGCGCCCACCGTGGGCATGCACAGCACGCCCGCATCCTTGAGCCGCCTGATCGTCTTCGCATCCGGCCCACGCCCGTACGAGACGGCGCGCACGCGATCGGCGTTGGCGATCACGCGCTCGATCACCTCGGCCGCGTTGGGCTGGAACATGTGGAAGTTGACGCCGAAGCGCTGCGGCGTCAGCTCGCGCATCGCCGCGATCGCCGCGTCGAGCTCGGCGGTCGACATCGTCGCCGCCGCCAGAAAGCCAAAGCCGCCGGCGTTGCTGGTCGCGGCGGTGAGCCTGGCATCGGCGACCCAGCCCATCGCGGTCTGCACGATCGGATAGCGGCAGCCGAGCAGGCGGGTCAGTGACGTGTCGAGCGCGCCGGTCATGCGCGTGACGCGATGAAAAGCTTCAAACGCAAAGGCGCAAAGGACGCAAAGAAATGCAAAGAGAGATCTTCGATTCTCCTTTGCGTTCTTTGCGTCTTTTCGTTGAAAGGCTTTATTACGATCATTGCCCCGACTGCCTCTTGTTGCCGGCCGCCATGCTCTTCGCGTCCAGCCCGCCGAGCGGATTGCCCGTGGTCAGATCGCTCTGCGCGTGCGCGAAGTGGTGCATGTGGAACACCGCGTCCATCGCCGTGCGCTTGCCGCGCAACTCCTCGACGTGGTTGATCGCCTGCTTGGTCAGCCACAGTCCGAGGCGGCCCTTCTGCGCGAGGTTGGCGCAGATGCCTTTGACCTCGGGCTCGAGCTGGTCGCGCGGCACGATGCGATTGACCATGCCGAAGCTGTACGCGCGCTGCGCGCTCATCCGCTCGCCGAGCAGCAGGAATTCCTTGGCCACGCGCGGCGGCAGCTCGAACGCGTGCGCGAAGTACTCCACGCCCGGGATCCCCATGCGCTGCACCGGGTCCTGGAAGAAGGCGTCTTCGCTGGCGACGATCAGGTCGCACACCCAGGCCAGCATCAGTCCGCCGGCGATGCAGGCGCCCTGCACCATCGCCACGGTCGGCTTGGGGACGTCGCGCCAGCGGCGGCACATGCCCAGGTAGACCTCCTGCTCGCGCGTGTACAGCAGCTCGGCCGCCGGCTTGTTGGTGTGATCCGGCAGCAGGTGCCGGCGCTCGAACGTCTTGTGCAGGTCGCGGCCGGGTGTGCCGATGTCGTGACCCGCCGAGAAGTGCTTGCCGTTGCCCGCGAGCACGATGACTTTCACCGCGTCGTCGGACACCGCGCGCTGGAACGCGGCGTCCAGCGCGTACGTCATCTGCGAGTTCTGCGCGTTGTGGAACGCCGGCCGGTTCATCGTGATCCAGGCGGCGCCGTCGTCGACGCGATACAGCACCGGCTCGTCGGTCTCGTAGGTGATGTCGACCTGCCTGGGTTCGACGAGGTCAGTCATGAAAATCTCCTCCCCTCTCCCGCCTGCGGGAGAGGGGTTGGGGGAGAGGGTGCCCGCCGGTTGAAAGGCCCTCTCCCGGCGCTCCGCGCCACCCTCTCCCAGACGCGGGAGAGCGGACCGACCGGCCGGACGCTCACGACGGGTTCCTCACGGCCGGCGGATCGTTCTTGATCTGCGACGCACGCATCGCGTGCGGATCCAGGCCGCGGATGATCGACAGCTGCTCGTCGGTCGGCAGCGCCGTCTGGCTCATCCCCGGCGCCTTCAGCAGCGGGAAGCCGGTGGCCGCCTGCACCTGCTCGAACGTCACCCCGGGATGCAGCGACCGCACCCGCACCGCGTGACCGGGTCCGCCGAAATCCATCACGCACAGGTCGGTGACGATGCGACGCAGGTCGATGAAGTCCCGCTTCATGCCCGGTGCGAAGCGCGCCGGGTTGTAGCCCGGCCCCGACACCATGTCGACCTCGCCCTCAACGAACACGCGCGGACCGTGGTTGGCGACGAAGTAGGAATTCGCGTGATTGATCTGGTTGCCCGGCAGGCCGCGCACGCCGAGGATCGCGGAACGGGGCTTCTCGTACGTTCCACCGACGACCGACAGGTTGCTCTGGCCGAACCGATCGATCTGCGTCGGCCCGATCATCGCGTGGCGCTTGCCGCCCCAGACGCACTCGAACACGCGGTTGAAGGACAGATAGCCCTCGTATCTCGGAACGTGGTCGCCCCGCGGCCCGAGCGGGATCGGCTCGGACACCAGCATCGTCTCGGAGTCGGTCATCAGCAGGCCGGGCGAATGCGTGAGCTTGGCCAGCGAGGCGCCCAGGCGCGGGATCACGCCGATGCCGGAAGCGAGCACTTCGCCGTCGCCGCGCCAGGCTTCCGAGCAGGCGACGATCAGCAGTTCGGCCAGCGTTGCACGCGGGGTCATGATCAGAACACCGGCGTCTTGAGCTTGGCGATGCGCGCGGCGCCGCCGTTCTTCACGAGGTACTCGCTCTCAGCAATGGCGACGAACTCGTCGGCGTACTTCTGCCACCCGCCTTCTTCCGCGCCGCTGGCGTTGTAGCGCTTCAGGTGTTCCATGTCCCAGCCGTAGTCCGGGCCGTTGTAGGTCGGGTGCGCACCGCAAGGCGCGTGCACGACGCCGTGGACGAGATAGCGCTCGAACAGGTTGAAGCGCGCCTCGTCGGCCGTGAGCTGGAAGCGATCGACGAGCGTCTCGCTGCTGACATAGCAACGCTCGGCGGCGCGCGCGAACAGATCATCGAACAACGGATCGCGCGCCTTGATCAGCGTGTTGCCCAGGCGATCGGCGGCGTTGACGTGCAGCAGCGCCACGTCGAGCTTCAGAGCCGGCATCGCGACATAGACCTCGCCGTCGTCGTAGGGCGAGGCCACGGTCTTGAGCGAGGGATTCTTCGTCAGCACGTCGGTGCCCAGACCGCAACGCGTCGGCAGGAAGCTCATGCGCATGCCGGCGGCGCGCAGGCCCCATTCGAACATGCCCTCGTCGAGCTCCATCACCTCGATCGCGCCGCGCTCGCGCGCCTTGCGAAAGTGCGGCTCGAGCGGGATCGCGTCCATCGTGACGAAGCCGTACACCAGCTTGCGCACCTTGCCCGCGGCGCAGAGCATCCCGACCTCGGGTCCGCCGTAGGCCACGACGGTCAGATCCTTCACATCCGAACGCAGCAGCTCGCGCACCAGCGCCATCGGCTTGCGCCGCGGGCCCCAGCCGCCGATCCCCACGGTCATGCCGTCGCGCAGCTGCGCGACGACCTGTGAAGCGCTCAGTTCCTTGTTCAACGGAACCCCACCGAGAAATCGTGGCCCCAGATCGACACCTTTTCGGTCCGGGTGGTCGTCCAGGTCTTCGGATCGACCGTGATGCCGCCGTAGCCGTACTCCAGCGCGAAGCCGCCCGGCGTCAGGATGTAGAACGAAGTCATGCGGTCGTTCTCGTGCTCGCCCAGCGTCGCCATGAACTTCACGCCGGCCTGCGTGGCGCGGTCATGCGCCCGGCCCACCTCGGTCATCGAGTTGACCTCGACCATCACGTGCACGCAGCCGGACGGGTTGGGCATCTCGGCCAGCGCCACGCTGTGGTGACGACCGCACGCGGCGTGCAGGAAGTAGATGCGCATCACCGGCGCATCCGGTCCCGGCTGGAAGTGGAACTCGTCGGACAGGCCGAAGCCGAGCACGTCGCGATAGAACGCCAGCGTCTCGTCGAAGGGCAGCGCCGGCAGCACCGTGTGGCCCGCGCCATAGATGCCGGTCTTGAAGCCGGTGTGGCCGATCGGCGAAACGAAGTTCGCCTGGCCGCCGGTGTAGCCGTAGCTCAGCTCGTGCAGGTTGCCGGCCGGATCGCGAAAGCTCACGACGCGATCGACCTTGCGCGCGGCACGCAGCACCTGCGTGCCTTCGGTCACCTCGACGCCGGCCTTGCGCAGCGCCGCAACCATAGACTCGAACGCCGCGTGATCCGCGACCTCCCAGCCGGACACGGCGTAGCGATCCCGATCGGCTTTCTCCACCGCGATGCGGAAGTCGCGGCGGTCCATCTTGATCAGCGCGCCGCCGTCGTCGGTGGGCGTCACCGCCATGCCGAGCACCTGCTCGCCGAACTGCTTCCACCGGGACGCGTCGGTGGTCTGTGCCACCACATACGACAGTCTTTGGATGCTGCCCTTCATCTGCGCGCTCACCGGGTCGGGTTTCGATGCGTCGCATCTTCGAGGCCTCAGCCTCGTGAGGCTTCACCCATTCAGGTGAGTGCGTGCCCGGAAGCAGGGTTCTCAAAGCAAAACAATTCAACGCAAAGGCGCAAAGAACGCAAAGGGTGAAAAACCTCGTTCAACGTGTTTCCTGCGCCTCTGCGTTGAACGCTTTTTCCTCCGCCGAGACGGCGCAACCCTCACCTGATCGGACGACGCTCGCGCGACCACCTTCGCCAACCATGCGCGGACCGCCCCCGCCTGCGATCGCCCTGCGTCCCGTGCCCGACTCGTCGCTTCCGCCGCCCGCCGCCGACGGCACCCTGCCGATAGACGGCCCCATCGATCTCGCCGCCGGCGAGCGTCCGACCTTCGACCGCGAGTGCGACGTGCTGGTCGTCGGCCTCGGCGCCGCGGGTGCCGCCGCCGCGATCGCCGCGCGCGAAGCCGGCGCCGACGTGCTGGTGATCGACCGCTTCCACGGCGGCGGCGCGACCGCGCGCAGTGGCGGCGTGGTCTACGCCGGCGGCGGCACGCGCCAGCAGCGCCACTTCGGGTATGCCGATACGCCGGACGCGATGTTCCGCTACCTGCGCAACGAGACCGGCGACGCGGTCAGCCACGAGCAGCTGCAGCGTTTCTGCCAGGACAGCCGCGGCCTGATCGAGTGGCTCGAGTCGATCGGCGCCTGCTTCGACTCGACCGTGCCGCCGCCCAAGACCTCGTATCCGCCCGACGGCACCTACCTGTACTACTCGGGCAACGAACCGGTCCCGGCCTTCGCCGCGCAGGCCGAGCCGGCACCGCGCGGGCATCGCGCGCAGGGCACCTGGATGTCCGGACGCAATCTCTTCGAGCACCTGCGCAAGCGCATGGACGCGCTCGGCATCCCGGTGATCCCGCAGACCTCGGCGCGGCGCCTGCTGCGCGACGCCGACGGCCGCGTGATCGGCGTCGAGGCCGGCGGCTTCAAGGCGGGATCGGCGATCGCACGCCACCACGACAAGCTGATCGCGCGCGCCGAGAACGTGCACAACCTGTTTCCCGGCTGGGCCGACCGCCTGCGCGCCAAGGCGCGCCTGCTCGAGACCTCGGTCGCCGACGTCCGCCACATCCGGGCGCGGCACGGCGTGGTGCTGGCCACCGGCGGTTTCATCTTCAATCGCGACATGGTCCAGCGCTTCGCGCCCAAGTACGAAAAGACGCTTCGCCTGGGCGCGACCGGCTGCGACGGCAGCGGCATCCGCCTGGGCGCCTCGGTCGGAGGTGTGCCGGCGCGGATGGACAAGGTCTCGGCGTGGCGCTTCATCAATCCGCCGCAGAATCTGCCGCGCGGCATCGTCGTGGACGACCAGGGCCGGCGCTTCTGCAACGAACAGGTCTACGGCGCGCGACTCGGCGTCGAGATGGTCGAGCATCACGGCGGTCGCGCCTGGCTGATCCTCGACGCGGCACTGCGCCGCACCGCGATCCGCGAGTGCCTGCGCTCCAAGGTCTGGCCGTTCCAGAAATACCCGGCGCTGATGCTGATGTGGTCCGCCAGGCGCGGTCGCACGCCGGAGGAACTGGCGATGAAGATCGGCATTCCCGGCGATGCGCTGCGCGCCACGCTCGCGCGCCACGCCGCCGATCTGCGCGGCGGCGAACCCGACGAGCTGGGCAAGGCCGACGATCTGCGCGCGCCGCTCGACACCGCGCCGTTCTATGCGCTCGACATCGCGGTCACCAGCCGCACCTTCCCCTGCCCGGCGATCACGCTCGGCGGCCTGCGCGTGGAGGAGCGTTCCAACCGCGTGCTCGATGCCGCCGACCAGCCGATCGCCGGCCTGTACGCGGTCGGGCGCACGGCGATCGGGATCGCGTCCAATCATTATGTGAGCGGCCTGTCGCTGGCCGATTGCCTGTGGTCCGGCCGTCGCGCCGGCGCACACGCGGCGGCGGCCGGCCTGGCCGGATCAGCAACAACCTCGATCGGAGCTTCGACGACATGAGCGGACGCGTAAGCGGGAAAGTGGCGCTGATCACCGGCGGTGCCAGCGGCGTGGGCAAGGCCGACGCACTGCTCTATGCCCGCGAAGGCGCGCGCGTCGTGATCACCGACCTCAACGAGGAAGCCGGCCGCGCGGTCGCCGCCGAGATCGGCAGCGACTCCGCGCTGTTCGTGCGCCAGGACATCGCGTCGGAAGAAGACTGGATCGCCGCGCTGGCGCAGGCCAAGGAACGCTTCGGCGGCATCGACGTGCTGGTCAACAACGCCGCGATCCTGGCGATGGGCTCGATCGAGGAGACGCCGCTGGACCTGTGGCAGAAGGTGCAGCGCGTCAATTCCGACGGCTATTTCCTCGGCTGCAAGCACGGCCTGGCCGCCCTGCGCGAGAAGCCCACGGGCGGATCGATCATCAACATGTCGTCGATGGCCGGCATCGGCGGGCAGTCGTCGACGGTGGCCTACAGCGCGTCCAAGGGCGCGGTGACCACGCTGACCAAGAGCGTGGCAGCGCACTGCAAGGCGCAGCTCTATCCGATCCGCTGCAACTCGATCCACCCGGACGGGATCATGACGCCGATGGTGATGACGACGAAGCGCCTGGGCACCGGCAAGCCCGGCTACATCCGCGAGAAGGACCCCAAGCAGCTGATGACGCGCATGGCCAAGCCCGAGGACATCGCCAATCTGGTGCTGTTCCTGGGGTCGGACGAGTCGCGGTTCATCAACGGCGCGGAGATGCGGATCGACAACGGATATTTGATGTGGGCGGATTGAATCCCTGGCCGCCTCTCCCCGCGTGCGGGGAGAGGGTCAGGGTGAGGGGCGCTTCTGGCGGCGCGCCGCTCGGCACGAGTCCCTCACCCCCACCCTCTCCCGGCACGCGGGGAGAGGGAGCAACGCACCGCCCGTGACCACCGTCCCGGCTGCCTTCGCCGCTTCCGTCGCCTTGCACGGCGAGCGCCTCGCCGTGGTCGAGGAAAGCGGCGCGTCCATCAGCTACCGCGACCTCGATCGGCAACGCCGACTCGCGGCCAGCGCGCTGCTCGCGCACGGACTTCAGCGCGGCGATCGCGTCGCGATCTGGTCACCCAATCGTCTCGAATGGATCGTCGCGGGTCTGGCCGCACATTCGATCGGCGCGGCGCTGGTGCCGATCAACACGCGGATGAAGGGCGCGGAAGCCGGCGACATCCTGGCGCGCAGCGACGCGCGACTGCTGGTCTGCGCCGGACGATTTCTCGATACCGACTATCCCGCGCTGCTCGCACCGCATCGGCCGACGCGCCTCGAAACCGTGGTGGTTCTCGACGACACCGGATGGGCCGCGTTCCTGTCGCGTGCCGAATCGGTCTCCGAAGCGACGCTGCACCAGGCCGAAGCGGCCGTCGATGGCACCGAGCTGATGGACGTGATGTTCACGTCCGGCACCACCGGCCGACCCAAGGGCGTGATGACCACGCAGGCGCAGAACCTGCGCACGATCGCGGCGTGGTCGGCGGCGGTGGGACTGGTGCCCGAAGATCGCTACCTGATCGTCAACCCGTTCTTTCACGCGTTCGGCTACAAGGTCGGCTGGCTCGGCGGGCTGCTGGCTGGCCTGACCGTGCTGCCGCACGCGGTGTTCGACGCCAAGGCGGTGCTGCGTCGCATCGCACGCGATCGCATCTCGGTGCTGCCGGGACCGCCGACCTTGTTCGTGTCGCTGCTCGACGACCCCGAGCGCGCGACGACCGATCTGTCGTCGCTGCGCGCCACGATCACCGGCGCCGCGGCGATCGCCCCGAGCCTGATCGAACGCATCCGCGCCGAACTCGGCTTCCGTCTCGTGCTGACCGGCTACGGCCTGACCGAAACCTGCGGCGTGGTGTCGCTGTGCGAAGGCGGTGACGACGCGCAGACGATCGCGCTGACCTCGGGCAAGGCGGTGGCCGGCGTCGAGATGCGCTGCGTCGACGCCGACAACCGGCCGGTCGCCGCAGGCGCACCCGGCGAGATCGTCGTGCGTGGTTACAACGTCATGCAGGGCTACCTGGACGATCCGAAGGCGACGGCGGAGACCATCGATGCCGACGGCTGGCTGCACACCGGCGACGTCGGCGTCCTCGACGAGCGCGGCTACATCCGCATCACCGATCGCATCAAGGACCTCTACATCACCGGCGGCTTCAACTGCTATCCCGCCGAGATCGAGCGCCTGATGGCGGCGCATCCGGCGATCGCGCAGAGCGCGGTGGTGGGCGTTGCCGACGAGCGTCTGGGCGAGGTCGGCAAGGCCTACGTGGTACTGCGGCCCGGCGCGACGCTCGACGACAAGGCGCTGATCGCGTGGTGCCGCGAGAACATGGCGAACTACAAGGTGCCGCGCAGCGTCGCGTTCGTCGACGCGCTGCCGGTGAATCCCTCGGGCAAGGTGCTCAAGTACCAGCTTCGAAACCAGGAGCGTTAGATGGATCTGAAGAACGTCACCGCCGTCGTCACCGGCGCCTCGCGCGGCGCTGGCAAGGGCATCGCCATCGCGCTCGGATCGCACGGGGCGACGGTGTACGTCACCGGGCGCTCACAGAAGTCGGGTGACGCACCGCTGCCCGGCACCGTCCACGAGACCGCCGAACTCGTCACGCGCGCCGGCGGCCGCGGCATCGCGGTGGCGGTGGATCATCGTGACGACGCGCAGGTCGAGGGGCTGTTCGCGCGCGTGGCCGAGGAATCCGGCGGCACCGACATCCTGGTGAACAATGCAACCTTTCTGCACGACAGCCTGATCCTGAAGGGACCGTTCTTCGAAAAACCGCTGGACATGGTCGACATCCTCGACGTCGGCCTGCGCTCGGCGTACGTCGCGAGCTGGCACGCGGCCAAGCAGATGGCGGCGCGCAGGAACGGCCTGATCGCGTTCACGTCGTCGTTCGGCGCCAGCTGCTACATGCACGGCCCCGGCTACGGCGCGCAGAAAGTCGGCGTCGACAAGTTCGCCAAGGACATGGGCGTGGATCTGAAGCCGTTCAACGTCGCGGCGGTGTCGATCTGGATGGGCATGCTCCGCACCGATCGCACCAAGCGCGTGATGGACGCCGATCCGCAGAAGTACGGCGGCTTCTGGGAGATCGCCGAGACGCCCGAATTCACCGGTCACGTGATCGCGGCGCTGTACCGCGATCCGCAACGCGCGGAAAAATCCGGCCACGTGCACATCGGCGCGGAACTCGCCCAGGACTACGGCGTGACCGACCAGGGCCGCCAGCCGCCGTCGCATCGCCCGATGCTCGGCGGTCCCACGCCGCCGCACCCGGCGGTCGTCGAATAGGGCTAACGCACCGTCGCGACGTTGCCGAGCACCGGCAGCTGCACGCTGCCCGACACGCTCACCGCCAGCAGCAGGGGATTGCGCGCGATCTCGATCGGGAACTGCGGCAGGCTGCTGGCCGAGATCAGCAGGTGCAGCTGGTCGCCCGCGGCGAGCTTCGTGCCGATGCCGTTGAGCTCGAGCACGTGCGTGCCGAATCCGCGCAGCGGCCGCACCTGATCGTTGAGGATTTCCAGCTGCGACGGCAGGCCCTGCCGGCTGCGCGCGATCGCCACGAAGATCATCGCGTCGTCGCTGCCGACACCCAGCGGCAGGCCGCCCGGCAGTCCGGGCAGCGGCAGCGGATTGGCGATGACGACCGTGGCGGTGGGAATGCCCGCGACCACCGTCGGCGCGGTCGCCCGGTACAGCGGCACCGACAACGGCAGCGGTGATAGCGACGGCACCAGCGTCTTGGGCACCATCGCCTTCGTTCCGCCGACCTTGACCGCGTCCACCACCACGCCCTCGCCGTTCGAAGCGATCGTGATGCAGTTGCGCGGCACGCGGCCCAGCGCGGTGATGGCGGCCGGATCGCGCTTGAGCTTGGCGTCGAACCAGGTGCGGCTGACCGCGTCCGCAACATGCGGACCGCAGCGCGAGAAATCGCCGGGGCTGCCGATGCCGTCGATCACCAGGCCCGTGCCCGAGGGCAGGACGTGCCCGACGTTGTAGCCGATCAGTCGCACGTCGCCGCCGGTCTCGCGCAGGCACTGGGCGTTATCGAGTCCCTCGTTGAGATTGAAGATGACGTCGAACATGCCCTGCAGGAACAGCGCATCGACCTTCGGCGGATGCGTGGCGATGCGCTTGCCCGGCTGCGATACGCCGTCGCAGAAATACCGGTTGCTGTGGTAGCGCAGCATCGCGTTGTCGGCGTCGGTGAAACGGCCGTCGAGCAGGCCATGGGCGGCGAGGTCGCGCACGCGCGGATCGGAATTCAGACGGCTGCTGGCCTCGCCCGCCAGGATCAACGCCAGCGCGTAGGCGGATTTGGGCACCGCGCCCGGATTGAGGCTGTAGCCCAGATCGTTCCAGGTGATGCTCGGGATCATCGCGTCGAGGCGACGGCGCGGGTCGACGTTGTTGAGCAGCAGCTGGAAGCCGCCGCCGTACGAGGCGCCGTAGGTTCCCAGGACGAGATTTCCGTCGCGCCGCATCAGGTACGGCAGGTTGGCCTCGGCCCAGTCGACGATGCGCACGAGGCTGTCGCCGTCCTGGTCCGGATCCATGATCGAGACCTGTCCGCCGGACTGGCCGAAGCCGCGCTGGTCGAACGCCACGACGACATAGCCCGCGTCGGTGTACTGCTTGGTGGTGAACGTGTCCGCCAACGGCGTCCCGGGCGGGGCCACGAGCTCGCGCATCAGCGAATTCACGCGCGGCATCCCAAATCCGGGGCCGGTCATCAGCAGGGGATAGGTTTTCCCGCCGACCATCTGCAACGGCTCGTGGACGGTGAACGCGATAACGGCGCCGTCGCGTGCATGGATCGTCACGTCGTAGCTGACGCCGGCGCGCGAGCTTCCCGGTGCGGGCGCGCTGCGCGCCTGGCCGTCGGGCGCGGGCAGCGGCGTTGCGGACCGGGCCTGGGCCGCGATGCAGAGCCCCACGAACAGCGCGAGCAGCGAAACGAAGTGGCGCATCGGATCTCCTCGGGCCGGGTTCTGGCGACCCGCAGACCGGCGATGCTGCCCTCGCCCCGCATCGGCTTCATTCGCCCGCGCGCACACCCCGCTGTCCGGCCGGCCTGCGGCTGTTCATCCACCCGGACGAATCCGCGTCCCGCGTTTGGGCTTCCAATGCGCGCATCGCGAGGAGAACGGCATGGCGGGAAGACTGCAGGACAAGGTTGCGATCATCACCGGCGGCGCACGCGGCATGGGCGCGGCGACGTGCCGGCTGTTCGTGGCCGAGGGCGCCAAGGTCGTGATCGCGGACGTGCTCGACGAGGACGGCGCCAGGCTCGCCGCATCGCTGGGTGCGGGCGCGCACTTTCGTCATCTCGACGTGCGTGACGAAGCGCAGTGGCAGGCGCTGGTCGAGGACACCGAGTCCCGCTTCGGCGCCATCGACGTGCTGGTCAACAACGCGGGCGTGCTGCTGTTCCGCACGATCCGCGAGACTGCCAAGGACGATTTCGAGCGCGTCACCGGCATCAACCTCACCGGCACGTTCCTGGGTGTGCGCACCGTGGGCAGCCGGATGTGCGATCGCGGCCGCGGCAGCATCGTCAACATCTCCTCGGCCGACGGCATGAAGGGCGCCAACGGCCTGGGCGCGTACTGCGCTTCCAAGTGGGGCATCCGCGGCCTGACGCGCGTGGCGGCGATGGAGTACGGGCACAAGGGCGTGCGCGTGAACTCGGTCCATCCCGGCGGCATCGACACCGCGATGGGCAATCCGTACGCGGAAGCCCGCGCCGACGTGAACAAGCGCTACGCCATGGTGCCGCAACAGCGCGTCGGCGAGCCCGAGGAAGTGGCGCGCACCTCGCTGTTCCTGGCCAGCGACGAATCCTCGTATCTGTGCGGCGCCGAGATCGCGGTCGACGGCGGCATGCTCACGGGGCAGTACTACCTGGGATTTCCGGGCGCGCCGGGCGTGTAGCCCGGGGGTCGGATCCGATCGCGATCGACGCCGCGGCCCGCCCTCCTCATGGGCCGTCGAGGCCGCCCACCGGCCGGGTGACGACCGTGGTCGATAGCGGGTCGCCGTCGATGTCCAGGTAGAGCTGACCCTCGGTGAAGGTGACGGACAGCTTCGAGTGACGCTGAAGACGCTGCGCCGCCTGCGCGACGAACGCGCGATCCAGCGCATGCACCGGAAGTTCGGCCGCACGGTGGATGCGCGCTCCGGCGTACTGCGCGAGCAGCGGCTCGATCTGCCGGTTCGTGTACAGCGCCGCACGCCCCGCGAGCTTGCTGCCGCGGTGCAGGCGCTCGGCGTCCGGGGCGCCGACTTCGATCCATGCCGTGATGCGGCCCGTCAGGTCGCGCACCAGCACGGCGGGTTCGTCGACCGCCGCAACGCCCTCGGTGAGGGCGATGCCGTCCTCGTGCTCGAGGCAGTAGGCCAGCACGCGCAACAGCATGAACTCGGCCGTCTCGGACGGCTGCCGCGCCACGCGCAACTCGAAATCCGCAAAGATGTTGCGATCCATGTTCGCCAGCTGGATCGTGAAGCGGTGCAGCGTCGCGCTCAGGGCCATGAGGAATGATGACGAGCAAGCGGGGCCGCGATCGCATGCGGCCGGTGAAGAGGTTCAGGCGCGACCGAAGCGTCGTACGGCCTGCGCCTGCCGGCGCTCGCGCTCGATGTCGCGATCCTTGGGCGGCGCCAGCGTGACGAGCGACTGCAACAGCAGCGTCGCCGCATCGGCGACCTGGTCGATCGCCTGATCGAACGCCGCCTGGTTGATCTTCGATGGCGTGTTGAAGCCGCTGAGCTTGCGCACGAACTGCAGCGAGGCGGCGCGGATCTCGTCGTCACTCGCCGGGGGCGCGAAGTTGAACAGGGTCTTGATGTTGCGGCACATACGGGCCTCCTGCACCTGACATCGCATCCGGAGCCCGCGCGAAGCCCGGGGATTGGGTGAAGAACACCCTGGGCTGCGACCAGGCTACCGTGGAACGGCGCTCAAACCTCGGCGTTGGCCTCGGAATCCCCCGCCAGCTCGCGCGTCAACCCGTACTTGCGCAGCTTTTCGACCAGCGTGGTGCGGCGCGTGTTGAGCAGCTTGGCCGCGTGCGCGACCACGCCGTTGGACTGCGCCAGCGCCTGCTTGATCAGCTGCAATTCGATGGCTTCGATGTGGTCCTTCAGATTGACCCCGTCGGGCGGCAGCACCGCCTCGCCACCGCCGGGCCGGCGCGTCGGCATCGCCGAGTCCGCTCCGATCAGCGAATCGCCGGGAAGCAGCGTCTGCGCCGGCGTCTCCGCCGCCGCCAGAGGTGCATTGCCGCGATAGCGTGCCGGCAGATCCGCCGGCTGCACCACCGACCGCGGATGCAGCACCGCCAAACGTTCGATCAGGTTGGACAGCTCGCGCACGTTGCCCGGCCAGTGATAGGTGCGCAGCGTCTCGACCGCGGCCGGCGCGAGCGCGACCGCGCCGTGTCCGTGCTTCTCCAGGCTCGCGATCAGATCGTCGATCAGCAGCGGCAGATCCTCGAGACGCTCGCGCAGCGGCGGCATCTCGATCGGGAACACGTTCAGCCGATAGAACAGGTCTTCACGGAACGTGCCCTTGACGATCGCCTGCTCGAGGTTGCGGTGCGTGGCCGCGATCACGCGCACGTCGCAACGCTGGCTGCGGTTGGAGCCGACGCGCTCGTAGGTTCGTTCCTGCAGCGCGCGCAGGATCTTCACCTGCATCGGCAGCGACATGTCGCCGATCTCGTCGAGAAACAGCGTGCCGCCGTCGGCCATCTCGAAACGGCCGCGCCGCGTGGTGATCGCGCCGGTGAAGGCGCCCTTCTCGTGACCGAACAGCTCGGACTCGAGCAGGTCGGCGGGAATCGCGCCGCAGTTGACCGCGACGAACGGCTTGTCACGTCGCGCCGAGTGCTCATGCACCGCGCGCGCGACCACTTCCTTGCCGGTGCCGGACTCGCCGGTGATCAGCACCGTGGTGTCGTGGCTGGCCACCTGTTCGATCAGGCGCTTCACGCGACGGATCGCAACCGACTGTCCCGAGGGTCCGGCCACGCGCGTCGTAGCGGCCTGCTGGTCCATCCGCACCAGGCCCGCGCGGCGCAGCAGTTCGTTGAGCTGCGCGTACTTGACCGGGTAGTCGAGCGCCATGCAGGCGCTGCGATCCAGCTCGAGCGCCGCGATCGCCTTTTCCTGGTTGGGCGGCAGCATCAGCAGCGGCGGGTGATAGCGGTCGCGCTTGAGCCAGCCGACGAACTCGCCCAGCGCGTTCCAATCGCTGACGCCGCCGACGAGCACCGCGAGCCAGTCCTGCGGCCGATGCGACGACACCTCGATCGACTCGACGCTATCGGTCGTGACGGGGCTGTAGTCGATGAACTGCAGGCACGCGGCGATGGCCTGGGCGCGGGCTTCGTCGTTGTCGACGACCAGCACTCTGGACTCAGGCATGCGCCACCCCGGGCACGAACCCGCGAACGATCTCGGGGATGCGCTGCTCGAATTCCTGCTTGTTGACGAAACCGTCGGCGCCCGCGCCGGCCGCGTGTTCGCGGTGGCTGGCGTCGTCGTAATGGCTGGCGATGATCACGCGCGGCGGCGAATCCTGCGCCTTGATCAGGCGTGTGGCCTGCAGACCGCCCATGCCCGGCATCGCCAGGTCGATGATGATCAGATCCGGACGCAGCTCTTCGGCCATGCGCACGGCGTCGAAGCCGTCGTAGCCGCAGCCGATGACGTCGACCTCGGGCACGGAGGCGAGCAGGTGCTTGGCCAGCACCACGAAGCCCTTGTTGTCGTCGATCAGCAGCGTGCGGAGCTTGTCCATCATGTTCTCCACGTCTCTTAACCCGCCTGCACCAGCAGCGCGTTGCGCCGGACCGGTGCGCCGCGTCGGGCCGTGGCCGGCGCGATCTTCATGGCCTCACGGTACTTGGCGACCGTACGGCGCGCAACGCGGATGCCTTGGCGCAGCAGCAGCGCGGCGATCGCACCGTCGCACAGCGGGTTGTGGCGGCTCTCGCCATCGACGATGCGGCGGATCATCGCCTTCACCGCGGTGCCGGAAGCTTCGGTGTCCGAACCGATGATCTGGCTGGGAAAGAAGCTCTTGAAGTCGTAGACGCCCCAGGGCGTCTGGATGAATTTGGCGGTGGTCACGCGGCAGACCGTGGATTCGTGCATGCCGATCGCGTCGGCCACCTCGCGCAGCGTCAGCGGCGCCATGCGCTCTTCGCCGTGCTCGAGGAACGCCTTCTGGCGCTCGAACACCGCGCGTGCGGTCTTGAGCAGCGTCTCGTGACGCATCTCCAGGCCGCGCACCAGCCAGCGCGCCTCCTGCAGCTTTTCCTTGAGCGCCTTGTGCGACGAGGTCGCGATCGCGCGCTCGTAGGTGCCGTTGACGCGGATGCGCGGCAGGCGCTCGGTATTGAGTTCGACGCGCCAGGCGCCCGGGCGCCCGGTGACGATGACGTCGGGAATGGCGGCGTCGGCCGGTGCGCCCTGCGAGGCACCCGGCTTGGGATCGAGCGCCAGGATCAGGTTGAAGGCGGCCTTGAGGTCGGCTTCGCTGGCGCCCAGTTCGCGGCGCACTTGTTCGAGACGGCGCTCGGCCACCAGTTCCAGGCCGTGCGCGACCAGGTGCAGCGCCAGCGACTTGCCCTGCGTGCCCTCGGGCAGCGCGTCGAGCTGCAGGCGCAGGCACTCGGCCAGGTTGCGCGCGCCAAAGCCGGTCGGCTCGACGCTCTGTACCAGCGCCAGGCCCGCTTCGAGTTCGGAGGCGGTGGCATCGAATTCGGCGCCGAGCTGTGCGCCGATCTCGCCCAGGCCGCACTCGAGATAACCGTTGTCGTCGATGTTCTCGATGATCGCGGTGACGATGGCCTGGTCGCGCTCCGAACGCACCGTCATGCGCAGCTGCGCGATGGCACCCAGGCGCGCGTCGCCCGCCTCCGGCGCCGCGGTCCGAGCGGTCCAATGTTCCTCGTCGTCGTCGGACGGCTCGCCGCCGGACCAGCTTTCACGCGACGACCAGTCGAAATCGGCCTCGACTTCGTCGTGCACCGCCGCGTCGCAACCCGTGGCGACCGCGGGAATCGATTCGCTCGCCGCTTCCGCAACGCGCGTGTCCGCGATCTCGTCGCCGCCGGCCTCGCCGGACTCCTCGGCCTCGAGCATCACGTTGTCCTCGAGGGCCTGGTCGATCTCCTGCTCGAGCTCCAGCGTCGAGAGCTGCAACAGGCGGATCGACTGGAGCAGCTGCGGCGTCAGCACCATGCTCTGGGTGGCGCGCGTGGCGAGGCTGGGTTTCATCGGTTGAACTCCCTGCGGGGCTTATCCCCGTTATGGGAGCCATCCTCGATGAAGTCGTTCAGCTCGCTAAGAAGTGTTTTCCTGACGATTTGTAGGGGTTTCCCCCACGTGTGACGAAATTCCGCCGCGTTCGCGCGGCAGTCAGGCCTCGTGCGTATCCAGGCCCCAGCGCAGCGCCGTTCGCATCAGGGCATTGGTGCCGTACAGCCCGAGCGACTGCATCAGTCGCGCGCGATGGGTCTCAACCGTTTTCACCGAAACCCCCAGCAACTGTGCGATTTCCTTGGTGGATTTCCCTTTTCCGATCAGCGTCAGCACCTGCCGCTGGCGGTGCGTGAGCACCGCGGCGTCTTCGATCCGGGTCTGGTCCCGGCGATCGAGCAGCAGGTTGGAGACGGCCGGGCTGATGTAGGTCTGGTGCTTCTCGACCGAACGCAGCGCCAACCCGAGTTCTTGCGGCTCGGCCTGCTTGGTCAGGAAGCCGGCCGCACCCTGGCGCAGCGCCGATCGGACCTGACCGGGTTCGGGGCGCGAGGCCAGCAGCAGCACCGCGACTTCGGGGTAGTGACGCCGGATCTGCGAGAGCACATCCAGACCGTTGACCACCGGCAGGTCGAGCTCGACCAGCGCGGCGCGAGGACGCAGGCGCCCCACCATCGTCAGCAATTCCTGGCCGTCGGCCGCCTCGCCGACGACCTCGGCGTTGGCTTCGTACTGGAGCAGCAGGCGCATGCCCGCGCGGACCAGCGCCTGGCTGTCGGCGAGCACCAGCTTGAGCGGCGTCGCCCGCAGGGGACCATTGTTCATGACCGTACTGTGCCGCCCCGGGATCGGGCCGTCACTTCGGGTGGCAACCCCCCTCGTCCGGAATTTCCAACTCCAGCGACTCGAAGCCGGCGCGCGTGCGCGCTTCGAGATTCAGCGGCCGCTGCAATCGCACGCGATGCTCCGCCAGCACCGCGCGAAACGTCGACGCGGGATCCACACCGCGCAAATCGCACAGGTATCGATACCAACGCGTCCCGATGGCCACGTGCGCGACCTCTTCGTCGAGGATCACGCACAGGATCCCGGCCGTGCGCGCATCACCGACCTCGCGCAGACGACGGATCAGGCCGGGCGTCACGTCCAGGCCGCGTGCCTCGAGCACGCGCGGCACCAGCGCCATGCGCAGCAGCGGGTCGTGCGCGGTCTTCTGCGCCGCCTCCCACAGTCCGTTGTGCGCGGTGAAGTCGCCGTACGCGTGTCCGAGTTCGGCCAGACGCCCGCTCAGCATCGTGAAATGGCGCGCCTCGTCGCGCGCCACACGCAGCCAGTCGGCGTAGTAGTCCGGTGGCAGCCCATCGAAACGCAGCGCCGCGTCGAGCGCGAGGTTCACCGCGTTGAATTCGATGTGCGCGACCGCGTGGACCAGCGCCGCGCGACCTTCGGGGCCGCCCAGGCCGCGAAACGGCACGTCGCGCGGACTCACCAGCGTCGGGCGTGCGGGACGTCCCGGAATGCGCGGATCCTGCGCCAGCATCGCGCCGACGGCCTCATCGGCGAGCGGCGCCCACGTCGCCGGCAATGCGGCGACGCGCGCGCACTTGGCCGCGGGATCGGCTTCGCAGAGCGCCTCGAGCAGCGCGCGCCGCACCGATGCGCTCAGCGCAACCCGCGATGCAGGTCGGCCTGGATGTCCTCCAGCTCCTCCAGGCCCACCGCCAGACGCACCAGGCCCTCGGAGATGCCCGCCGCCGCGCGCGCCTCGGCGCTGATGCGACCGTGCGTGGTCGTCGCCGGATGCGTGATCGTGGTTCGCGTGTCGCCGAGATTGGCGGTGATCGAACACAGCCGCGTCGAGTCGATCAGCTTCCAGGCCGCTGCCCGGCCGCCTTCGACCTCGAACGACACGATCGCGCCGTAACCGCGGCTCTGGCGCTTGGCCAGCTCGTGCTGCGGATGGCCCGCCAGCCCGGGATAGAACACACGCTTCACGCCGAGCTGCTCGTTGAGCCACACCGCGAGATGCCGTGCGTTGTCCTCGTGCGCCTTCATGCGCACCGACAGGGTTTCGAGTCCCTTGAGGAACACCCAGGCATTGAACGGCGACAGGCACGGACCGGCCGTGCGCATGAAGCCGAACACGTCCTTGCCCACGCTCTGCGAATCGCCCACCACCGCGCCGCCCAGGCAGCGACCCTGGCCATCGAGATACTTGGTCGCCGAATGGATCACGTAGTCGGCGCCCAGCGACAGCGGCTTCTGGAACACCGGCGTCAGGAAGCAGTTGTCCACCGCGAGCTTCGCGCCGCCGGCGTGCGCGACATCGGCCAGCGCGCGGATGTCGGCGATCTCGGTGAGCGGATTCGAAGGGGTCTCGACGAACAGCAGGCGCGTGTTCGGGCGCATCGCGCGCGCCCACGCGGCAGGATCCTTCGGATCGACGTAGTCGACGCCGATCCCGAACTTCACGATGTAGTTGGTGAACAGGCTGATGGTCGCGCCGAACAGCCCGTTGGAGGCCAGCAGGTGGTCGCCGACCTTCATCGTGGCCATCACCAGCGACAGGATCGCCACCATTCCGCTGGCGGTCGCAACGCACGCATCGCCGCCTTCCATGCGCGCCAGACGCTCCTCGAACGCCCGCACCGTGGGATTGGTGAAGCGCGAGTAGATGTTGCCGGCCTGCTCGCCCGCAAACAGCGCCGCGGCTTCGGCCGCGCTACGGCTCGTGAAACTGGAAGTGGCGAAGATCGCCGGCGAGTGTTCCATCTCCAGCGTGGGTCTGGCGCCGGCGCGCACACCCAGCGTGGCAGGGCCCCAGTGCAGCGTCGGGTCGTCGATGTCAGGCGTGTCGCTCATGTCAGGGTCTGTTGACCGTCATCTGGTCGCTGCGCAGGGGTCTGTTTTCGCGCATGGCAAGGAACGAGCGACGAGGGGTATTGGATATACATGAGGAGCGAGTGACGCGGCCATGCG
>NZ_JAJFBP010000050.1 GCF_020697055.1 Panacagrimonas sp. | reverse complement strand
GGTGTCCGACTGCAGCGTCGCGCAGCAGGCCAGCGTCTTGCGCTCGTCGCGCTCGAAATCCATCAACGCGAACGGCGAGGCCTCGCCGTGCTCGATCTCACCGTCGACCACCTGCACCTTGCAGGTGGCACACAGGCCGTGACAGCAGGCGTGCGGCAGATAGATGCCGGCACGCAACGCGGCGTCGAGCATCGTCTGGCCGTCTTCGACCTCGATCGTCGCGCCGAGCGGATCGATGGTGAGTTGGTAGCTCATTGCAACCTCATCCTGATCTGCGTAAGGCGGGATGCGCTTCGCTTTCCCGCCCTACGTGCTACGTGCGCTCAGCCTCCGCCCAGATGGCCGTCGAGGCCAGGCGTCCTGAAACGGATCTGGTGCTTGTGCTTGATTCCGTGCTCGGCCAGTGACTTCGCGGGATCCGGCACGAACGGCCCCTTGGACGTCGACCACTGCACCTGGTCCCACTGGATCTTCGCGAAGTCCGGATGGTCGCCGAAGATGTGCGGAATGACCTTCTCGATCAGGCCGCCGAAGGGCATTTCCGGCGGCACCGGCATGCACATCGGCCAGCCGAAGCTCGTGTGCTTTTCCCAGCAGAGGCTGATCAGCTGCTGGCCGTGGTACTTGTCCTGCGTGTCTTTGAAGTCGCCGTGGTAGTTCGGCGCGATGGCTTTGACGGGCATGGCGTGATCCTCCTCAGCCGTTGGTCGTCTTGCGCACGAAGTCGGTGTACGCGCCCTCGTGGATGTTCGCGGGGCGCGAGGTCCACTGCTCCCAGCGCTGGGCGTCGATGCTGTCCTTGAGCAGCCCGCCGTCGACACCCGGCTTGAGTCCCATGTACTTGAGCGCCTCGACCAGCGGATTGAAGTCGGGTGCGGTGGGATCGACGCCGGGCAGGAAGCAGTTGCCCTGATAGATCTGATTCACCGGCAGCCAGGCATGCACGTACTTCTCCGGCTCGTCGGCGAAGATGTCCTTGCAGCCGTCCGAACAGAAATGGAACGTCTCGCCCTTGTACTCGGTCTCGCGATGCAGGAACTCGGTGGCGTCGTCCGGCTCGGTATACAGGCACGGCCACTGGCAGACCTGGCAGAGCTGCGGTAGGCACTTGCAGGTGAACGGCTTGCCCTCCTTCTCGAGCTGGCGCCAATGCTCGAAGCGCGGGCGGTAGTACTTGTCGAAGGTGTCGGGGTACTTCTCGGAGAACCAGGCCATCTCTTCTTCCGACGGCAGCCACGTGGAGAAATTGACCGCGTCGCGGTTGGCGTAGAACACGCTCCACATCTCGTGGCTGACGCGACCCTTCTCCTTGATCGTGACGTCCGCGTACTTCGGCGGCTTGATGCCGTAGCGCGCAAGGTCGGCGAACAACGCGCCGCCGTTCTCCTCGTAATAGATCGTCCAGGCCTCACCCCAGCTCATCACGCGCTTGGGCAGGACGTAATCCATCATCGTGGCCAGCAGCGCGAGCAGGCGGTAGCCGCGCCAGAACCACTTGTCGATCCACTTCTGCACCAGCGCCACGTTGGCCGGATCCTGCTCGAGCAGGAACTTGATGACCTCGATGCCCAGCGTCATGTGGCGCGCCTCGTCGGACTGCGCCGAGAAGCCGAAGCTGACCGTGCTCATGTCGCCGTTGAACGCCGCGCCCGACATCCAGGGCATGAACGCGAGGTTGGTGAGCACGTACTCGAACGCGAAGCTGATCGCGACGATGAACTCGAACGGCCCCGACGTGCACGCGTCCTCGAAGAATGACTTCGGGATGGACAGGTACCAGACGCGGTCGAACTGTTCGGGGAAGTTGGCCATTCCCTCGAAGTACTTGCTGTAGTGGCTGATCGCGTGGATCTGCGTCGTGCAGTGGCGCAGCTCGTCGATCGACTGCATCTGCGCGGCGATGCGCGGCCCGGCGCCCGGGAACTCGCGGCCGAGCATGCAGAAGCCGCGGTGCGAGGCGTACTCGAGTTCGACGATGCCGGTCAGGAAGATCTTGAGCGCCTGCAGGTAGCGCGCGTCCGTCACGTTGAACTGGCCGTTGCCCTGCTGGAACGCGTCGATGATCGCGTAGAGCTTTCGCTCCTTCTCGCCCTGGTACTTCCAGTAGGCGTCCATCGTCAGCCGGAACGGGTCTTCCCACTTGTCCCAGTCGTGGATCTTGATGCCTTCGAAGTCGATCATGCGGAAGATGTCTTCCTTCTTCTGGTACGTCGGCTCCCAGTCCAGGCCACGCGTGAGCATCGCGTAGTTTTCCTTGAGGGAAAGTTTCTTGGCGGGCTTCATGTTGCCGTCGGCTGCCATGTTCAATCTCCACTAAAAATTCATGGACGGGACCGATAGGCCCCGTTTGAAAGTTATTAACTGGTCTTCCACTCGAGGACGAACTCCTCATCCGTCTCATCCACCTCGCCCGCCAGCGAAATGAGGTTGATGTAGATCTCTCTCAGGTCGAACTCGCGTCCCGCCAGCTCCGAGATCGTGTCCCGCCTGACCACGAGCCGTCCCGGGCAGTCGATCTTCACCAGCGCCGGCATCTCGTTGAGCTTGGCGTTCGGGTTGTCGGCCATGATCGCGTCGATGATCGGGCGCGTGTCGTTGTTGTCCTGGAACGCGATGAAGACCGGCTGCGTGCTGGTGGTGGCCATGTCAGAGCTTCAGTCCGAGCTTGCCGGCGCGCGTGTTGAACGCCGTGGTCACCGCGTCGAGCGCGGATGTGCCCTTGTCGCCGAGAATTTGGCTTGCGATCGGCTGCAGCGCCGCGACCCAGGCATCGCGCCATTTCGTCGTCCAGCCGGAGATCAGCGTCGCGTTCTCCGCACTCTCCGTCGCCGCGGTCTTCACGATGGCCTCGACCCAGCGGTTGGTCTCGTCGTACCAGCGCATCAGGTAATCGGTCAGCGAGGACAGTGCCGAGCCGTTCTGCGCCGCGAACGCCGCGTCGAACTGCTGATAGAACAGGGGGTACACGAGTCCGTCGGCGACCAGGTTCTGCGCCACGTGCAGCTCGAACCAGTCGCGCGTCACGAACAGGCGCTCGGTTTCGCGGCGCACGCCCTGCCAGGCCGCCTCGTCCATCCACTGGCGCTTGCCCTCCGTGAGGGACTCGCCGGTGTTGCCGTCGGTGAGCAGGCCGATGCGCGAGAGATGCTGCGCCATGCCCAGACGATCCATGCAGTTCATCATCGCGGCCTGCGTGAAGATCGTGCCGAAGCCGTACGCCGCCATGTGCGAGTTGTTCATGTTGGCGCCGAACTCGTAGTGGCGCAGCGCGATCAGCGCGGTCACCAGCTGCTGGCGCGCGGCCAGCGGCAGCGAGCGCAGGAGATCCCGCTTCTCGACGAAGTCGAGCTGTCGATCGAGCGCATCCTGCTGCTTGGAACGCGTGATCGTGTACGCACCGTAGTAGTACTGGCGCGGATCCTTCAGCGCGTACCAGTCCTTCATGACCACCGCGGTGCGACGCACGTCGTACAGGTCGCGATCGGGTTCCCACAACGGCTTGTAGTGGAAATTGACGAGCGGCTGGATGTCGTACGCGCTCTCCTGGTAGCGCGTGGCGTTCTTGTCGCCGAAGCGCTTCTCGAGATGCGTGAAGGCGTTGCGGATCGGCTTGACGCCGGTGGTGCGGATTTCGACGGTCATCTGATTTGCTCTCCTCGAAACGCAAAACGTAGCCCGGGCGCAGCCCGGGGGGTGTCTCTATCCGTGGGAAGGATCCCGGCTTCGCCCGGGCTACGGAGGCGACGGGGACGGGTCGACGGCTTCATTCGTTCACCCCCGGCGCCCCGTACCGCCACTTCGCCTGGTCGATGTCCATCGCCTCTTCCTCGGCGCGCGTCAGGTACACGACCTGGTTGACCTTGCAGAAATCGCGGTACTGCTCCAGCGGCATGATCAGTTCGGCCATCAGGTCCGGGCTGCCCACGCCGAACGCGAACTCGACGAAGCCGTGGTCGTTCATGCGGTGGAAGCGGACGTAGCGGGTCCTGGCGTCGCCCGAGGCGAGCAGCGGCGTCGCGGCGTGATCGCGCGAGGTCGAGGCTGCGGCGGTCTTGGCGGCCGGCTTGGTCAACGAACGGATCTCCTCCGTGGCGTGGGTACGTCGCATTGAAATCCGCGACGTGGATGCCGGCCTATAGAGCACCGGCCGTGCCAAGTCCTCCCAAGCGGGGCGTCGACGGGTCGGAGCGCTTTCAACGCATTGAGCGGAAACAGATAGGCGCGTGATCGCCGTTGGCTGAAGCGTCGTGATGTAGCGTCGACGCAGGCGGTAATGAATCATTTGATCGATTCGGAAAGCGCCTCTTCAACCCCGAATGAATCAAATTCTCTGCTGCACCGCGGCAAGCTTTCCCGATTTCTCCGGCCTATCCTCGCCCCGATCCGCTTCCGAGCCGTCGTCCGGCACTCCTTTATATGTCCTCCCCACCGCCACCTCCGTCGGACCCCAAGGCCGCCCGCCACTCGCTGTCCGGCGCACTCCCACTGCCCGACAACGCCGACCTCGTCTCCCGCATCCACTTCTCGCCCCAGGACGGCCGGATCTGGCTGGACGACCAACGCATGCTGCTGATGCATGCCTCCGGTTTCGGCGTGCTGCGTCGCGAACTGATCGAGAGCCTGGGCATGGAACGCGCACGCGGTCTGTTGACGCGCATCGGCTACAACTCCGGCGCCAACGACGCCCACCTCGCGCGCAAGATGCGCGGCCGCAGCAACGCGGTGGACATGATCCACGTCGGTCCGCAGCTGCACATGCTCGAAGGCGTGGGCACCGTGATTCCGGTGCGCACCGACGTGGACGCGGAAACCGGCCAGTACCACGGCGAGTACATCTGGGAAGGGTCCAGCGAGGCCGAGGAGCACATCCGCATCTACGGCCTGGGCGCCGAGCCCGCGTGCTGGATGCAGATCGGATACGCCTCCGGCTTCATCAGCCGCTTCATGGGCAAGCCGATCCTGTTCCGCGAAGTCGAGTGCAAGGCCCAGGGCCACGACCACTGCCGCATCGTCGGCAAGCCGCCGGAGGAGTGGGTCGGCGAGGCCGAGAGCGACCTGCGCTACCTGCGCGCGGATCCGCTCACCGGCGGCGTGGCGGCGGCGAAGCCCTCTTCGTCATCGACGGGCAACGCGAACACGCTCATCAAAAACCTGGAACCGCTGGACGCCGCCGGCACACCCGCCTCGGTGCTGCCCTTCGGCGCCGACGACGTCGTGGGCGTCTCCGCCGGCTTCAACGCCGTCTGCCACAAGATCCGCCGCGTCGCCGACACGCGGGCCACGGTGCTGTTCCTCGGCGAAAGCGGCGTGGGCAAGGAAGTGCTCGCACGCAGCCTGCACCGCATCAGCCCGCGCGGCGACAAACCCTTCATCGCGATCAACTGCGCCGCGATCCCCGAGAACCTGGTCGAGTCCGAACTGTTCGGCGTGGAGCGCGGTGCGTTCACCGGCGCCACGCACTCGCGCGCCGGCCGCTTCGAACGCGCCGAAGGCGGCACGTTGTTCCTCGACGAGATCGGAATCCTGAGCAACACCGCGCAGGGCAAGCTGCTGCGCGCGCTGCAGGAGCGCGAGGTCGAACGCGTGGGCGGCAGCAAGATCATCAAGGTGGACGTGCGCGTGATCGCCGCCACCAACCTGGACCTGATCGAGGAAGTGAAGCAGGGCCGCTTCCGCGAAGACCTGTTCTTCAGATTGAACGTGTTCCCGATCAAAGTGCCCGCGCTGCGTGACCGGCTCGAAGACATCCCGGTCTTCATGAACCACTTCCTGCGCAAGTTCTGCCGCATGCACGACCGCAACGCCGCCGGCTTCACCGGCCGCGCGATCGACCACATGCTCAGCTACCACTGGCCCGGCAACATCCGCGAGCTGGAGAACGTGGTCGAACGCGGCGTGATCCTGGCGCCGGATGGTGGGGCGATCGACTCGGTGCACCTGTTCGCGGGCGGCGAGCAGGTGGTGCAGTCGAGTCATCTGAGCGTGGGGGCGGGGGGGATGTTGCGGCGGGAGGGATCCTCCCCCGAGGCTGCTGCGTCGAAGAAATCCAGGAAAGAAAGCGCTGCCGCGGCGGCCGAAATCGATCCGGACCGGATGAGTCGCGTGCGGAGCAAGATCACGCAGCTGCTGGCGGGAGTCGGCGACGACGAGAGCGGGGCGGCGTCGCTCGACGAGATCGAGGACGCGTTGGTGCAGAGCGCGGTGCGGAGTGCGAAAGGGAATCTCGCGGCAGCGGCGAGGATGTTGGGGATGACGAGGGCGCAGTTGGTGTATCGGCAGAAGATTAGACGCCAGTGAATTTATGAATGTCCGGTGTCAGCTGCGGATTCAACCGATCGACGCAACGCATTGGTGATATCGCTGGGCCGGTGTGTCGAAGCCGATCATCTTGCGTGGTCGCTCGTTCAGCTGGCGAGCGATGGCGTTGAGCTTAGCTTGAATGTGGACCGCCAAATCGGTGCCTTTGGGAAGGTACTGTCGAAGCAGCCCGTTGGTGTTCTCGTTGGTTCCTCGCTGCCAAGGGTTCTGCGGGTCACAGAGTAAACCTGGATGTCGGTAGCCAGCGTGAAGCGCTTGTGCTCAGCCATCTCATGGCCGCGATCCAGGTTAGCGATTTGTAGAGTTCTTGCGGAGTTGCCGGGCGTTCTTGATCAAAGCGTCGACCACGACCTCGCTGTGGTTACGGGCCACCGTCACTAGCATCACGTATCTCGAGTGCCGCTCGACCAGCGTGGCGATCAGACTGTTGCCGCTGCCGCAGAAAAGATCGCCCTCCCAATGTCCCGGCACTGCGCGATCCTCGACCGTCGGTGGTCGCTCGCTGATCGACACCGTGTCGACGATCCTTCCGTGATCGCCTGTCTTCTGGGTGTGATGACGAGACCGACGCATAAGACCTCTTCGCGCACTTCAAGGAAATTCAGGGCTCGGGCTTCAAGACCTTCAAGGAAGGCCAGAAGGTGGAATACAAGGCCGCCGGCGGTCAGAAGGGTATGCAGGCCACGCAGATCCGCCCGCTGTAATCGGGGCGGTTCAATCCGGTTGCGCCGAAGGTGCTCTACGAGCTCCTTCTTCAGGGCGCCAACAGATTGGATGTAAAGCGTCCGGTAGATCTTCTCCGTGCGACACCTGGCGATCCGGGTGTCTGGGTGGGTCCGCTTTAGCCATCCTGCGACCTGCAGCGGTGCCCATTGCTGCCGAAGCTTCTCGGCCACGAGCTGCCAGCCGCCGATTCTGAGCGAGTTTACAAACCCTAGGTCGACGCTCGGTCCCACGCCGCTCGCTCGGCTTGGGTGGCTCGATAAGCACCCGATCCGCCGTTTCGGGCGACTTCTCGGCTGACTGTCGACGCTGCACGACCCAGTGTTTCGGCGATCGAGTGGAGCGATCTGCCTGCGACTAAACCGCGTGATATCTCCTCACACTCATGACGCGAAAGCGCTCGATCCGCTCGCCGGCGGTGAAGCGACTGAATGCCTCCAGCTTCACCCAGAATGCGAGCTACCGACGGATGATGTCGGTCGAAGAGCTGGGCAATCTTCTGTAACGAATCACCCTGCCGCCACCGCTTCCACATCAACGCCTTCTGGCTGTCGCTGTAGTAGATCCGTCGCCGGTGTCCCATCTTCAACACTCCTTCCTGCACATGGCCCGCTCAGTGTGTTGCATCCACCGAGGAATCCGCAGCCCGAAGCGGACACACGCGCAACAACATGCTCACTCCTGAAGCAGACCTTCTCATGTCCCCAACCATTTGTAGTCGCTGCGTTGACTCGGACGCGACACGGAGCGCAATTATTTGGCCGGTCAAGGTCGTGATCCGGGTGATCCGACGCGTCGTCCGAGCGAGAGCCCGGCGCCGTAGAACCAGTGGGTGACATCGACCTCGCCACCACCGAAGCCTTCCGAGATCGAGTCGCGACCACGAACGATCATCGGCGCATCGCGCAAAGGCAGGTTCGGTCTCGAGCGAAGTCATGCCAGCGTTCGATAGGCGCGCGGCGTCACGTTTTTGCGAAAAGCGGATGGTGATGGATCCGAGCCATTGGAATACGTGAGACGGTCGCCAACAGTCCGATGCGGACATGCCCTCACCGAAATTCTTTACACGGAGCCGACACCCGCGATATCCCCAGTCGCCAAGGTTCAAGATCTCTGTTGGCTTAAAGGCTGGAGCGCATGCATTTCATACAGAGACCGAATGCGGTCTGGCCCCCCCGGGCTATAGAGAAGCGTGATCCCATCTGAGCGGCCACGCCGCCATAAGGCGACTTGCTGCCAACGGAGTTCACATGACGACCAACAAGCTCGCTTCGGTATGGCCTCTCTGTTGTGCAGGGCTACATATGACGTCCGAATTCCGCCCAAAACTTTCTCATCGGCTCGACTAGCGCCTCCGGTTTTTCCTCTGGGAAAAACAGCTTCTGTCCGGGCACTTCGATAAGGCGTTTCACGCCGGGAATCGTGCGCTGAAGCCAGAGTGCATCGCTGAGGGGGAAAAAGATGTCGGCTGTGCCCCAAACAAGCAGCGTTGGCACCTGCAACTGGCGGAGTTGTGGCTCGATCGAGGCGGTCTGCGCGTTATCCATCACGTTCCAGAACCGGTTGATGTCCGCGCGCCGCCGCTCGCTCGATACCAGCGGCTGGAGGTACGTCAGGATGGTTTCGTTGCTGACGCGGGACGGATCGGCATAGGCGGTGCCGATGCCAATTCCCGTGGCTACGCGCGCAGAGGCAGGATTCTCGACGTATTGGCAAATGGCCGCATCAAGCAGTCCGGCGCGCGCGGCCTCGGCAAATGGGAGAGCGTTTTCGGGCGGCCAGTGATCGTGAGTGTCGCAGTTCGTCAGCGTCAGGGTACGCAGCCGGCGCGGATGGTTCGCCGCAAAAATCTGCGCAATACCGCCGCCGCTGTCATTGGCCACCATGTCGACGCGGTCGAGTCCGAGCGCGTCGAGAAACTCAGCGATCATTCGCGCCTGTGCAGGAAACGAGATGTCCTGCTCCTGCGCGATCTCGGTATGACCCATCGACATCAGGTCGGGTGCGATGCAGCGTCGCATGTCTGCGATGCCCTGCATCACATGTCTCCATAGGAAGCCGTTCATGAACACCCCGTGCACGAAGAGCGCCACCGGACCGCTTCCCTGCTCAACATAGGCGATCCTTCCTGACGGCGTTTCTACATATCGACGTGCCGCATGGAACTGGTCCGAATTCATAATGGTGCACCTACGTCGTCGTTGGAGCAGAGAACATAGGCGAGGCTGAAACTGGTCGCGATTCTCTTCAAGGTAATCGGAGCGACCCCTATGCAACGACCTGCATGACGTCCTACGTAATTGTTCGGCGCCATCGCGATGAGGATGATCTCCAGCGGATCAACCGGAGATAGCGATGAGACTCGAAGGCAAGGTTGCGCTTATCACGGGGGGCACGAGCGGGATCGGGAGAGCCTGCGCGGAGCGTTTCGTGCAGGAAGGCGCCCGCTTGGTTCTATGTGGACGCCGCATAGAGGCAGGCCAAGCGGTGGTGCAATCCCTGGGCAAAGAGAACGCCCACTTTGAAAAGGCTGACGTAGTCAACGAGAGTGACGTGCGGTCGCTTGTACAGCGCACACTCGAGCGCTTCGGCCAGATCGACTGCGTGATCAACAATGCCGGCACGACGTCCGCGACGTGCACTCTCGCTGAGAGCCGAGCCGAGGACTTCGATTACGACATGGCGTTGCACGTCCGCGCAGCGTTCTTGGCAATGAAGTACGCCTCTCCTCACATGGCCAAGCTTGGTCAAGGCAGCTTCATCAACATGTCGAGCATCAGTGCGCGAGGCGCCGGCTACAACACGTTCGGGTACGAGGTCGCCAAAGCGGCACTGCTGCATCTGACTCGGTGCGCCGCGGTCGAACTCGGTGAACAGGGCATCCGAGTCAATGCTATCTCGCCGGGGCCGACGATGACGCCAATCTTCGCCGCGCACGCTGGCGGCGACACCGATCGGGCTGAGGCCGCGTCTGCCGCGATTGAGGCCGCGTTCCTGAAGGCGCTGCCTGCAGTGCAGGCGCTTAAGGGCATGGTGCAGCCACGCGACATCGCCGATGCGGCTCTATTCTTGGCGTCGGACGAGGCGCGATTTGTTAACGGGCACGATCTGGTCGTGGACGGCGGGATCACTGCGGGCCGTCCCGCGAGCCAAATGCGGGCCACTTGGGAGGTCCTCGCAGCAGCTGCCGCCTCGTAACTAGATTGAAGGGCTATGGCGAGTGCGTTTCACGCGACGCGCTAAGTCTCACCGCCATCGTTAATCGATTGATCAACGCCCAATTCAGACCGTGCTTGTAGCATCGGGTTGAAACACGGTCGAGCTGTTCCCACAGCGGCAGCTAACAGTCGAACGATGAGGACCTGTGCAGAGTCGCGTTGCAAAAGGCGTACTAAGTGCGACGGAGACGTGGCTGCGCAGAGGACCGAGAGCGACGTCCACCTCGGTAGCCTGGGAAGCCCTTCCCCCTCGATGTCATCCAGAAATTGGCAAGAGATCCACGCTTGTGAAGGGGGAGCCGCGTCTGTGTGTGTGAGGATTCACCCATCCATAGACATAAAGCAGGGGATCCCTTCGCGACTCAGGTTGTTGCGACTCGCGAGAAGCAATCACTCGCGAGCGTCAGCTACTGGCATCTCTCGGAAGGTCGCTACCCGCCTGTGGCCGTCTCCAGCGCATCGTTCCGATGGGAAACGCCATCGAACATCGGCCCGTCGGTATACAGCCCGGTGCCGACTCGCCGTCGCGTTCCACCTCATCGTGGTACCGCTCGCAGCGCCGCCAATTCCGCCTTCAGAGAAGCGATCTCCACGTCCTTTGGATTGAGCATGAACTGGCTTTGCAGTGCGGTGCCTTTCATCTGCACCCGTTTGCCGACGTTGATGCCGTAGACCACGTCCTGCTCGCCCCAGCAGCCCATGAAGGGCAGGTTCTGCGGCGGCTCGGGCGTGGTCCAGGTCTTCACGAACTCGTCGTAAGGAACGCCGCGCGCGATCCGGGAGTTGCGTTCGGAATCGCGCAGAGCCGCGGTCGCGGCGACGTCGACGATCAGGTTCTGCTCGTCGTACACGACCTTGTAGATGTCGCGCGCGGTCGCGTGCGAGATCAGGTCCTCGTCGAGATCCTTCATCACGCGTTCCGGGTCGCGCTGAAGCACGTCGCCGTAACCGCCGCCGGCGCCCTGGCACATCATGTACAGCTCGCCGGGGTCGGCCAGTTCGAAGGTCATGCCCATCGGGTGCGTCGAGTACGTCGCGCCCTCGATCGGCTGGCGGTTCATCAGGTCGACGATGTCGAACTCAACGCCATCAGGGTCCCTGTCCAGCTGGTCGAAGACGTTGACGCCCTTGATCTTGCACAGTGGGTACGTCGGAGAGGCGTAGCCGCCGAACAGCGGCATCGCGGACGGGTACAGCGAGCCCGAGCAGCCCGTCATGAAGCCCCACAGCCCCGAATTGCGAAACGTGTGGATCTGCTCGTAACCCAGTCCGCTGCGCTGTTTGCCGAATCCCGCGCGATCTTTGGACAGCGTGAAAGCGCCCAGCCGCACGATCGGCAGGTCTTCCTCCATCAGTTCGATCTCGCCCAGGTCGCAGTGCGCGGCAAATGGGGGGGACACCGAGTGCTCGCCGTCGAGGTGGCTGCGCCCGCCTTGACCCATGCCATTGATGTCCGCACAGAAATTGCCGACGGCCTCGCCGTGCTGCGTCAGGCCGCCATAGATCAGCGTCGCCGGCTGGTCGTACTGCGGCGCGACGATCGCGGTGTGCCGATGCGGCAGACCGTAGATCAGCTTTGCCATCGGGATGCAGGCGATGGTCATGGTCTTGAACAGTGGGATCAGGCTCATGGCCTGCGGCGTGTCGAATGAGCCGTTGAGCAACGACTTCTCGTCGAAGATGAAATCGAACGGCGTGAACACCGCCATCGTGAATGGCAGATCCGGCCAGATGTTTTGCATGTAACTCGAATACAGCATCGTCTTGAACGATGCCTGGTTGGTGTTGATCGAGCGGTTGATCAGCTCCGGTGACGAGCCGCGCATGTCGACGGTGATGGTGTCGCCCTTCACCGTGAGCGCCATGTTCATCTTGACCAGCGCTGCTTCGCGCAGCGTCGAGTCGGCGAACGAGACCATGCGGGTGATGCCATCCGGCAGCTCCGTGATGCGGCGTCGCACCTCGGCCACGACGTCCTCGAGCTGCTTGCGCAGCATCACGATCAGCGCCTCTTCACCGTGCTCTTCGAGCAGGCTGATGATGCGCTCGCGCAGGCGCATGCAGGAGTGTAGGCGCACCTTCATGTCCTCGAGCTGCAGCTTGGGATCGCGCACCGAGTTCTGCAGGAACGTGACGAGGTCGCGCTTCAGTTCGAAGTTCTCGACCACGCGGAACGGCGGCATCTTGAGGCCCTCGTCGTACTTGCTCTCGGCAGCCGCGGGCATGCCGCCAGGCTCAGTGGACCCGTTCTCACCCTCGTGGATCGTGGCGGAGATCCAGCAAACCAATTCGCCCTTCCAGAAGATCGGCATCATCGTCGACTGGTCGGTGTTGTGGATGCCCCCGTAACGCGCATCGTTGTGGATGAAAGCGTCGCCGTCGCGCACGCCCACCGTCGGCTCGTTGCGCCAGTACTTGTTGATGAACTTGATCGGGTAGAACACCGCCGCCGCGAAGCCGCCGACGCCGTGCGGCGCAATCATGGTGAGATCCCCCGACGCGGTGAAGACGGCCGTGGTCATGTCGCCCCACTTGGCTCCGGGTGCGGCGCCCATCTGCTCGATCATCGTGTGGCTTTCATCGAGCGCCGCCAGCACCAGCCCGCGCACTTCGTTGACCTTGTGCGGGTCCACCGGTCCGGACAGCAGCTTCTCTTCGATCTCGCTGCGCGGCTCGATCTTGTGGTTGGACATGATCGCCGGGTCCGGCGCATAGAACATCTTGTTGTCGCGGACGAAGCGATCGAGCAGCGCCTGCTGTTCGGGGGTGACGGGAGCGTTCATGTCGGGTCTCCTCTTCAGCTACTCAAATGCGTTGAATGTTTCTTGATCTCAACCCAGCCGGGTGAACCAAACCGCGCCCTGCCGCGCCGCGCGGTAGCGCCAGCCCGGTTCGACGAGGTACGTGGTGGCGCGCGTGACGACGATCGCCGGCCCGTCGATCTGCGTCCCGGGCGCCAGCGCCGCGTCGTCGTAGATACGCGTGTCCCGCGCCTCGCCGTGGCCGACGAAGTGGCAGGACCGGGTGCCGGCCGGGGCAGGGGGCGGCACCGGTTCGCCTTCCTGGCGGATGCCGCTGAAGGCGATGCCCTTGAGTTCGACGAACGAGCACACGCGGATGGTGTTGATGCGCACACCGGCCTCGGGTGTCTGGCTGCCGGCGCCGAAGCGCTCGCCGTAGCGTTCGAAGAACTGGTTCATTAGCCTCAGCACATCCTCAGGACCCTGGATGCGGTTGAGGTCGGTCACCACTGCGGTCTCGACTCGCTGGTTGCCATAGCGCATGTCGAGCTCCAGCCGGTAGCCGATCTGCGAAGGCTCGAAGCCCTGCCGCAGCAGGTCCTCGCGACCACGCTGTTCGAGGCGCTCGACGATGGCGTTGAAATACTCGTACTGCTCGAAGAAGCGCTGGGCGTTGGCGTCGAACAACGTGGTCCAGGTGCTCATCTCGTGGATGTGCAGCTGGCTCATGTTGCCGGCACCCACGGCCGAGAACACCGAGGCGAAGGGCGGTGCCAGGATCTTGGAGATGCCCAGCGCCCGCGCCACGCCGCAGGCGTGCAGCGGGCCGTTGCCGCCGTAGGCCAGGATCGTGAAGTTCTCCGGCTCGTACCCGCGCGTGCGCAGTTCGCGCGCAATGCCGTTGGCCATGTTGGCGTCGACGGTCTGCTTGATCAGCTTGGCGCACTCGACCACCGGGGCATCCAGGAGCTCGGCCAGTTCGGACTCAATCGCCTGCTTCGAGCGCCGCGGGTTCAGCTTGATGTGGCCGCCGGCGTAGTTGGCCGGATCGAGATAACCGAGGACGAGATCGGCGTCGGTTACCGTCGGCTTCAGGCCGCCGCGGTCATAACACGCCGGACCAGGATCCGATCCGGCCGATTCCGGGCCCACCTGCACCGTCTGGAACATGCGGTCGTAGGAGCACAGCGAGCCGCCGCCGGCGCCGAGCGTCACCAGGTGCACCATCGGCACGCTGACCATCCAGCGTTGGATGATCGGGTTGAAGTCGTAATGCTTGACGCCGCCTTCGACCACGATGCCGATGTCGAAGGACGTGCCGCCCATGTCAGTTGCGACGATGTTGCCCAGGTCGGTCTGGCCGGCGAGGTGTTCGCTGGCGGCGATGCCCGACACCGGCCCCGAGTGCACGGTCTGCAGCGCGTCCGTCGAGTTCAGCTGCGCCATGCCGCCGGAGTTGTGGTTGCACAGCATCGGCTTGGAATAGCCGGCGTTGCGCAGGTTGAGTTCCAGCGTACCCAGGCCGTGGTACATGACCTGGTGCAGGAAGCCGTCGATGATCGTCGACATCGCGCGCACGTACTCGCCCTTGCGGCCGGCGACCTGGTGCGACAGCAGCATCGGAATGGCGCCGAGCATGTGGCCCGGGTACTCCTCGAGGAAGATCTCGCGGATGCGGCGCTCGTGCGCCGAGTTGACCACCGAGTTCGCGAGCACTACGGCGATGGCTTCGACGCCCTTGTCGACCAGGCGGCGCAACTGGTCGCGCAGATGCTCCTCGTTGAGGCGCATCACGACCGCGCCGGTGTAGTCGATGCGCTCGCGCACCTCCAGGATCATCGGGATCGGCACGATGGGATCCGGGCGCTGGGCGTTGGGCACATCCATCTGCTGTTTGTGCGGAAGGCCCGTGGCGTAGCCCTTGGCGCGGGTCAGCGGCACCGAGGAGCGGAAGCCTGCGGTGGTCAGCAGTCCCAGGCGCGGCCCCTTGCGCTCGATCAGCGCGTTGGTGCCGAGCGTCGTGGCGTAGCGCACCGAGTCGACCTGCGACAGCAGCTCGCGATCGGAGACCTCGAGCTGCCGGCAGGCGTTGCTCAGCGCCTCGTTGAACCCCAGCGCCAGGTTCTGGTGCGTCGTGAGCGCCTTGGACTCGATGTGCCGGCCGTTCCAGGCGACGAAGCAGTCGGTGAAAGTGCCGCCGATGTCGACCGAAACGCGCTTCATCGACGGTCCCCGGTGGCGGCGCGGGCGACCGGCTGGCCGCCGTGCCCGCGGGGTCGCGGCGGATCCGGCGCGACGGGAGGCTCCGTGATCTCGGCACGGTCCTTCCACTGCGCCTTCAGCGCGTCGATGTCGAACTCGATGTCGCGGATCGGCGGGTGACCGGGCGGCAGGTACTCGGTCTCGATCATCGTTCCGCACTTCGGGCAGTAGTACTCGAGGATGCGGCACCACTCCGGATTGGGTGCGTAGGTGAGCTGGTACCGGGTGGGATCCAGCAGCGGCTTGTGGATCTCGCGCGGGTCGCGGTTGTGAACCAGCAGGCCTCGCTTGTAGTTGTCGCGAGCCGAGCGCAGGGCCTTGCCGCAGGCGCGGCATTCCCACTGCTCGGAATCGAGGTCGATACGAAGGTTTTCGGTGATCAGGACTTTCACGGTCGGTTCCCCCGGGTCACTGGCGCGTCAGCAGGACGTCTGCGTTGTCGTTGACTTCGAACCGCCAGCCGGCGTCGACCAGGCAGGTGAAGAAGGCCTCTTCGAGCACGGCGGGCCCGGCGGCCTGCGAGCCGACGGGCTGGTCCTCGGCGCGGAAGAGCGGCAGCGCGCGGCGCTGACCGTCCACCATCACGCTGCGCGTCGATGCTTGCGCGGCAGCCACGGCCGCTGCGCCGAAGCGGCCCGTGAGCTGCGGGCGGGCGATGGCCTTGGTTACCTCCAGCACGAGGGCTGCGTGCTCGCCGGCGCGTCGCGGGAGTGGCGTATCGCCGGCCGGAACACTTTCGTCGCGGCCGGGACCGGTGATCTGGACGCGGTACTCGAGCTTGCAGGATTCGAGTGCAAAGCCCTCGGCGTGCATGCCGCGGCGCGCGCGGTCGCGCAAGGCGGCCTTCTTCGTTTCCAGGGGGGCGTCGCCGTCGAGCGCGATCTCGTAACGCTGAGCGATGTCCGAAAAGCCAAGGCCAAACGCGGAGAACACGGCCGCCAAGCCTGGGATCAGCACTCTGGAAATGCCGGCAGCCGCAGCGATTCGGCAGATCACGAACGGTCCGGCACCGCCGAACGCGGCGATGGTGGTGTCCGGCGTCACGTCGGTGAAGGCCTTGATGCTGTCGGCGACCTTCTGGACCCAGGCCTGCTCCATGCGTGCCGCGGCCGCCTCGGCGGAGACGCCCAGCATGGTCGCCACCTTGTCGATGATGGCGGCGCGCGCACGCTCCACGTCGATCTGCAATTCGCCGCCGAAGAACGAGGCGGGATCCAGCAGGCCGCTCAGCAGGAAGGCATCGGTGATGGTCGCCTCGGTGCCCCCCAAACCGAAGCAGGCTGGCCCCGGCGCACCGCCGACGCTCTCGGGCCCGACCTGGACCGAACCGTCGCGGTGTGCGCGGATGATCGAGCTGCCGCCCACGCCGACGCTGACGAGGTTGCAGAGGGGGAAGGACACCGGCACACCCTCGACGCGGCCGCGGCCGTCTTCGCGCACGCTGCCGTTGCGCACCTCGCCGATGTCGGTGGTGGTGCCGCCGATGTCGAGCGAAATCAGATGCGGGATGCCGTGGTGCGCCGCAAGCGCTCGCGTGCCCTCCATGCCGCCGCGCGGGCCGGAGCTGTAGGTCTTGAGCGCGATGGTCTTCGCCACGCGCGCGGAGTGCCCGTCGTTGCGGAAGATCAACAGCGGGTTCTGCGCCTTGCTCGCGCGCAGCTTGTGCTCGGCGTTGTAGAGAAAGCGCTCCATCGCCGGGTGGAGAAAGGCGTTGAACAGCGCGGTCCAGGTGCGGCGTCCGTCGTCCGGGTCCTCGACCACCTCGTGCGAATACAGGATGGGAATGGCACCGAGCAGGTGCTGCGGAAACGTGTGCAGGAAGATCTTCTTGAGCCGGCCCTCGGCGGCCAGCCGGTCGGGCCCGCCGTGAGCGACCACCAGACGGTTGGCCCCCGACGAGGCCAGCGCGTTGACCGCGCGCACCGCGGCGGACTCCAGCGCGGCGTCGTCGCCGGGCAGTTCCAGCTTGATGCTGCGATCGCCGACGATCGCGCGGTACAGCTCGCCACGACGATCGATCTGTTCGAGTGCCGCGGCCGACAGCGCGCCGGTCAGGATCAGGCCGACGCGCGGGCCTTTGCGCTCGACCAGCGCGTTGGTGCCCTGAGTCGTGGAGTAGCGGATGTGATCGGTCGTCGACAGCAGCGACACGATGTCTTCTTGTCCATAGATCTGCTTCGAGACCTTGACCAGTCCATCGAAGAAGCAGCGCGACAGGTCGAACGGGGTGGTGAGGGTCTTGGTGCGATAGACCTTGTCGGCGTCGGTCACGCAGATGTCGGTCAGCGTGCCGCCGTTGTCGATGTTGATGAGTTTCCCCATCGCGTCCTCCTGTGCTGGCGCCGGGCCGGGTGACCGGTCTTGTCGGCGAAACGTAGCCAGCGCAGGTGCGGGGTCGCACTACACTATCTGCTAGGAGTCGAGGCTCCGTGTCGGGTCGAGGGTTTCCCCGCAGGATCGGCGCCGCCCCTCAGCGCCGCATGTTCGCGATCTCCGCATCCAGTTCCCGGATCAGCGCCCGCGCCGCCTCTCCCTCGGGAATGGGGCGCCCGGAATCGCGCCACTCGACCGCGGACTTGAAGCCGTGCACGTGCGCATGCCGGCGGAACCACATGCCCTCGGGATTGTGGCGCGTGATCGCGTCGAACAAGGTGGACAGGGTCTGGCTGGCGCGTACCCCCATGCGCTCAACGGCCTCGTTCACCACCATCTTCTGCATCGTCAGCATCCCCAGCGGAATGCTCGCTATGCGGTCGGCCAGCAGGTTGACCCGCTCGTCCAGCGACTCACCCGGGGTGGATTCCCCGACCAGCCCCCACTGCGCCGCCGTCACGCCGTCGATCAGGTCGCCGGTCAGCAGCAGGCGCTTCGCCCGCTCCGGGCCCAGCCGGTAGGTCCAGTGCGCGGTGGTCGGGCAGCCCCACACGCGCACCGGCATGTAGCCGATGCGCGCCGTGTCCTCCATGACGATCTGGTCGCAGCACAGCGCAATGTCGGATCCGCCGGCGATGGCGTACTTGTGCACGCGGGCGATGGTGGGCTTGGGTGAATGCCACAGGGACATGAAGTCGTCGGTGTATCCGCGCATGACCCGGTAGTCGACCATCGGGTCCCAGGGCTGCGCCTCCTGCTTGCAGGGGTGTTCCTCGATGCCTTCGCCGAACAGGCCGATGTCGTAACCCGCGCAGAAGGCCGCGCCCGCGCCCTGCAGCACGATCACCTGCAGGTCGTCGCGGGCGTTCACTGCGTCGACGGCGCGACGGATCTCTCCGGGAGTCTGGAAGCTGATCGCGTTGAGCCGCTGCGGGCGGTTGAATGTGATGCGCGCGATGCGCGGGTTGCGCGCATCGCGGCGCACCGTCAGCGCCGTGAACGCTGCGTCCGGTACGATCGGTTCGCCGAGCAGGGGATCCGCACCAGGGGCCACGCTCATGTCGCTTCTCCTCGGGTCGATGCTTGAAAGGGCGCAGGTTGATTGGGTGGAATGCCTGCGCCGGCGTTCACGGGACGGTAGCGGCGACCTCGTGGGTGGTCCCTGCACTTAAGGCGAGGGACGGCGATTACTTGATCAGGCCGTGTTGCCGCGCGAGCAGGATCGCCTGCATGCGATTGCGCACGTGCAGCTTCTCGAAGACGTTGCGCAAGTGCCATTTGACGGTGTGCACCGTCACCGAGAGTCGGCTGGCGATGTTCTCGTTGGACAGGCCGGTGGCAACGAAGCGAAGCATCTTCTTCTCGCCCTTCGTGAGGCCATCGAACAATCCCGACGTCGCCGGGTTGGGGTCGCTGCTGCGCTGCGCTTTTGCGGGCATCGCGCTGCGCTCACCGCCAGCCTCTAGCAGGCGATCGAGATGCACCAGGACGGGGTCGGCAGTTGCGGCTGGACCGGCATCGGCCTGCTCGGCCTTGAACTGCTTGAGCAGGGCGAGCGTGCCTTTTTCGTCGAGGAAACTTCGCACGAAGCCTCCCGCTGCGCCGATTTCGAGCGCTTCCACCAGGCTGCGGCCGGCGAGCTTGTCCTTGCCTTCGGAGGACAAGGCCAGGGCATGCATCAGGCGCAGCTTGAGTTCGCGGCGGCGGCGGCCTGCTGCCGATGCCCGGCGGATTTCGCCGACGAGCACGCGGCGTGCCTTCTCGGCGCGTCCCGTGGCGGTCAGCCAGCGCGCCCAGGTGACGGTGCAGGCCTCGGTCTCGCCCGAGTGAAACATCAGCGTGTCGCAGGGCTCGTCACGGTAGATCGCGGGGATCTGCATCAGCCACTGCTCTGCGCGCCCGAACTCCGCCTCCAGCGTCGCCTGGCGCGCAAACTCGGCATGCGCGTAGATCACCAGTCGATCGAGCGAGTGGCGGTGGCCGAGATAGGTGAGGCGTTCGAGTGCCTCCTCGGCCTCGGCGCGCTGGCCCGTGCGGTGGGCGATACGCGCGCGCGTGATCGCCATCGCCGCCACCGCGTCCACGATCGTCTGCTGATCTGCGAGCCCGGCGTAGTCACGGATCAGCGGCAGCGCATCGTCGATGCGGTCGAGTTCGTAGAGATTGCTGACCAGGTAGGCGGCGGGCGCGGAGCCGGCCGAGACGCCGCTGATCGAGCGCTGCTCGGTGGTGCGCAGGACGTCCTGCAGTGCGCGCACGCTGTCGACGATGCGGCCCTGGCCGGCCAGGCCCATGCTGTAGATGGCGTCGCAATAGGCGCGGCCGAAGAGCGATCCCGCGTCATCGTGCAGGGGCCGCGCCTGCAGCATGAGATTGCGCAACTGCTCGTACTTGCCCTGTCCGGCGCACAGCACGGCACGAGCGTTCAGCGTGATGGCGAACGGAGAGCCGGAATGATCGGCCAGTCCCCTGGAAGCCTCGACAGCCACCGCACCGAGTTCCTCGATGCGATCCTGCCCGGCGAGCAGGAACAGCCAGGAGAACTTGTGCAGGCCGACCGCGTCAGCCTCGGCGCCCGTGCCGCCGAGCTGCTGCCAGTGCCGGTGCAGCAGGGCCTCGGCCTTGGCAAACGCACGACGGAAGCCGTAGGCGACCGCGACGCCGCGCACGAGGTGGTCGTGGCGCAACAGCGCGTCGACCGGAATCTGGTCGGCAAGTGTCTCGATGAGTCCGAGGCGCTCCTGCGCGACCAGCGCGTCGACGATGGTGGCCATGGCATCGGCGGCACGCACCACGTCGTCGCCGCGGATCCAGTGCGCGATGGACTCCTCGATCAGGCCGTGCGCGAAGTACCAGTCAGCGACGCGCTGCTGGCGGTGCTTCAGGCCGGCATCCCCGTAGGTGCGCTGCGCGCGCGCGAGCAGGAACTGTCGAAACAGGTTGTGAAAGCGCAGCCAGGGGCCCTCGAGATCGGCCTGCGCCAGGAACAGGCCGGCGCGCTCGATGTGCGCAAGCCGTTCGGCGCCCAGCGGCTCGCCGGTGATGTGCTCGACGAGTTCGGCCGAGAGCTTGTCGGGGACGGCGAGCTCGAGCAGTAGCGAGCCCTGCGCGGGCGCGAGGTTGTCGAACATCTCGGCCGAGAGGAAATCCATCAGCTCCGGCGTGATGCCCTTGCCGCCGAGCGTATCCACGTTGAAGTGCGCGCCACGGCGCATGCACAGCCGGAAGGCCTGCAGGGCCGCGGGCCAGCCCTCGGTGCGTTCGTGGATCTGTGCGATCTCGGCGCGGCTGAGCCGCGTGAACTCGGCCAGGAAGTCGAGCGTTTCGGACGGTCGGAAGCACAGCTCCTGGTTTGAGACCAGGATCGTGCGGTCGCGGATCTGCAGCCTTGCCAGGTGCGCTGTCGGCAGCGCCCGCGTGCCCACGCACAGTTGCACCGATTCCGGCAGGCGCCGGACCACCTGGGCGAAGACCGCTTCGAACTCGGGGGCGGTGGCGGATTCAAAATTGTCGACCACCAACACCACGGGGTCGCGGACCCCGGCGAGGATGCGCAGCAGGTCCTGCAGGGTCGCCGGCTGGATCGGGGGCGGCGCGCGGGGGGAGGGCGCGGGCTCGATCAAGCTTCGCGCTGCGTCGCACAGCAGGTGCAGGAAGTGCGTCTCGTCGGCTGACTGCGAATCCATGCGCACCCAGGCCACTTTCTCCCCGAGCGCGACGCGGCGCTCGCAGTGCTGGCGCAACAACGAGGTCTTGCCGAAGCCGGCGGGGGCCTGCACTACGATCAGTCGGGGTCGCGGCTGCGCGTCGAGCTGATCGAGCAGGCGATGACGGAGCACCATTCCCGGTGCCGCGGACCCGCTGGAGCCGGTAGATGGCAGGGGCCGACCCTGCTCCCTGCGCGTCGCCACGGCCTGCGACGGGGAGGCGATTACCGGACGCTCGGCGGTCAGCTTGGTGGATCGGCCCATGAGCGCGGCATTTCCCTGCAGAACGCGTGAGCGGTGGCCTGCGCGATGGCTGGAGTGTTCGATTCGCGGTGCCCGGATTTTGCCCCTCTAAAGTATAGGATTGCGGGCGGCGGCGGCCGGCCGCCCCGCCGGCGCCGTCGACTCGATCAGCTCCGCGTCGCAGGTCCCGCGTTGACGCCGAGCACGATGGCGGCAGGGTCCCCATTCGCCTTGTAGCTGATGTAGATCAGGTACGGGAATCCGAACATGCCGCCCTGCGAGATCGCGAGGAAGCCGAACAGCAGGCCGCGCCCGTTGCAGCCTTCGCGCCACCAGATCCATGTCGCCAGCAGGAACAGGTGGATCAGGAAGTCGGCGTTGAACTGCGTGCGCCAGTCCATCGCCACGAGATCACCGAAGAAGACCAGCGGCCAAGCGAAGCCCTGTGGCGTGGTGAGGCCTGCGTAGATCGTCGTGCCGAAGGCGATGACGGTCGAGATCACGAGAAAGGCGCGCAGCAGGGTCATGGCGGGTTTCCTCCTGGGGTGGAACACACTTCAGCAGAGGGTCAGGCAGATTTTTCCGTAGTGGCGCTGGGATTTTTGGTAGCGGAAAGCGTCCGCGATCTGCGACAGCGTGAAGCTTCGGTCGATCACCGGCCGGATGCCGGTGCTCTCGACTCCCTCAATCATCGCCGGCTGCTGCTCGCGCGCGCCGACCATCGCGCACGACAGTCGGATGTTCTTGAACATGATCGCGGCGGTCGGGACGTCACCCGCGAACCCGGTCAGCACGCCGATCGGGGTGATGGGGCCTGCCATGCGCGATGCGGCGATCGATTTCTCCAGGGTTGCAGGTCCGCCGACTTCGGCCACCTCGTCCGCCCCGCGGCCGCCAGTGAGCCGCTTGGCGAATGGCATTTAACGGTCGGTAGAACGTGGTGACCCTATTCTTTAGCGCAGGATTAGATGCCGACCGACGAGACAGGAGCCGTAGGTCGCGGATTGCGATCGGAGCCGAGGGTGTGCGGGCGTGCGTTCCCGGATCTGTGCCCGTGAACAGTCCGAAGCTGATTGGCGAGGCGCGTAGGGGCACCTCCTAAAGCAGTCGCTGGCCAGTGAACGCATTTGGCACGACAGCGACTGTCCGCAGCCGGCATTTCCCAGCCGACGGAATGGCGGGAGCAGACTGCGCCGCACGCATCTGAGCTCTACTCGGACGACATGCGGGTGATCATCTACGACGGCCCCGACGCGACCGCCAAGGCGCCAAGATTCGGCATAGGGAATCGTACTGCTGCTACGAAATTCGGTGCTCATCCAGGATCGATAGATTAATTCTTCGCGAGAGGGCAGGGATGAGGGGTAAATTTTTTCCCGTGATCGCCGCAGGGGCAATGCTGGGCGGGTGCGCCACGATGACGATCGAGACGACCACGGTGACTGCATTGGACGATGGAACAGCCCACGTTGAACTCCGGAAGGTCCGCGACCCGCTGGACTTCTTGGACGACATCAACGATCGCTTCGAGCTCTGGGCGGTGAATGAATCATCCAGTGCCGTCTGCGTTCAGAACCGGAGCCGATCCGGCTACATCAACGGGCACCATCTCGTCGGCCCGGGCGAATCGACGCGATTGCTTCAACTGGGCCGTTCGGCTGAGGGAAGCGCAGGTATCGTGGTCCCGCTCGATGGCGAGACGTGCGACGCCGCGCTGTTCAAACGCTGACGGCGAGGTCGAAAGAACGTCGACATCGCCCGTCGACCAGGCCGCGTTCTTTCTCAGTCTTTAGGTGCATTCCGCGCACCCACTACGCCCATGTCGGCAGCGGAATGACGGACGGGTTCGCGTCGCCGCGAACCCTGGAGTCCGCGCCCCGTCAAAGTCGTCGGTCGGGTATTTCGGCTTGATCGACCCCGCGTGAGCCGGCGTTATGATCGCCAGCTCGCCCATCGAATGGAGAATCCTCATGCCGGAAGACCAGCTCGAAGCGTATTTGAGCAAGAACACGAAGGTCGACGAACTTCAGAAGCTGCCGCGTTCGATCCAGGAAGAACTCGACGCGCACTGCGAGCTCTACAAGAGGGATCCTGAAGGCGCCCACATCTGGGACCCGGCCGTCATCGGCGTTCCGGGTGGGCCGGTGAAGAACCTGATGCTGACCTACACCGGGCGCAAGTCAGGGCGGACGTTGAACACCGTGCTGCAGTACTACGAGCGCGAGGGAAAGTACGCCGTCGTCGGATCGCGCGGCGGCACCGAGGACCATCCGTACTGGTACCTCAACCTGCTCGCGCATTCGGACTGCCACATCCAGGTTGCGAGTCGCGGATATCGCGCGACGGCCCGCACGCTCGATGAAACGGAACGCGAGAAGTGGTGGCCCACGATCATCGAGGAGCAGCCCCAGCAGGCGATCTATCAGGCGCGCACCAGTCGCCGCATTCCGCTGGTGGTGTTCGACGTCGTCGAGCCGTGAACAACAGCGCCGTGTGACCGAGCGTCTACGGTCATCATCGGGCACAGCGAAAAACCAGGTGGCCTCGACTCCATCATTTTGGGTCCGATGATGGTGCCGCTCCCACGGCAGCAAGGACCATGCGGACCCAACGTCCGCAGCTACGACTGGGCAGCGGCGGAAATCGGCCGTCCCGGTGTAGCGGGCCCAATGCAGTCATTCGATGTGCCGCCGACCGGACGATTTTGGTAGTCCAAGCCAGCCCGAGCATCGATGCTAGCCGCGGATAGGTCGCTGGCTCGAGCGGAGCGGCCGATTTTCGAACATTTGTACTTCAGAAGTGGGACCCAGTACCTGTTGTTCGGGACCCAATACGACGACGGAGAGAGACATGGTGCGATCAATTTTTCTGGTGCTGTCGGACGCCACCGGCCCGGACACGGATGCTGAATTCAATCGCTGGTACTCGGAGAAACACATCCAGGACGTGGCGAAGGTTCCCGGCGTGGTTTCCGCAACGCGCTACCGCATCGAGAAGGGCGTCACCGTGCTCCCGGGCGTCAACGCGGACCGCCATGGTTTCGTCGCGATCTATGAGATCGAGGCCAAGACCAAAGAAGAGCTCGAGATGTTTGCAGCTTCGCTGCGAACTGCCATCGACTCGGGCGCGGTGGACATCAGCCCGACGCTCGATTTCAAAGGTGTGACAGGAAGCCTCTGCGTTCCGATCACCGCCCGCGTGACGGCCAAATGATGCACTTCAACGCTTGGGCGGGAACTGCGATCGACCGGGAATTGACCCGAGCAGGTGCGCGGCTTTCTTTACCCACCTTCACTACCACAGAAGAAAATGTCCAACGCCATCCGCGGCCGCCTACCCGCCACACAGGCCACCCTCACCCCCGCCACCGTGGAGCCGCGCGCACCCGGCCCAGGTGAGGTGCAGATTCGCGTGCGCGCGAGCTCGTTGACGGAGGCCGGACGAGAGTCAGCCGTTCGCCCGTGGACATATGTGCCGGCTAACTGCGAACTCGCGAGCTGGGGGTTGTGATTCTGGGAACAGCATCCGGAGGTCAACTCAATTAGCGCCGCCAACGTGCTTGGCGAACGCTATATCTTGGCAATCCGATCTCACTCGGGTCCCCTTCCAAACGCGCATCTCGCGCAGTGGCCGTTGTTTTGACTGCAGGATCTTGAGGGGCAGAAAAACGCGCTTCGACACACGACGTCGGGCCGATCATCCGTCCTAATTTGAAACACTCTGCGTCAGCACTATTCCACCAATTCCGTGCACGCTCCAGGGTGCCGAATTGGCGCTTCGCTGCGAGGAGTGACGGTTAAGTCTCCCGCTTCGCGAACGCCTCGCGATTCGCATAAGCCAGGAAAGTGAGCGAGTGGGGAGACCCTGCCGCGAAGCTTTCGCCGGTCAGCGTATGCGGGGCGCCTCCGTCCGCACGCGGCCTCTGAATGACATCGAGCCAGGCTCCAGCGCCCATCCGTGATCTGCCATTGCGCCAAGCGCGGGTCCTATACACGCGCGGTTGCGGCCTTGGGCCTTGGCCTGATAGAGCGCATCGTCTGCCGCTTGCCGGAGGGCCTCGAGGCCCGGATCGTGATCTTCGGTCGGCCACGCGGTGACGCCGCCGATGCTTACGGTCAGCTTGTGCTGCGGGCTTTTCGCGTGCGGAATGTTCAGCCGTGCAACGGCGCCCACGAGTGCTGCTGCCGCAGTACTGACCCCTTCCGCATCGGTGGCGGGCAGGCAGACAAGGAACTCTTCGCCACCTACACGACCGACCGTGTCGCCGGGGCGTCTCGCGGTCTGCTGAAAACAGGCGGCGACGCTGCGCAGCGCCTGATCTCCGCGCGGATGCCCGTAGCAATCGTTGAAAGCTTTGAAATGATCCAGATCAAGGCTCAAGAGGCTGATGGGATTGCCCTCGCGTAGAGCACGTCGCCACTCTCGCTGTAGCACGTCGTCGAAAAGTCGTCGGTTGTATAGGCCAGTCAGCGGATCTCGCGTGGCGTCTCGGCGCGATTGCAGCTCGCACTCGACGAGTTCGCGAATGTCGCGCAGCGATAGTTGAGCGGATTGCTCCCAAGGGCGAGGGCGATCATCGAAGACGCATATCACGCCAGTGGCGGTGTCACCTTCGATGATCAGCGGCAGACCCGCGAAGAATGCTGGGCGCCCGTTGCTGCGTCCTACCACGGTTCGATGCACCCAGCCGGCCCGGGACTCCAGCGTCCGAACACAATGCTGCAAGACGTTGGGAGCGAGCGGGCCTACGCCTCCATGGCGCGCCAGAAAACGTGGCGACCCCGTTACATCGAAGTCCACGACAGCGGCTTCGGACACGTTCGTGGAATAGGTCAGCAGCCGCACCGCGCGACGCACGATCGGCAGGAGCTTCCGGTCGAAACCGAAGGCGCTGTAGAGCGGGTCTTTCTGATCGACTGATATGACGCTCAGGTGTTCGGAAGCTTTCTCTGTGTACGGCGCGGACATTGGACTCCCTCGGGCGCGCTTGTCCGAAGATTCGGCGGGCCTCTCTAATCGAATCAGTCGAGCAAGAGCAGGCAACGTGCCTAAGCGCGCATGCGCATTCGCCAGTGCAGAGACCGAGACCCGAACCGCCCGTCAGAATGGACGCGTAGAAATCGAGGGCGCTTGCCACGCCAAGGGCCCATCTTCTAGGCCATCAGACGACCACGCGCGTGGCTTGCAGGGCGGTTGCGTCCCCGGGGGGCTGATCTACGGCACCGACGCGTTCAGACCCGAGGCCGTGACGTCCCATCTCGCTAGCTGCCGCGGCGGATCCTCGGCCGCTTCGGCAAACGGTACACACCATCGCGTCCTGACATGGCGCGCTTGTCGCGTGCTGAGGCAGCCGGCGCATTTCCGGCACCGAGGTTTCGCCGATGCGCGCCGTAGCTCGATGGGAAACAGCGTCTTGCAATAGGTACACCGCGCGCGATTGACACGCATCCCACCCGGCGGATGTTTGTCCGCAGATGGCGCAGATCGATGCAGAGGCGCCGCAGGGAGCGACGAGATGGACCGTGCAGCAGCTGCAAAGCGCTTGCGATGGCCCCGACTCGGCTCGACATCCCGGCGCATCTGATCCGTCTCCCGGGAGAGGAAGGACAACTGTTCACGCGGGGATCGGCATCGGTGTTCCGGTGCAACACGTGCGCAAGTCGCTGGCAATGGGCGCCGCCCGCGACATGGTTTCTCACGGTGCCGGTCGTGCGAACGCCCTCACCCGCGGAACGCGCCCGGCGGTGGTGGCGCACCGAGATTCTGCCGCTGCTGCACCGGCCTCCTGCTGCGCAGCAGCCAATGAAGAACGAGCTGGATCGCGCCCGACGACAACCAACGCGGGTGGAGTAGCCCGTGATGGGGACATAAACCTCTGCGCAGGCGACATCATTCGGAGCGCGGAGGGATTCAGGACGAACGCTGCAGCCGGGCGACGAGCGAAGCGACAGCGAGATAGCCTGCTGCGTAGATCACCAGCCAGATCCCGGGCCACGTCATCTCGCCCTCGAGCAGACCGCTGTAGTCGCACGATGGCATCGCGTCACAGCGAGACGTCCACAGCAGATGCACCACACCAGTGGCCAGCGCAACGCTCGACAGAATGCTGACCAGCGCGGCCTGTCCCACCCGCGAAGGTATTTGATGGCACGACCTCTTGCCGCGCGGCTTCCCAAGCGTAGCGATGAGTATGCAACGCGTGGCCGGAGTCAGCGCGTCTTTTTGGTCGCCTTGATAGCGCCTGACTGACCGCCTCCTGTCCGCGGGGTGTGTGGGGCCGTGTCGCCAGGCGACCCGAAAGCGGTCAATGTCGACCGCCGGCTTCTGGCACAGAACGAACAATTGCTGATCAGCCCATTCCTGTCGATCGATGCCGGAAACTCATGACCGTCGATGCGGACGCTCGAATCGATGTGGAGTGAGGGTTCCATCTGTCGCGAGCACCTGCGGCGTAGAGTCAAGACGGAGCTGCCGCGCTTTTCTTAGCCGTTGCCGTCTGAACGGCCTGCCGGCGTCTTCACCATCGGGAACTGGCCCCACCGCCGCCGGATCGCCCGCCACCCGAAGACGATCGCGACGAGATGCTGGACGACGAATGTCCCGGACTTGGACTCGCGTTCGAACCGGCGGAGGACGAACGCGTGGCGACCGACGCCAGATTTTTCTGATAGGTGCGATAGGCCGCAGTGTAGGCATATCGGCCCGGTGCCATTTCCACGATGTGGCCAGCTGCAATCAGCGCTGCGCGCCGGCGCTCTGCGTCTTCAAGTTCCACGCGAACGGAAGCCGGAGCTCGGTACCGGCGGGTATTGGCCCACAGGATCACACCCGCAAGAAGCCATGGAAGTGGCAGACCAAGCCACGCGACCGGCGGTGCAGCGCTCATGATTACCGCAAGAAAGATCGAAAAGATCGAGAAGGCGATCATGGGCATTCCCGTACTGACGTCGTTGAAGACTTCCCAGAACGGGCCCGACGGATCGGTCCATGGCTTGCCCTTTGGCAACGTCGGATCGTCCTGCTGGGCTTTCGCGACCAAGTAGGCAATGGTGCGATTGCGAAGCGGACGATATAGCCAGAGCGCCGACAGACAGGCCGTCAATATCGCCAGCGTACCTTCCACGTTCGGCTGACCGCTGACCCTGACGAAGGAGTGGATCCTGAGTTCGCGAACGGCTGCAGGGTCGCGCGTCGCAAGGTCCGACAGGTAGCCGAACGCGTCTATGATCCCCCCGACCTCGTCACCAATTCGCATCTTCGGAGCGAGATGCACATCCAACGCCATGCGGGCCGCCACGTCGGTTATCGTGCCTTCCAGGCCATACCCCACCTCGAATCGAGATCGGCGATCGTTCATCGCCAGGACCAGCAGTAGGCCGTTGTCCACTCCTCGCTGGCCGAGCTGCCATTTCCGGAACGCCCGCTCCGCCACGGCCTCGATCGATTCGCCCGCGAGAGTGTCGACGACGTACACCGCGCCCCAGATTTCCGACTCGCCGCGGATCCGCTCCAGTTCCGCGTTCACGCGCTGGGTCTCGAGGGGATCCAGGAATCCGGACGGGTCGACGACATTCGGCACGAACTCGGGAATCTCGACCAATGCCTTCACCTGGGCTTGTGGCAGCCAGAAGAGACCGAGCAACAGTCCCATGGCCAACGCGATGCTTCGGACGGATGCGCTGCCTTGTCGCTGTGTACGGGTCATCGGTTCCACTTGGGGCACTGGGTTGGCGAGCGATATTCCGGTCATGAGAACGTCGCATCAATCATGAGGCGGCATGACGGACGCCGTTTCGTCTGGATGTCCTACCGCAAGAAATGAAATTGTGCGGCTGACGAGATCATGGCTCAATCGTTCGTTTCGAAAAACATAGCTATGTGATGAGCGTCTCGCATCGGACATCTCGCAGCGTGCTCTCCACCAGCAGGCACTCCGGAATGAATTCCATCGCGGTGTCGAAGAACGTCTGGTTCTTCGGTCCGCCATGGACGGGCCGTTCCCAGTTGG
>NZ_JAJFBP010000049.1 GCF_020697055.1 Panacagrimonas sp. | reverse complement strand
AGGCGTCGGACAGGAACAGCGCGATGCCCGGCACCAGCGGTTCGAATCTCTGGTTGGTCGGGAACTGGCGCACGCGCTTGAACGCCGGGAAGTAGCCGTACAACTCCGGGAACTCGCGCTGGTCGTACTTCCAGATGTTGAGGAACGAGCTGCCCTTGACGTCGTTGGGCGCGGTGAAGAACACCGACTGGTAGCGCAGCAGATCCTTGCGGCCGTTCCACACCGGGCCCTTGGGATCGAGTCGGCCGGTGGTGTTCATCTCGCACCACATGAAGTCGTACTGGTAGGCAACCTCGCCGGCCGGGTTCAGGTCCCAGTCGCGCAGCGCGTACTGCGAGTAGTCGTGACGGCCCCAGCTCAGCGTGATGTTGGCCATCGCCTCGTAGCCGGTCTTGGGTTCCGGGAACGGGTTGCCGCCGATCCAGGGCGCGCCGTCCTGCGTGACGATGTTGCCGGCCTCGTCGAGCTTGGCCTTGCCCTTGTTCTTGAGCGTCGCTTCGAGATAGTCCTGCGGGAACAGCTTGGTGACGTCCTTGAGCGGCTCCTGGATGGTGATGCGCCGCCCCATGTCCCTGACCTGGGTGTAGACGATGCTGCTGACCAGGTCTTTGACGTGCTCGACGTTGGCGGCGCTGAGCACGTCGCCCGGTTTGATCTTGCCCTTGGTGTAGGCCTCGATGCTGACCAGCTCATCGGGGTACGCCTTGGTGACGTCACCGCCGTTGGCGATGATCGGCCACAACGGCGCGAGCACGCCGGCGGAGGTGATGCCCCGCGCGGCCTTTTCCAGCAGCGCGCGACGGCCGTAATCGAAATCGTATTTGCGGATGCGCATGTCGTTTTCTTCCTCTGGGGACGCAGCTTTTCTGTCTTTGCCGCGTACGCGATCTCCGCCGCGTTGGAGTGACGAGGAAGCACGGTCATGCGTCGAGGGAATCGAGCGGCATGGGCCGTCCGTCCTCGCCCTTCGATTGTTCGGGCAAGGTGATACGGGACTGATAGGGGCGGCGCACAGGCGCCGCGGACGCTAGGCCGGCATCGGTCCGGCGCGGGGCGCCGGGTCGGTCCAACGCCGTGAGGCGATCACGGACATTTCGATTCTCCTTCCATCCAACCGCGTGATCGCGCTTCGGCTCCGTGCACAAAAAAGAGCCCGCGCGATTCGATGTGCGACAGACAGTAGACCCGTCGAGGCTCGTCGACTAATACCTTTGCGCGCCACGTGCGATACGGGCGCCGTATCGATTTCTTAAGGTGGCAATGGGCATCCACCCGTAACGACACCCCGGTTGCGTCCGTGCCAGCCTCGACGCATCCGTCGAGGTGAAACCCCATGTCTGGACACGCTGCGAACCCGCCTGATTTCGATGCGCTGATCATCGGCGCCGGTTTCTCCGGCATCGCGATGCTGCACCTGCTGCGCGAGGCCCGGCTCTCCGCCCGCGTGTTCGAAGTCGCACCGGCGGTGGGCGGCACGTGGTACTGGAACACCTATCCGGGTGCACGCACCGACAGCGAGTCCTGGTACTACTGCTTTTCGTTCTCGAAGGCCCTGCTCGAGAAATGGAAATGGAGCGAGCGCTATCCCTCGCAGCCGGAGATGCGGCGCTATTTCGATTTCGCGCTGGACGAACTCGGACTGCGTCCGCACATCCAATGCAGTACCGAGGTCGAGTCGGCGCAGTGGGAGGACGCGGCGCGCCTGTGGTCGGTGCGCACCACCGACGGCAAGACCACGACCGCGCGCTACCTGGTCAGCGCGATGGGGCTGCTCAACGAGCCGCTGTATCCGTCCGTTCCGGGCATGGATCGCTTCGAAGGCGGGTGCTATCACACCGGGCGCTGGCCGCAGGAAGGCGTCGAGCTCGGTGGGAAGCGTGTCGGCATCCTCGGCGCGGGCGCATCGGCGGTGCAGTTCCTGCCGCACGCCGCGGAACAGGCCGCGCAGGTGACGCTGTTTCAGCGCACGCCCAACTACGTCTTCCCCGCACGCAACCGCGCGATCACCGAAAACCAGCAACGCGAGCTGCAGGCCAACTACGACGCGATGTGGGAGCGCATTCGCGGAAACCTGTTCGCCATGCCCTTCGAAGGCTCGCCCGCCAACCGGCTCGCGGCGCAGACACCGCCGAAGGAGCGCGAGCGCATCTACTCGGAGCTCTGGAAGACCGGCGGATTCCGCTTCTTCTTCGAGAGCTTCGACGACCTGCTGGTCGACGAGCAGGCCAACCGGACCGCCGCCGATTTCATGCGCCGCCAGATCGGCGACGTCGTGAAGGATCCGGCGACGGCCGCCATGCTGATGCCGCGAGACTATCCGCTGTTCGCCAAGCGGCCGCCGTCGGGACAGGGCTACTTCGAGGCGTTCAACCAACCCAACGTGCGGCTGGTGGACGTCAAGCGCGACCCGGTCGTGGCGATCGAGCCCTGGGGTCTGCGCACGCGCAGCGGCGCGGAACACCGGTTCGACGTGCTGGTGCTCGCGACCGGGTTCAGGGCGTTCACGGGTTCGTTCGAACGCACACCGGTTCGCGGACGCGACGGCGTGTCGCTGATCGACCACTGGAAGCGCCACGGCGTGCGCACCTGGCTGGGTTGCGCGGTGCTCGGTTTTCCCAATTTCTTCATGCTCGGCGGACCGCAGATCCCGTTCGGCAACGCGCCCACGATCGTCGAGCACGTCGCCGAGCTCGCGGTCGCCTGCATGCTCGCGGCGCGACGGCGCGGCGCCGATCTCGTCGAAATCGATCCGCAGGCCGAGCGCGAGTGGAACGAGCTGGTCGACCAGGTGATGGCGTCCACGCTGGTCCGGCACGGTGAAGAGGTCGGCTCCTGGTTCACCGGCGCCAACGTGGAAGGCCAGAAGACCAGCAACATGGTGTACGTCGGCGGCGCCAACGATTATTTCCGGCGATGTCGCGAAACGGCCGCGGGCGGATTCCGCGAGTTCGCGTTCCGGTAGTCCCGGAGCACCGGACAGGAGAAGCAGATGAAGGACGTGGTCGAGCTGTCGAACGGCATCGTGCGCGCCTACAACGCCAAGGACTTCGCGAAGCTGCGCGAGCTGATGCACCCGGACCTGGATTTCGCGCACGTCAACCGCGGCTTCGCCTATCGGAAGCGCGAGGATCTGGTGCAGATCCTCGAACTCTTCGCCAACCAGCTGGTGCCCGACCGCCGGATGAAGGAGCCCGAGCGCGTGCTGTCGCAGAAGGACACGGTGGTGCGTGTCGCGGCCTGGGGCGGGACCGCCGCCGCCGACGTTCCCGGGTTCGGCAAGGCCGGCGACGCGATCGAGATCGTGATCTGCAGCGTCATGCGCTTCGACGACGCAGGCCTGCTGGTCGAGTGGAAGGACTACGGCTGATCTGGAGCGGTTCGGTCCCATCGTGCGACAGTCGAGGGCATGAGTTCGACTTCCTTTGACCTGCTCGAAGCGCCCGCGCCCCGGGTCGTGCTGTTCGACTGGCACGCGACGCTGGCCGACACGATGGATGCGATGTACTACGCGCTGGACGAGGTCATACCCAAGCTCGCCGAGCTGGGGCTGATCGACCAGCTCGTGTCGCCGGGGCAGTCCAAGACGCCGGAGGACGCCAAGCTCGTCGCCTACGTGCGCGAGCACGGCGCGCTGCATCCCAAGATCAAGGCGCAGCGCAAGATCTCGCGCACCGACGTGTTCGAGCTGCTCTTCGGCGACAACGAAGAGGCCAAGAAGATCGCGCACCAGGAGTTCGATCGCTGCTACGAGCGTCGCTTCGGGCCGGTGAAGCCGATGGAGAAGGGCGCCAGGTCCCGCATCGAGGCATTGCATGGGCAGGGCATCCGCCTGGGTGTGCTGTCCAACCGTGCGCGGCGGTTCATGGCGCACGAGATCTACACCATCGACGGAACCGGCTGGCAGGACCTGTTCGACGTGATCGTCTGCGGCGACGACGTGCCGCGGCGCAAGCCGTTTCCCGACCTCATCGAAAAGGCGCTCACCGATCTCCGCGAGCCGGTGGATGCGCGCTGCTGGTATGTCGGCGACAGCACCGCCGACGTGACGGCGGGCAAGCGGGCCGGCGTCACCACGCTGTTCTACAACGGCGCCGCGTGGAAGCCGGAGTGGATCGCGAAGATCTTTCCGGGCACGCCGAAGTTTCCGCATCGCCCGGATGGCGTCGTGGCGGATCTGAAGGAGCTCGCCGCGCTGGTCGAGGCGGCGAGGCGGCGGAACTGATCGCCGGCAAAGGGGCGGGCGTTCCAGGTGCTTTTATTACGCTCAGCTGCGCTGAGCCTTCGAGGAGAGAGCCAGATGAAAACAGTCGTCCCCGCGTGGATGAAGCCGGTCTGCGATGCGTACGCGTTCCCGGCCGCCGTCATCGACGGCGAATTCGTGCGCTGCTCGGGGGTGATCGGCTTCAAGCCCGATCTGAGCGTTTCGTCCGATCCGGCGGCACAGTTCACGCTTGCGTTCGAGAACCTCGAGAGCGTTCTCGAGGAGGCCGGCGCCGGTTTTGCGGACGTCGTCGAGATGAACACCTACCACGTCGGTCTGCAGGCCCACATGCAGGCGTTCGTCGCGATCAAGAACCAGTTCATGAAGCCGCCGTACCCGGCGTGGACCGCGATCGGCATCACCGAGCTGGCGTTGCCGGGCGCGTTGGTCGAGATCCAGGTCACCGCGCGACGCAGGGGCTAGCGCTGCTCAGACGACGCGCCGGATCTCCCGCACGCCGCGGCCGAGCCGTCGACGCAGCAGCGTGCGCAGCGTCAGGAGCCGCCGCGCTCAGTCGCGGCAGAAGCCTTCGCCGGTGCGGATGGTCAGGCAGCGGGATTTTTCGAGCAGCCATTTCATGCCGGTCTGCTGGCCGTTGGTGGCGCGGATCGATTCGACCTTGCCGTCGCGTTCGAATTCGACGTGATCGGCTGCCGCCGCGCCGGCGTAGGTCTTGGGGCCGTCGAGATCCTGGATCGTGATCCGCAGGCCTTCACCGTCGCGCGCCAGTTCCAGGAACGTGCCCTCGGGTCCGTTCCAGCGTCCGAGCCACGACTCGACGTCCGTGGCCGGCGGCGGCAGCGCGGGTGGGGCCTGCGGCGCCTGCTTCTCGCAGCCGCTGGCGCATAGCAGCAGCCAGGATGCGAACAGGGTGCGGCGCACGATCGGCGATTGGTTCATGAGGATTCGACTCGCGCCGGTCGGCGTCGTTCACTTCCGGGAGGAAAAGTACGCGAGCAGCTGTGCGCGCGGCAGCCCCGCGATGCCCGGCGGCCGCTCGGATTCGCAGCGCGGGCATCGGCACAGGAACTGGAAATCGCGGTGCAGGCGCGCGTTGCGCTCGAACCAGTCGAGCGCGAGGAACGCGGGATCGGAGAAGTAGTTCCAGCAGATTGCGGTTCCGGCGGGAATCTCGCGCGTGGCGATCAGCAGCTCCGCCAGCTCCACCTTCGCGGACCCCGCCGGTCGGGCATTGGGGTCGCAGGAGTGGTTCGAGCGGCTGATCGTGGGCCAGATGCCGAACCCGATCACGTCTCCACGGACATACCGGATGTTGTTGGCGGCGACGCGGTGATACAGCTGCACGAGTTTCCTGGCGTTGCGCTTGTAGGTCCGCGCCAGTCGCTCGATGTTCGCCTCGTCCTCGGGGCTGAGCGGCCACTTCGTCAGCTTGAGGTCCTCGGCGCTGACGCGGTCATAAATGGGTCCGGAGGCGAGGATGGATTCGAGCAGCAGCCAGGGCGCGATCTCGTCCTCGCCTTCGCGGATATCGACGAAGGCGATGGGGTACTCGCCGACCAGCAGCGCGCCCGAAACGACGTCCTGTGCCGCGACCAGCTGCTTTTCTCCGGCCCATTGAGCGACGCGGACCAGCGGGAACGGAATTGCGGGAGCGCTCATGCGGATGCTGACGCGTTGTGGAAGAGGAGCGGATTCTGTGGCCCAACGATAGCCACTGTCCGCAAGCCGCGGTGTGCGATCCGGTCGAGGCTCGTGTGCGCCCGGTCAAGGTTGAGGATGGAAACCCGGATCGGGCCGGGAGAGGATGTCGCGATGGGCGCAGGCCCATCCATTCTCCGGACGACCCACTCAAAACAAGGGAGACAAGCAGATGAAGGGATCGACAGCAATCCGCATGCAGGCTGCCGCGACGTTCGCCGCGCTGGCCTGCATGGCCGGCGCCGCGATGGCCGAGCCGACGCCGCCGGCCGCCGCGCCAGCTGCCGCAGCGTCGCCAAAGTCGGTCACCTCGCCGCGCCTCTACGCCGCCGACTGCGGCTCGATCCGGGTCGGCGACATGGCCGGTTTCTCCGACCTGGGCGAACTCAAGGGCGAGGCGCGCAATTTCATCGTGCCCTGCTTCATCGTCGTGCATCCCAAAGGCGTGCTGGTCTGGGATGCGGGCCTGAACGATGCGCTGGTGGCCGAGAAGAACGGCGTCGATCACGACGTGTTCCACCTGGAGGTCAAGAAGACGCTGGCCTCGCAGCTGCAGGCACTGGGAATCACGCCGACCGACGTGACCCACGTGGCGTTCTCGCACATGCACTTCGACCACACCGGCAACGCCGCGATGTTCACGTCCGCGACGTGGCTGATGAACCGTACCGAACTGGCCTGGGCGCTGGGCGATCCCGCGCCGTTCGGCGTGAGCGCCGAGAACCTGGCGCCCGCCGCCAAGAAGACCGTGAAGGCCGACCTGTTCGTCGGCGACCGCGACGTCTTCGGTGACGGATCGGTGCAGATCCTCGCCGCGCCCGGGCACACGCCGGGCAGCGCGGTGCTGATGCTCAAGCTCAAGAAGGCGGGAACGGTGGTGCTGTCGGGGGACCTGTACCACACGCCGGAAAATCACCACCACCATCGCGTGCCGGCGTTCAACACCAGCCGCGCCGAGACGCTGGCGTCGTTCGATCGCGTCGATTCGATCGTCAAGCGCAGCAAGGCGCGCCTGGTGATCCAGCACTCGCCCGCGCATTTCGCCAAGCTGCCGGCGTTCCCGGCCTACCTCGACTAGGAAGGGTTCGCGAAACCGTTCAGCCTGCGTCGCGACGCGGCGCAGGCTGCGGCGATCGCGACGCGGCGTGCCGCTCCTGTGAGACGATGCCCGGCCATGATCCGGGTCGCCTGCGCCGTCGTGTTGCTGTTCGCCGCCATGGCACCGGCGGTCGTGCGCGCCGAGATCTTCAAGTGCACCGAGCCCGACGGGCGCAAGGTCTACCAGGACCGTCCGTGCGATGGCGGCCAGAAGTCGACTCCGTACGATCCGACCAAGGCGAACGTCACCACGATCGATTCGGCGGCGGCCAGTCGCGAGGCGCAGGACGCGCTCGTCACGCGCGCGGCGGGGCGCGAATCACGCGAGCCGGTCGAGCCCGAGCCGCTGCCGTACGAGCCGGAGTACATCCCGGTGCCGGTGTATCAGGCCGAACCGGTCTACTACCCGTACCCGGTCTATCCCGACCGCGATCACCACCACCACCATCCCAACCGGCCCATTCCGCTGCGGCCGGACGAGACGCCGATGAGCCGACCCCCGCGCGGTGGCGGCGGCTACGTGCCGGATCCGCCGACGATTCGTGATGTCGCGCCCAGGCCGCCTGCGTCCACGCGCGGCAGAAGCGCCTCGCGCGACCGGGACGATCGCTGACGTGCGCTGCGTTCAGATCCCGTAGTCAGACTTCATCCGCGCCATGTAGTCGACGAGGTTGCGCTTGCTCGCGCCGTAGTGCTTGGTGTCGAACGAGAACGGCGCATCGATGGTGTGGCGCAGGATCGACAGCACGGTGGCGTCGATCCAGCGTGGCTTGTCGCCCATGAAGAACGGCCGATCGCCGAGCTGGTCGCTCAGCGCATCGATGTCGGTGCGACCGCGCGCGTACAGCACCTCGGCGCTGAGGCGGGTCCAGCCGCCGTTGTTGAAGCCGTTGAGCACGCGCGCGCGCCAGGCATCGCCGAAGGCCTTCACCTCGGGCGGCAGTTCGGTCACGTTGGCGATCATGCAGAGATAGCGGTGCCAATCGCCGTCGTCGACGTAGCGCGGCTGCACCACCGCGATCCAGTAGAGGTGCTCGTCGACCAGGCGATTGAACGCGACCATCTGCGCCTCTTCGCGCGGCGTCACGCCGCGATCGAGCGCGTCGCCGTATTTCTGCCGCAGGTGATCGATGATCAGCGTCGAGTCGGCCATGCGGTTGCCGTTCTCGTCATCGATGAAAGGCACCTTGCCGTTGGGGCTGTCGCGATCCAGCTGCGACAGGTCGGTCGGCACGAACGTGTACGCGATGCCCGCCAGCGTCATGTAATAGGCCAGCTTGGTGACCATCGGTCCCAGGCAGGGAACGGTCCAGCCGGGCGTGCTGCCGTACAGGGTGATCATGACGGGCCCTTGCGACGTGGTTCGGCCGAGCATGGCCGCGGCGCGCGCAGGGCGACAATCCGGGCGTTTCCGCACCGGCCGGTGCGAGGCGCCCGCTCAGATTCGCGAAGGCGCCGCCTCGTCGTCGTCGCGGCGATGCCGCAGCAACCAACGGTAGATGCGGACGTCGGCATACGCGCGCCGGGCGGTGCCGACGTGGTCCTCTCCCTGGTCCAGGTGCACGCGCGAAGCATCCGGCGGCGCGTCGTCGTCGTCCTCTCCGAGCGCGATCGAGTGCAGCAGTTTCACGCTCTCGGCCGCGGTTGCACGTGCGGACGAGCCGAGCGACAGCCACAGCGGCGCGGCGAGGTCGGGCTCGGGTCGACGGGGCGGATCCACCGCCCACAGCGCCGACCAGAAGCCGGGCAGTCGATGGCCGAGATCGAAGACGCCGTTGCCGCCGAAGCTGAAGCCGGTCAGGTAGCGCCGCGTCGGATCGGTGGCGTAGCGCGTTTCGATCCGGCGCACCAGCGCGGCGACCCGATCGATCTGCTCGTACCAGAGGTCACCGGCGAGCGGCAGCTGCGGCGCGACCACGACGAAGGGCAGCGCCAGGCCCTCGGTGTCGAGCGCAGACTCCGCATGCAGGGGGCCGTGCATCGTCATCGCCGTCACCGGATCCATCGGCTGCGCTTCGCCACGACCGTGCAGGAAGCACAGCAGCGCCGCGCCCGGACGTACATGTCGCGGCGCCGACACCACGCCCGACAACGGAGCGGCGTCCTCCAGCGCCAGCAGGGCTTCGTGCGGTCGGTGCGGGTGTTCCATTGCAGGGCCTCGTGCGGCGACGGCGACGGGAAGGTCCGGGTTCAGCATGCGCCATGCCGTGCATCCTGCGAGCGATCGGCCGTGCGTCCGGCAGGCCGCGAGTTGACCGCGCACCGGTAATGGCTGAACCCTAGCAGCGTGCAGCGCCCGAAACTCGTCGTCTGTTCCCATTGCGATGCCGTGCATCGGCGACTGCCGTTGCCGCTGCGCGGGAGCGCGCACGCGCATTGCAGCCGCTGCGGCAGCGAGCTCTACGCCTCGGGCCGCACGCACCTGGAAGCCTGGCTCGCGCTCACCGCGTGCAGCGCCATCGCCTACCTGGTGGCGAACCTGAACCCCATCGTCGAGATCGAGCTGCGCGGCGAGTCGACCCGCGCATCGTTGTTCGACGCGCTGGTGGCCACCTGGAACGGCGGCGCGCAGCCGGTGGCGGCGCTGGCCGCGGCCTGCGCGTTCCTCTTCCCGCTGGTGCGCATCGCGCTCGAGCTGTTCGTGCTCGCACATCTCCACGCCGGACGCCGTCCGGCGATGCTCGGACGCGCGATGAGCCTGCTCAAGACCCTGCGGCCCTGGAGCATGGTCGAGGTGTTCATGCTCGGCGTGATCGTGTCGCTGGTGAAGCTCGGCGGACAGACCACGGTGATACCGGGGCCGGGGCTGGCGGGATTCGCGGTGTTGACCGTGCTGATGACGCTGCTGGCGACGTTCGACACGCACAGCCTGTGGGATACGGCGGAGCGCGTGTCGTCGTGAGCGGCGCATCGATCCGGCCCTCACCGGCACCGCCGACCGCTCGCTCGCTCGGGCTGATCGGATGCGCGTTGTGCGGGTTGGTCTGTCGCCTGCCTCGCGCCGATGGATCCGACGACGATGAACGGACGCAGCTCGCCTGTCCGCGCTGCGAGCAGCCGCTGCATTCGCGCAAACCCGACAGCCTGGTGCGCACCTGGGCGTTCCTGATCACCGCGGTGCTGGCGTACGTGCCGGCCAACCTGCTGCCGATCATGAACACGCGCACGCTGTTCGACTCGCGCGAGGACACGATCGTCAGCGGCGTGTTCGCATTGTGGGCCGCCGGATCGTGGGAACTGGCGGTCGTGGTGTTCGTGGCGAGCGTGGTGGTTCCGCTGGCCAAGATCGCGACGCTGGTGGTGCTGCTGTTCAGCGTCCACTTCCGCTGGCCCACCGGGCGGCGACGTCGCACGCGCGTGTTCGGTCTGGTGGAATGGATCGGACAGTGGTCGATGCTCGACGTGTTCGTGGTGGTGCTGATGGTGGCGCTGGTGCAGTTCTCCACGCTGGCGCGCATCGAGCCGGGACCCGGCGCCGCGGCTTTTGGCGCGGTGGTGGTGCTCACGATGCTGGCGGCGCAGGCCTTCGATCCGCGACTGATCTGGGATGCGGCCGAGGAAAAGGAAGAAGACGGAAAGGGACATGGCAGAGCCGGGTGATCCGCAGGACGAGCTGGGTGCGTTGCCCGAGCCGGTGATGCGCGGGCGGCATCGCGCGCGGCCCTCGGTGATCTGGCTGGTGCCGGTGGTTGCGGCGATCGCCGGCGTGCTGCTGATCCTGCGCGCGTTTCTCCAGTCCGGACCCACGATCACCATCACGTTCAACACCGCCGAGGGCCTGGATCCGGGCAAGACCGAGGTGCGCTACAAGGACGTGGTGGTGGGCAAGGTGCGCAGCGTCGAGATGACCGACGACCGCACGCACGTCGAGGTCAAGGTGGACCTGACCGCCGAGGCGAGCAGCATCGCGGTCGACGACACCCAGTTCTGGGTGGTGCGCGTGCGCGCCGATCTGGGCGGGATTTCCGGATTCAAGACGCTGGTCTCGGGCACCTACATCGGCGTCAACCTGGGCAAATCCACGCAGTCCCGGCGCGAATTCATCGGTCTGGAGGATCCGCCGCTGATGAGCAGCGACGAGAAGGGCCGGCGGTTCCACCTGCGCACCGCGGACCTGGGCTCCATCAATGTCGGATCGCCGGTCTATTTCCGGCGCGTGCCGGTCGGCCGCGTCGTCGGGGCGGAGCTCGACGAGGATGGCAGCGGCGTCGACGTGGTGGCGTTCGTCGAGGAACCGTACGACCGCTTCGTCACGACCAAGACGCAGTTCTGGAACACCAGCGGCCTGGACCTGTCGTTCGACGCCAACGGCTTCAAGCTCGACACCGCCTCGGTGGTCACGCTGCTGGCCGGAGGCGTGCAGTTCCAGGTTCCTCCGGGCACCGATCCGGGGCCGCCTGCGGCCGACAACGCGCGCTTCGAGCTCTACGACAATCCGGCGCGGGCGCTGGCGCCGCGCGACGCGGTGGTGATGTCCACCCGGATGCGGTTCGGCGAATCCACGCGCGGACTGGCGTCCGACGGCCCGGTGGATTTTCGCGGCATCGTGATCGGACGCATCTCCAAGGTGGAGCTGGCGTTCGACCCGCGCACGCAGCGCTTCTACACCGAGGTCAGCGCGGACATCTATCCGCAGCGCCTGGGACGGGCCTACGACCAGGTGATCGCCGACAAGCCCGCCAACGGCCAGACGCCGGAAGCCTTGTTCGAGCACCTGATCCAGCGCGGCCTGCGGGCGCAGCTGCGTGCCGGCAACCTGATCACCGGCCAGCTCTACGTCGCGCTCGACTTCCCCGCCAAGGCCAAGCCGGTCGAGCTCGACCTGGCGGCGCGACCGCTGCAGATTCCGACCGAGCCCGCGAGCCTCGACCAGATCCAGACGCGCATCACCGACATCGTCACCAAGATCGACCAGGTGCCGTTCGACGAGATCGGTCAGCGACTGAACTCCGCGCTGGGCAGCGCGCACGCGCTGCTGTCGCGCCTGGACAAGGAAGTGGCGCCGGAAGCGACGCTGACGCTGCGCGAGGCGCGCGACACGCTCGAGGCGGCGAACCGGTCGATCGCGTCGTCCGAGGCGCCGTTGCAGCAGGACATGCATCGCACGCTGATCGAGGTCGAGCGCACGGTGCGCTCGCTGCGCGAACTGTCCGATTACCTGCAGCGACATCCCGAAGCGCTGCTGCGGGGACGAAACGAAGGGTCGTCCGGGGCGCCGGTGGTGATACCGCATCGGCTGCAAGAGGAGAAAGCCAATCCATGAAGCGCATGCGCAATCCGGCCTGGCGTACGGTCGTCGCGGCCGCGGCGCCGTTGATGCTACTCGTGGCCTGCGCCTCACCCGCACCGATCCAGCTGCATGCACTGAGCGCGCACGATGCACCGCCCGCACCCGGTGCCGCGGTGCTGACGCCGCCCGCGCGCGGCGTCGTCATCGAGCCGGTGAGCGTGCCGCGATACGCCGACATCCCGGAACTGGTGTTCACCTCGCAAGACGGCGTCTCGCGCGTGAGCGAGTCGCACCGCTGGCGCGCACCGCTGTCCGACGAGATCGCGGCCGCGCTGTCGCAGCGGCTGCAGTCGCGCCACGGCGTGATGGACGTCGGCCGGATCGCGGTGCCCGAAGGCATGCCAGTGATGCGCGTGCGCCTCGATGTGCAGCGCTTCGAAGCGCTGCCGGGCAGCGGCGAAGTGCTGGTCTCCGCCGCATGGAGCCTGCGCGCCGCAGAGTCGCGCAATGCGGCGCTGCAATGTGCCGCGCAGCTTCGCAGGCCCGTGACCGCGGCCGATCCGGACGCGCTGGTGCGCGCGTATCGCGCCGCGCTCGAGGCGCTCGGAGACCAGATCGGGCGCGCGTTGCAGGCCCTGCAGGCGCCCGCTGGGGCGACCTCCCCGGTGTGTCCGCCGGCCGCCTAAGCAGTCGATCCGGCATCCTGCAGACCCCGACCGGCGGGCCGTGCCGATGTCCTGAAATGCGGCGCTTTTCGCGCCCGGGTACGTTTCCTGTTTGAGCCCTGGGGTCCAGTACTGTTGCTGGCTCATCCAGGAGAATTCACATCATGGCGAACATGAATCCGCCGAACGATCGCGACGTCACGAGCAGCCCGGCCGCGGACAAGGCCAAGGGACGTACCAAGGAAGTGGTCGGCAAGGTGAAGTCCAAGGTCGGCGAATGGACCGGCGATCGCGACTTGCAGGCCGAGGGCTACGCGGATCGCGCCGAAGGCAAGGGCGAGCGCATCAAGGGCGAGGTCAAGGAAAAGATCGACGACGCCAAGAACGCGGTGAAGGCCGGCGTCGACGCGGTCAAGGAAAAGATCCACGAGACGCGCCGCAACCACTGAGCTGCTCGCAGCTTCGTGTGATGGACCGGAGGACCTCGCCTGGCGGCGAGGTCCTCTTTTTTATTCTTCGCGGTCCGCAGAAAACACGACACGCGGCGCGGACGGTATGGGTGCAAGCCACCGAAGAAACCGAACACATCGACGAGGCGCGCAGCGATACCGGCTCGCGCCGGATCCTCCGTCCGGTGCTGATCGACGACCCGCCAGGCCTTGGCCGCTTTTTCGGTGTGTTCGGTGGCCAATCAGGCCCTGGGAGCAAAACGCCTTTTCCGTGCGCTCGTTGGTGTAGGGTGCGGACGCGCCCGAAGCCCGAGGAGACCGCGACATGATCGCCATCCTGCGAACCGCGAAGCGGGCGTGTCGGCTCCTGCTGATCTGCGTGTGCGTCTCGGGTTGCGCCGGTTCAGGCTCCACCGCCGGCACCACGAGCGCATCCGCCGCCGGTGCGCGTGGCGACATGAATGCAGCGATGTCGAGCTGGAAGGGACGGCGCGCCTACGAGGCCGTGGCGATGTGGGGTATGCCCGACTCGATCACGCGCGAAGGCGCGCTGGGCATGCTGCGTTGGAGAGCCGATGCGGCGGCGATCGGCGACAAACCCTGGGGCCAACCCTTCTACGGTGCCGACGGCCAGCCGCAGGAGCCGCAACAACGGCGCAAGGACTGGCCGATGCGCTGTGCGCGCGTGCTGTCGGTCGACGTCCAGGAGATCGTTCAGTACGCCAACTGGTCGCGCAGCGAAGGCTGCTCGACCGATCCCACCGATTACCTGCCGCCGCCTTGAGTCGCTGACTCGCTTTCGGGCATGGTGCGGCTCCCCTTCGCAGGAGCGCGACGATGCCGACCAAAGGCATGAGCTTCGATCTCGGATTCGGAGCTCACGGCGCCCCCCGGCGCGAGCCGGAAGCACCGATGCGGCTGTTGCTGGTCGGCGATTTCAGCGGTCGTCCCGCGGGCGATCGCCCCGCGCTGGCGACGCGACCGACGCAGCGCGTGGATCTCGAGGAACTCGATCGGGTGTTCTCGCGGTTGGCGCCGCGCATCGCCGCCGCCGTGTCGCAGGTCGAACCGCGTTCGATCGATGACCTGCATCCGGACGCCCTGTTCGCCAATCTCGACCTGTTCCGCGCGCTGCGCGCTGCGCGCACGCAGCCGCCGCCGGCGTCCGCAAGCGCGGCTGCCGCATCCGACGAATCGCCGCTGAGCGCGCTGCTCGGCGGCAAGCCGGCCGGCGTCTCCGCTGCTGCCGCGGCCGCACCCGCGGGCGGAGCGCAGGAAGGGATCGAGGCGTTGATCCGTCGCGTCGTTGCGCCGCACATCGTTCCCGATCGGCTGGCCGAGACGCGCAGCTACGTCGCCGCGGTCGACTCGGCGATCGCCGAGCAGATGCGTCAGCTGCTGCACGACCCGGCGTTCCAGCGTTGCGAGATCGCATGGCGCGGCGCGCAGTGGCTGGTCTCGCGGCTGGACCTGGACGAGAGCCTGCAGCTGCACCTGTTCGACGTTTCGCGCGACGAACTGCTCGCCGATCTGGCCGCCGCCGGCGGACAGGTGCGCCAGTCCGGCCTGTATCGCGCGCTGGTGGATCGCTGGCGCAACCAGCCGGGTGCGCAAGGGTGGTCGGCGCTGATCGGCCTGTTCCGGTTCGGCGCCGCGGACGTCGACGTCGGACTGCTCGCCGCGTTGGGCATCGTCGCGGCGCAGGCGGGCGCGCCGTTTCTGGCCGAAGGCGATCCGGCGCTGGCCGATGCGGATGCCTCACCGGCGACGCGGGAGAGCTGGAACGCGCTGCGAACGAGCGAAGTGGGCCGCTGGATCGGGCTGGTCGCACCACGCCTGATGCTGCGCCGACCCTACGGCGCGCGCGACGAGAAGATCGACGCGTTCGACTTCGAGGAACTGGGCAACAAGCCCGCGCACGAGCATTACCTGTGGGGATCGGGCGCGCTGGCCGCGGCGATGCTGCTGGGGCGTGCCTACCGCGCGGCGGAAGGCTGGTCGTTCGAGCCCAATGCCGATCGCGGCATCGAGGATCTGCCGAGCGCAACGCGCATCGGCGACGACGGGGATAAGGAGTTGGTGCCGTCGGCGGAACGCTTCCTCGCCGATTCACATGCCGAGCGCTTGCTCGCGGCGGGCTTGATGCCCTTGTTGAGCCACCGCCACCTGAATGCGGCGCAGCTGATGCGGTTCCAGTCGGTCGCGTTGCCGGCCGCGCCGCTGGCGGGCCTGCCGGACTGAGCGACGCCGATCAGGCTTTCGAGACGTCCGTGTGGCCGGGCACCGGCTCGAGGCCATCCGGCGACTCGTCGGTGCCATGCAGCGCGAGGTAGGCGGCCAGGCTCAATGTCGAGACGGCGTACATCACCTTCACCAAGGTGGCCAGGATTCCGTTGAATTCGACGACGGCAAGCCCGCCGCAAACGGTGCAAACGCTCAAGATGATGGCGATCCAGGTGCTCGGCATGACGGTCCTCTCCGGTGACTGGCGCTCTCCATGCTCCGTTCGTGCCAACCTGATCCGGATGGTTTTTTCTTTCTGGATCAATCGATAACGAATGATCTCCGCTGCGTCCAGAGGGCGTGCGACAAGGCGCTTTGCAGCTTGCAGCGGGGCGACGCCCGCAGGTCGCAGTCCTAGGCGATGACCGACGCCACCACCGGCGGCGCCGCAGCGTCGGCGCGGGCGGCCAGGCAGACCGTCCGATGGAATTCGGGCAGTCGTTCCATCGCGTACTGGTAGCCGCGGTCGGCCAGTTCGTCGATGCGCTTCCAGTCGAACAGGCCGATCCCGGTAACGGGCATCCGCAGGTAGAGATCGGCGCGCGCCGCGCGCGCCGCGACGCCCGACTCGCTGGTGAGCGTTGCGGTTCGGAACAGGATCGAGAGCAGGCTCGGTCGCTTGTCCGCGTGCGCCCATTTGAGCAGGCCTTCCGGGTCGGGTCCTTCGATACCCGGCGCGCCGATGCCGCCCTCGGTGCTGACATCGGACGCGATGATCGGCCCGCGTTCGAGCGCCTGCATGATGTCGGTCGGCAGGCTGTTCACCACCGCGCCGTCGACCAGCAGCTCGCCCTTGTACGCCACCGGCGGCGCGACGCCCGGAATGCACATGCTGGTGCCGAGCCAGACGTCCAGCGGGCCGCGATCGTGCACCGCGGCGCTGCCGCGGGTCAGGTTGGTGGACACGCAGTAGTACGGCGTGGGCAGCTCCTCGATGCGTCGGTCGCCAAAGATGTCGGTCAGGCGGCGCAGGAACTTGCGTCCGCGGATCAGCGACACCGAGGGAAAGAGATAGTCGTTGAGCAGGTTGCGATTGACGAAGGTCTCGCGCGTGAGCCGCAGCACTTCGCTGCTCGGATGGCCGCAGGCGACCAGCGCCGAGACGAAAGCGCCCATGCTCGCGCCGCCGGTCACGTCGACCTCGATGTTGAGTTCCTCGAGCGCGCGCAGCACGCCCAGGTGGGCGAACCCGCGTGCGCCGCCGCCACCGAGCACCAGGCCGACCGCGCGGCCGGTGAGGCTGCGTGCCACGCGCGCCACGTCGCGCGTGCTCCCGGGCCGCACGAAGTAATGCGACGTCGCGCCGCTGACCTCGCGCCACTGCAGCACGCGGCTGGATCGCGCGCCCTCGGGGCGCAGCAGCACGATGTCGACGGGCGCGCGGATGCCGCTGGCGCGCAGCTCGGCCACCACTTCGCTGCGAGTGGGATCGTCGTGCGCGCTCGCCAGCAGCACCACGCGATCGACCTGGCGGATGCAGCGCTTGAGCCATTCGCCGCGGCCGTAGGCGCTGACGTAGACCAGGTGCGCGTGCGCCAGCTCCTGCGCCTGCAGCCACTCGATCAGCGTCTCCTCGTCGTCGCAGGCGTTGCGCGTATCGGCACGTCCGGGTCCCAGCGCCGCGTCGACCCGTGCGCGATCCAGTCGGCCGACGGTTCCGCTTGGCGTGATCTCGCGGCACAGCGCGTCGGCGAACGCGTCGATATCGGTGCCCGGGCTACCCGCGATGAGCGCGAACGAGCGCGAGCGGCGCACCGAAGCGAGCTTGGCGACGCGCTGGTTCTGGCGCAGGCGCTGGATGATCATCCGGCTCATCGTCAGCAGCGCCGAGGGGTGCTGCGCGAACACCTCGTACAGCGCCATGCGGCTGATCTCGAGCACGGTGGTGTCGCGCACCGCGTAGACGGTGGCGCTGCGCGGCTCGCCGGAGAGCAGGCTGATCTCACCGACCGGTTCGAGCCGGCCGATGTCGTTGACGATGTTGCCGTCCTCGAGCGCCACGCGCAGGCGGCCGACGGCGACGATGAAGAGGCTGTCGGCAGGTGAACCGATCTTCAGCAGCGTCTCGCCGCTGGCCAGATGACGCACGCGCGTGCCTTCCACCAGCTGCTCGAGCGCGGGGCGCGACAGGGCGACGAACAAATGGGTCTGCGCCAGCAGCGAGGCGATGTCCACGACGCGGGTTCCGGGCTCCCTTTCCGTTTTGGGTCGAGTGTAGCGCCGTGGGACACCGGTCCGAGGTTGAGTCCGGAGCCGCGCCTGCGATAGCGTCCCGCGACTATGCCCACCGCAGACCAACTCGAAGCGTATCTCCACGTCCATGTTCCGCTGAGCCGGCACATGGGATTGCGCGTCCACAGCGCCACGCGCGAGCGCGTGGAGATCGCGCTGCCGCTGGCGCCGAACGTCAATCCTCACGGGACGATCTTCGGCGGCGCGCAGACCGCCGCGTGCCTCGTTGGCGGCTGGATGCTGATGCACGCCGCCTTCACCCGCGCCGGCATGCCCGCACAGGTCGTCGGCAAGGAGGCGCGCTGCGAGTTCCTGGCGCCGGCGACCGGCGACTGCCTGGTCGTGACGACCTGCGAACCCGCCGAACTCGACGCCCTGATCGCGCGGTTCACCGAACACGGACGCGCGCGCCAGCCATTGCTGACGGTCGTTCGCCTGGGCGATGTGGAAGTGTCTCGACTTCAGGGCCTCTACACTGCGATGGGGCACGCCGCGTCCGCCTCCACCCCCGATTCGTCACAACCTCGGAAGTCCGCCGCATGAGCCGTCCCTATCGCTTCTGTCCGCAGTGCGGACAGAACCTTCAGTTCATCCAGACCGGAGGCGCGCAGCGCAACGCCTGCGTCGCACCGGGCTGCGGCTTCGTGCACTGGGACAACCCGGTGCCGGTGGTGGCGGCGATCGTCGAGCACGAGGGCAGGATCGTGCTGGCGCGCAACGTCGCGTGGCCCAAGGACTGGTACGCGCTGATCACCGGATTCCTGGAGCGCGGCGAAGATCCGGCCGAGGGCGTGATGCGCGAGGTCAAGGAAGAGCTCGACCTCGAGCCGCAGGCGGCCCACTTCGTCGGACTCTACGAGTTCCGGCGGATGAACCAGCTGATCATCGCGTATCACGTGCCGGCCACCGGCACGATCAAGCTCAACGAAGAGCTGAACGACTACCGCCACGAGGCGTTCGACGAATGCCGGTACTGGGAAGCCGGGACCGGCTATGCGCTGCGCGACTGGCTGCGCACGAAGGGATTCGATCCGCAGGTTGTGGGCTGGGCCCGCGGAGCGGGCTGAGGCCCGCGCTCGTCGAGGATCTCGCGGTGGCCCGATCGCTGACGCCGTTCCTGATGTTCCAGGGCCAGGACGCCGAAGCCGCGATGCGCTTCTACGTGTCGCTGTTCGACGGCGCGCGCATCGTGCGGCTCGATCGCTTCCCCGCCGGCGGGGCAGGTCCCGAAGGCAGCGTGCTCCACGGCGAAATCGAGATCGCCGGCCAGGTGGTCCGCTTCTTCGACAGCCCCGTGAAGCACGCTTTCGGTTTCACGCCGTCGTCGTCGCTGTTCGTCGACTGCAGCAGCGCGGACGAACTCGACCGGCTGTTCGCCGCGTTGTCGGATGGCGGTCGGGTGCTGATGCCGCCCGACAACTACGGATTCAGCGAGCGATTCGCCTGGACCGATGATCGATTCGGCGTGTCGTGGCAGCTCGACTGGCGCGGCGAGACGGACGCAACGCGAACCTGACGAGCAGGTCCGCGTCGCGTCGTCATGCCTGGCTCAGGGCACCAAGGCTTCGATGTCGACGTCGTCGGCCACGATCGGTGAGGTGCGCACGTCCTGCTTGACCTCGACCACGTCGTTCGGACCGACCAGCGCGTAGAACGTGCCGGCGCTGATTTCGCTGTCGTCGAGCGCCTCGAACTCCGTCGCGCCGTTCGTGGTGATGGGGATGCCCAGGATCGAGAACGGACTGCCGGACGGATCGGGCGCATCGACGGGGCCGCGCAGTTCGAGTTCGGTGTCGGTCTCCTCGCGTTCGACGCGCGCGGCGATCAGGTTGGCTCCGTCGAGGTATCCGCGAATCTCGGCGTAGTCGCCGGCCTGGAGATCGGACAGCCGGAAGGGCTCGTCGGCGTCGCGCTTGTCCTCGAATTGCGTCTGCGCGTTGGTGCGGAAGGTCTTGCCCAGGATGGTCACGGTGCGGTGATGCGGATGTTGAGCTCGCGTTCGAACTCGATCTCGCGCGCCTGCAGGACGCGGTTGGCGTCGAACGTTCCTTCGACCTCGACTTCGGCGTTGACCACGATGCTCGCGACGCTTCCGTCTTCGAACTCGGTGTTCGGGCCGTACTGCACCGTCACGCCGTTGAGCACGAACTGCGAGCCGGGTTCGAGGCTGGTGACGATGCCCTGGATCTCGGCGCGCTGGCCGGGCGCCGCGCCGGGCAGGTGATCTTCTTCCTCGACTTCGGTTGCGGTGAGCGTGCCTCCGACGGGCGCGTCGGCGGCCGCCACGTCGACGTACATGCCGGCGGCGAGCGGTGCGTCTTCCTCCGTATCCACCGCGGCGCCCGCGAAGTTCACGATCAGGTCGTTGATGGTGAAGGTGTCACCGGCGACGCCCTCGATGAATCCGGTGACCTCGTATTCGTCGAGCGAGGACTTGAGTTCGACGCGCGTGGCGCGGATCTCGCGGTCGGCATCGAGTGCGCCGTGCACTTCG
>NZ_JAJFBP010000021.1 GCF_020697055.1 Panacagrimonas sp. | reverse complement strand
GGGGGCATTGTGCTTTGAGTGCGGCGAGTCGACGGGGTGCCAGCGCATTCGCAGCGGCAGTGGAGAAGCGGCGGGATGCGCTTCGCTTTCCCGCCCTACCGGGCACGGGGCGAGTAGATGCGGCGGTACGGGCCGGCATGACTTCCCACGCACGCCGACTCGACGAACAATCCGGCATCCACGCGTAGTAGGAAATTCCAGACCATGTACCTGACCCAGTCCCTGCACCGCGGCACCCGCGCGCATCCGAACAAGCTCGCCACGATCTTCGGCGCCCGCCGCAACGACTACGCCACCGTCACCGACCGCGTGGCCCGCCTGGCCGGCGCGCTGCGGGCCCAGGGGGTGGCCACCGGCGATCGCGTGGGCATCCTCGCGCTCAACTCCGACCGCTACTTCGAATACTTCTACGCAACGTGGTGGGCGGGGGCGGTGGTCAATCCCTGCAACACGCGCTGGAGCGTGGCGGAGATCGCGTACTCGCTGCAGGACTGCGACACGCGCGTGCTGCTGATCGACGACAGCTTCCTTCCCAAGCTGCCCGAACTGCGGGCGCAGGCGAGCTGCCTGCGGGTGGTGATCCATTGCGGTGACGAGCCCACGACGGAGGGCTTGCTGCGCTACGACGATCTCGTCGCGCGCTCGGCGCCGGCCGAGGAACAGCTGCGCGCGGGCGAGGACCTGGCGGGGATCTTCTACACGGGCGGCACCACCGGGTTTCCGAAGGGCGTGATGCTGCCGCACCGGGCGCTGTATGCGAACGCGCTCGCGCTGTGCAGCGCGTACGGCGGCGACATGGGCCAGATGGTCGGCCTGCACGCGGCGCCGATGTTTCATCTGGCGGATGGCATGTACCTGCAGGCGCTGGCGTTCGCCGGCGCTACGCACGTGATGCTGCCAGCGTTCACGCCGGACGCGGTGGCGGCGGCCATCGAGCGCGAGAAGATCACCGCCGCGCTGCTGGTGCCCACGATGATCCAGATGCTGGTGGATTCACCGGCGGCCAAGGCGCACGACCTGTCGGGACTGAAGCTGCTGATGTACGGCGGCTCGCCGATCTCCGAGGCGGTGATCGACCGCGCGCTGGCGGTGATGCCGCGGCTGAACATGCTGCAGGCCTACGGCATGACCGAGATGGCCCCGGTGGTGACGATCCTGCCGGCCGAGTACCACACGCCGGGCGAAGGTCGCGCGCGGGGCAAGGTGCGCTCCGCCGGCAAGCCCTGTTCGATCTGCGACGCCAAGATCATCGACGAAGATGGCGTCGAGGTGCCGCGCGGCACCGTCGGCGAGATCGCGGTGCGCGGGCCCGGCATGATGCTCGGCTACTGGAAGAAGGCCGCCGAGACCGAGAAGGCGATCCGCGGCGGCTGGTACCACACGGGCGACGGCGCCTACATGGACGCCGACGGTTTCATCTTCATCGCCGACCGGCTCAAGGACATGATTGTCACCGGTGGCGAGAACGTGTACTCGGTGGAAGTGGAGAACGCGGTGGCGCAGCACCCGGCGGTGCTCCAGTGCGCGGTGATCGCGATCCCGGACGATCGCTGGGGCGAGCTGGTGCACGCCTGCGTGGTGCTGCGGCCGGGCGTGTCGGTGTCGCTCGAGGAATTGCAGGGCCACTGCAAGGTGCGGATCGCGAACTACAAGATCCCGCGGTCGATGCAGGTGATCGACGGCCTGCCGATGTCCGGAGCGGGAAAGATCCTGAAGAACAAGTTGCGCGAGCCGTTCTGGGCGGGTCGGGAGCGGCGAGTCGGGTAGGAGCGGCCCCAAACCCGTCGGATTGCTAGACCGCCGCGGCCGGCGTTGGGCGAAACGCGACGCCGAACCGGTTGAACGCGTTCATCAGCCCGACCGCGTACGTGAGGTCTGCGAGCTCGCGCTCGCCGAACTCCGCTGCCGCGGCTCGATAATCCGCGTCGGGAATCCCGGTCTGTGCGACGCGCGTGACGCTTTCGGCCCAGGCCAGCGCAGCACGTTCCTTGGGGCTGAACAACGCGCCGGCGTCGTGCCATACCGGCACGAGCACGAGCTTCTCCACGGCCAGTCCCGATTTCAGGAGGTCGCGCGAATGCATGTCGATACAGAAGGCGCATCCGTTGATCTGCGAGACGCGCAGATAGACGAGGTCGAGCAGCTGCTTGGGCAGCGTGCTCTTCTGCAGGACCTGGTAGACGGCGCCGAAGGCCTTGTAGGCCTCGGGCGAGATCTTCGCGTAATCCATTCGCATGGCCGATATCCTTTGCGTTGTCGATGCGGGGCGCCATCGTCGGCCATCTTGGCCCGGTGCCGAAGGGCCAAGTACGGGCATTCGAACTGGGCCATGATCGGCCCTGCGATCCGGCCGCGATCAGAGCAGCTGCAGCATCCGCCGGCCCAGACGTTCCGCCGCGGCGCGGGAATCGACGTTGGTGAAGCTCAACAAGAGCGCATGCGAGCGCGTTGGCTGCACCGTCCAGTCGGTGAGCGCTTCGGCAAACAGGCCGGCTTTCAGCATGCGGGCCGCCAGTTGCCGATCCGATGGCCGGCCGTTCGACCTCAGGATCAGATGCATGCCGCCCGGGGGTGAATCGATGCGAAAGGTCCGTCCCAGGACCGCCGCCAATCCATCGGCGGTCGCCTCGCGTCGCTCCGCATAGAGCTTGCGCATGCGCTGGATGTGGCGTGCGAAGTGCCCCTCGCGGATGAAGGTGGCGACGATCAGCTGCGACAGATCCGGACAGCCCCCGGAAAGCGTCTCGGCCATCTTCCCGAAACGCTCGGCCTGCGATCCGGGTACGACCACGTACGCGAGCCGCAACGCAGGGAACAGGACCTTGCTGAACGTTCCCAGATAGATCACGCGCTCGTCGCGATCGAGGCTCTTCAACGCGGGCAGCGGACGACCGACGTAGCGGTATTCGCCGTCGTAATCATCTTCGACGATCCACGCGTTGCTGCGGTCCGCCCAGTCCAGCAGGGCCTGGCGACGACGCAGTGAGAGCGACACGCAAAGCGGACTCTGATGCGCGGGGGTGACGATCGCGGCGCGTGCGCGCCGTGCACGCCGGAGTCCGTCCTGGACGATCAAGCCTTCGTCGTCCACCGGTGTCGGCACGCCGATGAAGCCCATTTGCGCGAGCAGCTCGCGGGTCGGTGGGTAACCGGGGTCCTCGAACCAGACGCGGTCGCCCCGCTTCAGCAAGGCGCTCGCGACCAGCAGAAGGCTGTGCCGGTAACCGGACGTCACGAATACCTGCGAGGGCTGGCAGTCGATTCCACGCGAGACCTGCAGATAGGCGGCGATCTGCGCACGCAGCTCCGGCACCCCCGGAACGGACGGATGCGACATCACCGACGGCGGCATCGTCCGGACGCAGCGGGCGCCCAGCCGCGCCCATACCTTGCGAGGGAAGGCATCCAGCGCCGGAAGCCCCATCTGGAACGGTCTTATCGGCTCGGATCGTGCCGTCGTCGATGGCGATCGCGAATCGTGCGCCGACCGGGCCCAGGGCACGTCCCGCATCGGCTCGAGGTCGGGTGCCACGATGGTTCCCGCCTGGCCTCGCGCCTGGATGTATCCCTCTGCGGCGAGCAGCGAGTACGCGGCCTCGATCGTGCCGCGCGCCAGCCCGGTCTCCTGCATCAGGGCCCGCGCCGACGGCAGACGTTCGCCCGGCTTGAGCGCGCCGCTCGCCACCGCGCAGCGGATGCGATCGTAGATCTGCCGGTAGTAGGGGCTCGCCGCCCTGCGATGCTGCAGCCAGGACTTCGACGAATCCAGCAGGGGCACGGCAGCGCGTCGCTTCGAAGGCATGGCCCAGCCAGTGTTTCACTTCATGGCGCTGTGGAATAGACCATGCGGCCCATAGACTGCAGCGCGAAGAAGCGGCCACAGCAGGATCAGCATGTCTCGACGTGACATCGGCACCGTTGCCGTGTTCTGCGGCTCGAATGTCGGCGCCTCCACCCGGTTCGCCGATGCCGCCCGATCTCTGGGCCGGTTGCTGGGCGAAAGCGACGTCACCCTGGTGTACGGCGGCACCGCCAAAGGGTTGATGGGCGTGCTCGCCGACGCCGTGCTCGACGCCGGAGGAACCGTCCATGGCGTGGTCACCGAGGGTCTGCACGACATCGGCCAGTCCCACCCGCGACTGACCCGACACGAGATCATCCGCACGCTGCACGATCGAAAGGCGCGAATGATCGAACTCGCGGACGCCTTCATTGCGCTGCCGGGCGGGATCGGAACGCTCGAAGAGCTGATGGTCGTCTGGACGATGAACCAGCTCGCCGAGATCGACAAACCCGTGGGTGTTCTCAACACCGCGGAGTTCTTCACGCCGTTGCTCGCCTTTCTGGACCACATGGTGGCCACCCGCTTCCTTCCAGAGGCGCACCGACGTTCGATCTGCATCGATTCGGACCCGGCAGGATTGATGCGGCAGTTCGTTGCGTTCGAGCGCACGGCCGTTGAGAAGTGGCTGTGATGATTTCCCGCACGTTGCGAACGATCGGCGAGTGATCGACGCGGAGCGCGCCAAAAAAAACGCCCCCGGGCGTTGCCGCCCGAGGGAGTCGGTCTTCTGTTTCGAACTACGCGACGGCGGCTTTCTCGCTGGTGGTCGAGATGTGTTCCGCGCCGCCTGCCTTGAAGATGTCCTTGATGCGGTCGGTCATCTCGCTGCTTTCCGAGTGCGCCGACATCAGGATGTTGCCGCCCTTGACGCTCTCTTCGTATCGCTTGGCCTCGAACTCCGGAATGCCCATTCCGATGAGTCCGCCCGCGATTCCGCCGACGGTCGCGCCGACCGCGGCACCACTGAGCGCCGCCATGATCGGGCCGGCCGCGATCAGCGGACCGACGCCGGGGATGGCCAGTGCGCCGATGCCGGCCAGCAGGCCCAGCACGCCGCCGGTGACGCCGCCGACACCGGCGCCCGTCGCCGCGCCCTCCGGGGCCTTGGTGTTGTGCTCGTGCGCAAACTGCTTGGTTCCCTGCTTGTCGGGAAACAGGACCGAGATGTCCTGGTCACGGACGCCGGCGGCTCGAAGCTGCGTCACGATGGTGCCGGCCTGTTGATCGGTATTGGTGATGCAATAGATGGCAGTGGCCATTTGAAAATCTCCTGAGGGGTTGGGTTACTTGATTTCGAGCTGGTTATCGACCGTCGCGGTACCGGCCGCCGAGCGCACCAGTTTTTCGATGGCGGCCCGCTCCGTTTTGTCCTTGACCGGACCGCGCAACGTCACCGCGTTGTTCATCGCGATGATCTTGATGTTGTGGCCATCGACGGACAGGTCCGACTGGGCGACCACCGCCCGACGGATCTTGGCGGCGAGTTCGACGTCGCCTTTCGACTGGTTCTGATCGTCCGCGGTCAGCGTCTGATTGGAGCGGTCCCGCTCATTGATCCCGCTATTGTTGGATCGGACGGCGTGGTCGCCGGCGGTCGCAGTGAACGTGAGGGCCAGGCCTAGAACGGCGATGTGATGCTTCTTCATAGAAATACCTTTGGTGATGCTTTGATCGGGGGGCGGGTGGCGCGATGTACGACCTGCACCGGCGCCCTCTGGAAGGGCCGATCAGCGAGGCCGCAGCTTGCGCCACGAGGACTTCCCCGTCCGTGCGTTAACGCACTTGCACGGCTGCGTAGGCGGCGTCGCCACCGAATCAGTGCGTACAGGTCCGCATCAGGAGCGTGCAATTGGCGCGCTGTCGTTCAAAACGCGCGGTGCCTGCGGCGGTCCGTGATCGGATGCGGCTGCCTCAACCGGGCGTTCACAGACCGTTGCACATCGCGCCTACGAGCAATCGCTCGCACGCCGTCGAACCGCTGCCGTTGATCGAGATAAGCCAGCGCCCGTTCGGTCGATCCTTCCTCCAGCGGGCTGTGCGTCGGAGCGAAGTAGTGCAGCGCGCGGTGCAGCAGGTCCTGTTTAGCGAGCGCCGCCTCGAGCGTTTGGAGGGGCTCGGAGGAGATAACGTGGACGTGGGGTAGGGGTGTCCCGGAGGCGAATAGTTACGCGCTGCCTGGTAACGAAAAGGCGTTGATGAAGAGCCAGCAGAACACCGCGAGATTGATCAGAAGCGCGCCCCAAAATGCAGCTTGGAACGATGCCTTCGCCGTCTTGTGCCGCGTAGTCTCCTGCGCGATGAGTCCGCCGGGCCATCCTCCGAGCAGTCCTGCGAGCAGAAGCGTGCTTTCCTGCGTGCGCCAGCGGCCGCGTCGAGCCGACACCTTGTCCCAGACGTAGAGAACGTAGGTGATGAGGCTCATCACAAGGTACGTCGAGGCAATGATCACCGGAACCTTGCCGGCCGCACTGGCAGCTCCGATTCCAGACAACGAGATCACTGCAAGCGGTATGGCCCAAGGTCTTCTGGCTGACGGCGTGCGAATGCCGGATGGTGGTTTCGAGGCCAGGCTGAATTCGACGCGTTCCGCACGGGTCCGGCCATTCGCGTCCATTCCCACTTCATATACGAGAAGGTCGCCGACCTGCGGTCTAAGCCCCGGTCGTTTGAACGATTTGATGTGAACGAAGACTGCCGGGCCCGGCAGCATCGGTTCTATGAACCCGAACCCTTTTTCGTCTCGCCATTCCCGGACGCGTCCTTTCAGCGGCATTTCTTTTTCGACCGATGCGGATCTACGCAAAGCATACCGGCGACGAGCCCGTCCAGAATTCCGGTGAGTCGAGCGGACCATCATGAAAAGGCGACTCCTTTCACAAGCGGCGGTCGCGATCTGCGCCGACCTCGCCGCCTACACCTGGATTCTCACAGTCGAGTGATCCTGGTCGCGGCTTTCGAGCCGTCCATCGCGGCCGCCCAAAGACCCTCCTTTCGGGAGGCGCGTCGCACCGTCGCGATGGCGCCAAATGGATGTCAGCCACTCCGGTGCCGGCGCGGATTTCCAGCCGTCGGCTTGCCGGGAGGGCGTCATCGAGCCGAGGAGAACGTCATGGACATGCGCGTCGATCCGATCCCGGAAATGTCGTCGACGGATACGTACCGGGACGCCAAGCGCTACGTATGGTTGATCTACCCGTTGTGGATGCTGACGCCGATCGTCGGCGTCGCGCTGGGGCTCCAGACCGGCAACGCGGCGTGGTTCTGGTTGACGCCGGTGCTGCTGTTCATCGTGATGCCGATCCTGGATCTGGTGCTCGGGATCAACACGAAGAACGCGCCGGAAGAATCCGAGGAGCGGCTGGATTCGGACCCCTACTATCGCTACGTGGTCCGGTTCACCGTCGTGCTCCATTTCGTGGCCTTGTTCCTCGGCGCATGGGCGGTGGGCACGCACGCGTTCGGCTGGCTCGATTACACCGCCGTTGCGCTGTCGTGCGGATTGATCAGCGCCTGGGGCATCGTCACGGCGCATGAACTGGGGCACAAGAAAGGCGCGCTCGATCGCTGGCTGTCGAAGATCGTGCTGGCCACCGGCGCGTACGGTTGCTACATGACCGACCACAACGCGGGCCATCACCGTGACATCGCGACGCCGGAGGATTCCGGATCGTCCCGCTTCGGCGAGAACCTCTACTACTTCCTGGTGATGCGCCAGGTCCCGCACAGCGCGTTCGTTCGTCCCTGGCAACTCGAGAAGGCGCGTTTGGCGCGTTCCGGAAAGGGCCCGTGGTCGCTGGAAAACCAGGTCGTATATTCGGCGCTGGTCACGCTGTTGCTCTACGGCGGCCTGATCGCGGTCTTCGGCGTCACGGTCGTTCCCTACCTGTTCGTGGTGGCCTTCATTTCGTTCTTCTTCCTTGGATTCATCGATTACATCGAGCACTACGGCTTGCTGCGCCAGAAGCGGCCGGACGGGCGTTACGAACGGGTGAGGCCCGGGCATTCGTGGAACACCGACCACGTCGCCACCAACGTCATCTATCTGCACGCGCAGCGCCACTCGGATCACCATGCCTACCCGACGCGTCGCTACCAGGTGCTGCGCCACTTCCCGAATCTGCCGACGATGCCAACCGGCTATCCCGGCATGTACTGGCTCTGCATCTTTCCGCCGCTGTGGCGCGCGGTGATGGATCCGATCCTGCTGAAGCTGCACGACCACGATCTGAACCGGATCAACATCGACCCGGCCAAGCGGGATGCACTTTTCGCGAAGTACTCGCGCGTGCCGGACAAGTCCAAGGTGCCCGCGCCGATCGGGCATGACGAAGCCTGCGCTCCGACCTCGGCGGCGCACGTTTCAGTTGCGTCGAAGTCCTACCAGTGCCCTTGCCCTGGCTGCGGGTACACATACCGCGAGGCCGTCGGCGATCCCGCGCAAGGGTTTCCGGCGGGAACGCCGTGGTCGCGGATCCCCGCGTCGTGGTCCTGCCCCGACTGCGCGGTGCGCGACAAGGTCGATTTCGTCGAGCTCTCGCCGGATCGCGTGGCTGTCCCGTGATCGACGCCTTCGGGCGCGCGTCGGCGGACGCCCGGTGCGGACCCGTCCGTACGGACGAGCCCTAGCAGGCAACGCCGCGAGAAAACGCTCGCGTAAGGTGATGCTGCGACCCGACTCCCCGCGGCTCGCATCACGGAGACGACGTTCATGAAGACCGACCAATCCCAGCTCAACGATCCGCGACTCGCGGGGTTCTGGACGCGACGCGAGGCGCTGACGGACGAAGAGAAGATCGTCGTGTCACAGGTGGAGAAGTGGTTCGAGTATTACGCCGCCGATCCCGATCGCATGACCTACGAGCTCTACTCGGATGACATGCGGTTGATCATCTACGACGGCCCCAACGCCACCGCCAACACCAAGGACGGCAGCAACGTCCTTCCGTCGCAGAAGGCGCTTTCCGATTTCGAAAAACGCGTGAAAGCCAAGGCGCCGCGCCGCTATTTCCGCCGAGATCGATTGATCGTGTCGGGAAACATCGCCACGGTTCAGTTCGCGTTGATCGATCCGGATCGACCGGGATGGGAGCTGCCGTGCTGCTCGGTGCTGACGTTCCGGGGAGACAAGATCATCTCCGAGCAGGCGTATCTGAACATTGCCGAATGGCCGGGGGCGCGGCCCGACGCGGCGTGATGCGAAGGGGGACCGGCTCGGCCGGGAGCCGGGTGAGCGGTGTTTTTCTCGACACGACCGAGCCGCGCGATGGCGGCATCGGTGTTGTGCGCCTCCGATCGGCCTCCGCCTGAAGTCCAGGTGGAACGCGCGCTCGTCAGTGAGGGGGGATCGCTCAAAGCAGTGCTCGAGAATCCGGCTTCGGAAACGAAGCGACCGTTGATCGAAGGCCGCCGGCGGGCGCCATTGAATCCAGACGCTGTGCGCCCGCATCGCTGTCGCTGGCTCCCGCTGCGAGGTGACCGGGGCGCTCTCCGTGTCGTGAGGCCGATACTTGCTGCGCCGTGGGTTGACTCGAATCGTCAAGTTGACAAAAAGAAGCCAATTTGATCAGATGTCGTCAAGTCGGATTCCGCCCGCTGCAGACAAGGCGGGACAGGTTCTGCGCACTGTCAGGCCGCTGCTGACCGTGCGGGACAGTCAGGCAGGCATGCGGGGTCCGAGGCAATGAAATCCGAGTGAGGAGAATGAGCATGTCGCAGCAAGTCGTCGCACCACGTCACCCCGAGTGGACCGATGTGCTGATCATCGGAGCAGGCTTTGGCGGCATGCGCATGCTTCAGGAGTGCCGCGAGCTCGGGCTCGAATCGATCATTCTCGAAGCCGGAACCGGCCTGGGCGGCACCTGGTACTGGAACAGGTATCCAGGCGCGCGCACCGACACGGAGAGCTGGGCGTACTGCTTCTATTTTTCCGAGAAGCTCAACGAGCAGTACACCTTCAAGGAGCGGTATGCCACCTGGGACAGCTCGCTCGACTACCTGAACTACGCGGCGGACGCGCTCGACATGCGCCGCCACATGCGCTTTGGGCGCCGCGTCGCGTCCGCCCGGTATCTCAACGACGAGAATATCTGGGAAGCGCGGACCGACGATGGAGAGATCTATCGGTGCCGCTACCTGGTGAGCGCCAGTGGCGTGCTGTCAGTGGCCTACAAGCCGCCGTTCAAGAATGCCGAGACGTTCCAGGGAGAGGTCTATCTGACCGCGAACTGGCCCAAGGAGCACGTCGACTTCGCCGGCAAGCGCGTCGCGGTCATCGGTACTGGTGCCAGTGGCGTGCAGGTCATTCCGATCGTCGCCCACGAGGCGGCGCACGTGACGGTCTTCCAGCGCACGCCGAACTACGTGCTGCCTGCCCGGAACTACCCCATCACGGACGCAAAGCAGCGAGAAATCCGGCGCAATTTCCACCAAATGGTGGCGCAATGCCGCAACCAGGTCTTCGCGTTCCCGATGACGGACTCGAAGGTCGCACTCAAGGATGCTTCCCCGGAGGAGCAGCAGCGCGTCCTCGAATGGGGCTGGGAGATCGGCGGCTTCCAGTTCGCGTTCGAGACCTTCAACGACATTCTCACGGACCGCGAGTCCAACGCGATCGTTGCAGACTTCGTTCGACGGAAGATCCGCGCGATCGTCAAGGATCCCAAGACGGCTGAGATGCTGTGTCCGGACTACGCGCTGTTCGCCAAGCGCCCACCCCTTGGCCATTTCTACTTCGAGACTTTCAACCGGCCCAACGTGAGTCTGGTCGACGTGAGCCAGGATCCCATCGAGTCGATGACGCCGACCGGGTTGAAGACCCGACATCACGAGTACGGCGACTTCGACGTCGTGATCTACGCCACCGGTTTCGACGGTGGCACCGGGGCGCTGGTGAAGATCGACGTGCGCGGGGTCCAGGGGCAGTCGATCGCGGAGGTATGGCGCAAGTCGCTGCAAACGCAGTTCGGGATCTGCATGAACGGATTTCCCAATTTCTTCATGATCTCGGGGCCGCAGGCGCCGTTTGCCAACACGCCGATGATCGTCGACCGCGCGGTGACGTGGATCGGGAACTGCATCCGGCATCTCGACGCGACCGGCAACACCGTGGTCGAGGCCCGTCAGGAGGCTTGTGAACGCTGGACCCAGCACGTGCAGGAGACGATGGATATGACCGTGCTGGCGGATGGGGCAGGCGTCAATTCGTGGTTCCTCGGCAAGAACATTCCCGGAAAAATGACGGCGCCGCTGTTCTTCTTCGGCGGTGCGAACACCTACTTCGGCGAACTCAAGAAGGAATCCGACGGCGGCTTCAAGGGCATGCAGTTTCGGCGCGGCACCGTTGATGCGGCTGCCGCGTAGTCGCCCCGCCTGGACCCGGACACGTGCGCGACATCGCAGAAAGTGAGTTCGCTCCGCCCGGAGCGCGCGTCCCGGGATTGTCCTCGGGAGCGTTGTTTTGGCCTCTAGGTGGTCGCCATAATCGCCGGGCCTCGGCGGCCGACCCCAGGAGCGTCCACATGACGGCTCTTTCGTCGCAAATCGACCGCGTTCCAAACGCCTCCCGTTTCCGCGTCCAACCGAACGATCGCGCTCCGCGCTTGCCATGAATTACTCGTCCGCTGCGATCAAGGTCAAAAAAAACCTGCAACGGCGCAAGGAAATTGGGCAGGAGCGTCGCGAACGCACGCGCACACGACTGCTCGCGGCCGCGGCGCAGGTTCTGGCCGAGCATGGCGAGAAGAAGGCCACGATCGACGATTTCATCCAGGCAGCCGGCGTCGCGCGCGGTACGTTCTACAACTACTACCAGACCCGAGGCGAAATCCTCGACGACCTGTGGGCCGAGATCGGACGCAATCCCTTCGTCGAAATCCAGAAGGCGTGCGCTTCGATAAAGGATCCTGCCGAGCGGCTGGTCACGAAGACGCGGCTGATCCTGAAAACGGCCCAGGACAACAGCACGTGGGGTTGGGTGGTCTTCGCGCTTTCGCTCGATATCACCACGGTCAACGCGGATCTGCTGGCCTTCCCCCGGCCGGATCTGGAGGATGGACTGCGCAGGGGCCGCTTCAAGTTCGACGATATCCATGCGGCGAAGGACCTCGTGGTCGGCGCCTGCCGCACCGCGCTCCATGCGTTGCTGATCGAAGAGCGGTCCGAGGACTACCCCCGGGCATTGTCGGCGCTGATGCTGCGTTCGCTGGGCATCGCGGCAACGGAGGCACAGACCCTGGTGAAGCGACCGCTGCCGACGGGTCGCTCAGGGCCGTCGCATGGGACCAACGGTACAGCAGTCAACGGAGTCAGCGCGCCCTGATCGGGGCCGCCGGCGCACTATCGCGCACGCGAGCGAGAGAGAACGATGAACCATCCAATGAATCCGCCTGTGCGCGGCCCCCGCGTCCCACAAGTTCCCCCCCGACTGGACGCCAAGCAGGTCGGCAGCCTTCGGCAGATCGAGAACATCGCCGGCCAGCTTGATGGTGAGTGGACGATGATGGGCGGGCGCTGCGGCCTTCAAGAGGACTTCGGCGCGTTCCGTTATCAACTCGCATATGCGGGCCTTGCGCTTGCCCTGGCGCATTACCACCGCTTGCCCAACGCACCCGGCGTCTTCAAGCCGATCTTCCAGAACCTGATCCGGAAGATGATGCATCCCGGCGTCTGGATGTACTGGCACTACGTCAGCCAGGGCGGGGCGCTGACCAACGGACACCTGTGGGGAAAGGTCCCGGCACTGTGGGACCCGGTGAAGAAAGACAACATCATGTTCAGCGCGTACCTGACGCTGCTGCCCCTGCTCTACAACTATCTGTTCGACGACGATCGCTACGCCAAGCCCGGTGCGCTGACGATGGCGATCAACCCGCTCACCTTCGGTGACCGGATGGTGTTCGAGTACGACCAGCACAGCCTGAGCGACACGATCTACTGGCAGATGGTCCAGAACGGCTACCTGGGCGTGGCATGCGAGCCCAGCTGCGTGTTCCAGATCTGCAACCAGCCTTCGATCCTGGCGTTTCGCGTCGAGGACTTTCTCAAGGGCACGACGCGCGCCCAGGAAGTCACCGAGGGATACCTCAAGGCGTGGGAGGAATTCGGGATGCTCGACGCGGGCGCGCACTTCATGGTCCACGTGGTGACGGACCTGAAAGTGCCGATTCCCAACGCGCTGCCGTGGCTCTGGTCCGACGCGTGGCTGGCCACGATGATGCACAGCTGGAACCCCGATTTCGTGCACGAGCATTACCCTCGGATGCTCGAGGAATTTCTCATTCCGGGACCGGAAGACACGTGTGCGATCCGGCTGTGGGAGCCGGTCGACGTGCGCGGCGTCAAGACCACCGCGGATACCGCCGATTTCGGCTGGGCGGCAGTGGCGGCGGCCGAACTGGGCGACGAGAAGACACTGCGCGGCCTGCTCGGACACGCGGATCGTTTCATGAATCCGACCTGGCGCGACGGTGGTCTTTACTACCCTCGCAACGACACGCGCTACGACGAGCAGGGCATCTTGCGGCTGGTCGAGCCGATCACGTCGAATACGCTGCTCCCGTTCGCACGTCTGAACGTCCCCAGTGGCCTGAACACGTTCTACAACCGGCCCTGGACGCGGACCCATTTCGCTGAGCCGATGCTCACGGAGATCTCGAACAACGTCGACGTGGTCGAGGCCCGGTTCCAACCGGCCGGATCCGAGCTGCGATTCACGCTCAAAGCGCGACAGGACCGGTCGGGAGATGCGGAGATCTCGATCTCCAACGTTTTCGAGAAAGGACGCGGCGCGTGGAAGCTGTATCGGGATGGCGTCGAAAGCGCGAGCGGTGACGATGAGCGCGTGGCGGGCACGGCGGACCTGAGGATCGAACGGCACGCCGATGTCATGAAGCTGGTGGCCAGCCGCGAGGCGATGTCCGCCTACACCCTCGTCTGGGCCTGACCGGCCTGCCGCGGAAGAGTGCGATGAGCGCGCTCCGATCCACCGGCGAGGTTTCGCTGTTCGCCCATCACGCGGCGATGGGCGTTTACGGGATGGTGGCGGGCTGGCTGGTCACGGCACAGCCGCTGCTTCCGAGTCTGTGCACCACGCGCCCACTCGCAGACCGCTTGCTGTGGACCGTTTCGATGCACATTCGCGAGCACCTGGCGATGTTTCTGGGCATGGCCCTGGCCAACGCGACGAGCGTCGCCATCGTCCTGTGGGCCCAGCGCAGCTTGAAAGGGTGGCGACTGGAGGCCGGGCGCGGCACGAGATGCTTCGTGCTCATGTCGATCGGAATGCTGCTCGGCTGCACGACGATCGGTGATGCGGCCGTGGCGCTGCCGGGTGCAGCAGGCTCTTCCGCGCTACTGGTGGCGATGTTGGCCGGAGCACTCGTCGCCTGTATGGCCGATCGCCTGTGTCCGGATGGAATTTCCATGGTGCGCTTCGCCGCGTATTCGACCGCGCGTCCGGCCCAGGGAGCACACGCACGATGACGTTCGTCACCGCGAAGTTCGATCTGATCGATCACGACGGGCGGCCGGTGACGGAGATGTCATTCCAGGGGCGCTGGCTCCTCGTGTATTTCGGCTTCACGCACTGTCGCGTGGTCTGCCCCCGATCGCTGACCCGGCTGTCGAACGTGCTGGACGCATTGGCTCCTGAGCTTGCGCGGACGCTCCAGCCGCTCTACATCTCGGTCGATCCGAAGCGCGACACGCCTGCGGTGATGCGCGAATACCTGTCGATGCGATATCCGCGCTTCCTCGGCCTGACCGGCACCGAAGAACAAGTCGCAGAGGCGAAGGAAGGATTCAAGGTCTTTTCACGTCCCAAGCCGGATCCGCACGATCCTGCCAACTACGACGTTCCCCACACCGCCATCACGTACCTGATCGATCCGGCGGGTGCCTACGCGACGCACTGGCCCGAAACCCGATCCGCGGACGACATCGTGGCGGACCTGCAGGCGCGGCTGAGGTCACCGACGTGACGATTTGCTTGCACCTGGCTTCGAGCGGACGCCCGATTCCGCGCGCATCTGCACCTTGAGGAGGCGACACCCATGAACGAAGTTCCCTACGCCATGACCATCGGTGGAAAGCGGGTGTTCACCGAGGCGACCGACGCGGCGATCAATCCGGCGACCGAAAAGCCGATCTGCCATTTTCCGCTGGCGACGCGCGCGCATCTCGACCAGGCCGTCGAGGCGGCGCACATCGCGTTTCCGGCGTGGCGCGACCGTCCGCTGGCCGAGCGCCAGGGTCTCGTGACCCGTCTCGGCGATCTGGTGGAGCTGAACAAGGAAGCCTTCATCCGGCTCCTGATCACGGAGCAGGGCAAGGGTCGCGCGGGCGCGGAGTGGGAGATCGGTGGTTCGGTCCACTGGCTGCGCGAAGTCGCCAAGCAGTCCCTGCCGGCCGAAGTCGTGGTCGACAAAGGCGACGAACAGATCGTGACGCGCCATACGCCGATCGGCGTCGTGGCCGGCATCACGCCCTGGAACTTCCCGTTGCTGCTGGCGGTATGGAAGATCGCGCCCGCGCTGGTGGCCGGCAACACGATGGTGTTGAAACCCTCGCCGTTCACGCCGCTGTGCACCCTTTGGTTCGGCGAACTGGCGCAGAGCGTGCTACCACCGGGTGTTCTCAACATCATCTCGGGCGGGAACGAGCTCGGGCAGTGGATGACCGAGCATCCCCGGATCGGCAAGGTCGCGTTCACCGGATCCACGGCGACCGGTCGCAAGGTGATGGCCAGCGCCGCCACCAATCTCAAGCGCGTCACGCTCGAGCTGGGCGGAAACGATCCGGCCATCGTACTGCCCGACGTCGATCCCAAGAAGATCGCCAAGGATCTGTTCTGGGCATCGTTCTCGAACAGCGCGCAGTTCTGCGTGGCCTGCAAGCGCCTCTACATCCATGAGGACATCTACGACGCCGTCGCCAAGGAACTGGTGGAATACGCCAGGACGGTCAAGGTCGGCAACGGTCTGACCGAGGGCATCGAACTGGGTCCGATCCAGAATCGCATGCAGTTCGAAAAGGTCAGCAACCTGCTGCAGGACTGCAAGGACCGCGGCCAGCGTTTCCTGCTCGGTGGAGACGTTCCGGACGCCCCCGGCTACTTCATTCCGGTGTCGCTGGTGGACAACCCGCCCGAGGACTCTCGCGTCGTGGTCGAAGAAGCCTTCGGGCCGGTGCTGCCGCTGCTGAAGTTCAGGGACATCGATGACGTCGTGCAGCGTGCGAACAACACGCCCTACGGGTTGGCGGCGTCGGTGTGGAGCAGGGACGTCCAGAAGGCCGAGGCGATCGCGTCGCGCCTGGAGACCGGCACGGTCTGGATCAACCAGGTGCACGTGTTCTCTCCCGACATCGCGTTCGGTGGACACAAGCAGTCCGGCCTCGGCATCGAGAATTCCCTGCACGGGCTGGCCGAGTACTGCAACACGCAGACGTTGATGCGCAAGCCGCTGGCGGCCTGAACGGGAGGCGCGCGTGTGCCCTGGCGGGCGTCCATCCAGTCGTCGCCGCGGCCATCGGCCGCTGCGGACTCCGGACCGAAGCCAGTCAAACCGAGTCATAGAGGACGGGAATGCATAACTCAGTCGGCGACTTCGTCCGTTCCGCCGCGTTGAAATTCGGTGAAAAGGTCGCGCTGATCTTCGAAAACCAACGGTGGACGTTCCATCAACTGGATCACGCCTCGTCTCGCCTGGCGGCGCGGCTCGCGGAGCTGGGCGTGTCACCGGGTCAGGTGGTTTCGCTCTATTCGCCCAATTGTCCCGAGTGGATCGTCGGCTATTACGCGGTGATGAAGCTCGGGGCGGTGGTGAATCCACTCAATCTCATGCTCACACCGGATGAGGCCGCGTTTGCCATGAACGATTGCGCCGCGGTGGCGGTGATCGGCTCTGCAGAGAAGCTGGCTGCACTCGCACCGGTCCTGGCCAAGACCAAGCTGCAACACCGCATAAGCTTCCGCGGCAACGCGCCCGACGGCGCACGCGACTTCCACGAACTGATCCAGGCGCGCGCGGCGACGCTGCCCGTGCAGGCGATCGACTCCACGGCCGCATCGACCATCGCGTACACCTCGGGTACGACGGGCCATCCCAAAGGCGCGGTTCTCACGCACCGCGGCATCGTGCTCAACACGCAGATGACCGCGACCATGCACGTCCGCAGCGCCTCCGACGTGGTCGTCAGCGCGCTGCCGTGCTCGCACGTGTACGGCAACATCGTGATGAACGCCGCCGTCGCATACGGGATGACGCTGATCCTCCATGCCAGTTTCGACGCGGCCCGGATTCTCGAGAGCATCCAGACACACCGGGCGACGATCTTCGAAGGCGTTCCCACGATGTACATGTATCTGCTCGAAGCGCCGCAGCTGCAGACCGCCGATCTTTCGTCGCTGCGCTGCTGCACCGTCGGCGGACAGACGATGCCGGAAGCCAAGATGCGTCAGGTCACCGAGCACTTCGGCTGCCCGCTGATCGAACTGTGGGGAATGACCGAACTCGGCGGGCTCGGCACCACGCATTCGGCGTACGGGCCTCAAGTGCTGGGCAGCATCGGCGTGGTGTTGCCCCACCTCGACGCGCGTGTGACCAACCCGGAAGCGCCTGACCAGGCGGTCGCGCTCGGGGAGATCGGAGAACTGCAGATCCGTGGACCGATGGTAATGCGCGAATACCTCAATCGGCCGGACGCGACGGCGCAGACGCTGACGTCGGACGGATGGCTGCGCACCGGCGATCTGGCGCGCATGGAGCGCGACGGCTACCTCTACGTGGTGGACCGGCTCAAGGACATGATCATTACGGCCGGATTCAACATCTATCCCGCGGAGTTGGAGCGCGTGATCGCGTCGCATCCAGAGGTGGCGCTGGTCGCCGTCGGCAGCATCGCGGACGATCACAAGGGCGAGCTCGCCAAGGCCTACGTTGTGCGTCGACAGGGCTCCACTGTGGACGCGGGAACCCTGGAACGTCATTGCCGCGAACGCTTGGCGCCGTACAAGGTGCCACGTGCCTGGCAGTTCGTCAGCGACGTACCCAAGACCAGTAGCGGCAAGATCATGCGCCGGATGCTGCACACCCTAGCCGACGAATCCAACGAAAGCTGACACCCTGTCGCTTCAAAGATGCGGTATGTGATTCGGGAGGGCGCGAACTTCCGCCGGACGCTCGGAGCCGGGACGGCTCGATACCGGACTGTCCGAGCGACCTCTGCTGGCACGCAGCGACTGTCCGCAGCCAGGCATTTCCCAATCGACGGGACAACGAGAGCAGAGCGACGCACGCATCGCCATGAACCGCGACCCGAGGCGGGCGCTGACGGACGACATGCGCCTGAACACCTACGACGGCCCCAACGCGACCGCTAATACCAAGGAAGGCCGCAACGTCCTCCACATCGCCACGGTTCAGTTCGCGCTGATCGACCCCGATCGCCCCGGCCGGGAGCTGCCGTGCTGCTCGGTGCTGGCCCTCAGTGGAGACAAGATCATCTCGGAGCAGGCGTACCTGAACATCGCCGAATGGCCGGGGGCACGGCCTGACGCGGCGTGATGCCAAGGGGAAGCCGGCCCACCCGGGAGCCGGGTGAGCCTTTTTTTGGCCGGCGGCGCGGCACCGCGATCAATCGTGCGCCGCAACGGGATCGCGCCGGATCAGCCGACCGCGGTCACCTCGATCTCGATCATCGCGTTGGGCTCGAACAAGCTTCTGACCCCCAGCAGCGTGCACACCGGCATCGCGCCGGCCTCAGACCACAGCTTCGACAACTCACCGATGTGGGTCATGATGCCGTCGACGTCGGTGGTGTAGAAGTTCATCCGCGCGATGTTGGAAGGCTTCATGTTGGCGGCCGTCAGCAACTCGACGACGTTCTTCCACGCCAGCGTGAACTGCGCCTTGATGTCGCCAGGGTGCATCGATCCGCCGTTGGCGTCGTTCGAGGTCTGGCCGGAGCAGTACAGCACGCGCTGTCCGTTCGTTACCTCGATTGCGTGATTGATGTGAAAGCCGTTGAGCCAGGTCTGCGGGTTGATGGGTTTCATCTGCATGATGTGGAGCTCCGTCTGGTTAAGGATTGAAATTCTGCTTCAGGAAGTCGGCGACCTTGGCGATCGCCTCTGTGCACTCGGGCAGGATGGGATATAGCTGGAAGACATGGAACAGGTGCGGCCATTCGTCCAGCTTCACATCGACGCCGGCCTTGCGCGCGCGCTCGGCGAAGCGATGCGAGTCATCGAGCAGGACCTCGGCGCTCCCCACCTGCAGGTACAGAGGTGGCAATCCGGCGAGGTTCTCCAGCGTGGCGTACAGCGGAGAGGCGAACGGATCGGTCCCATCGGCACCGCCGAGGTACATGCGCGCCATCTCGCGCAGTCCGTGGCGCGTGATCAGCACGTCGGGGTGTACCGGGTCCTTGCCGGTCAAGGGCAGGTCCATCCAGGCCGAAAAGCACACTCCGCAGGCAGGCGGCGGCAGGCCCAACGATCGGGCGCGCAGCATCGTTGAAACCGTCAGTCCGCCACCGGCGGAATCTCCTGCGAAGGCAATGCGGTTCGCATCGTGCTTGAACGTGTCCATCACCCAGCGGTAGGCGGTGACGCAGTCCTCCAGCGCGGCAGGGAACGGATGTTCGGGTCCGCGGCGGTATTCGACGAACAGCACGCTGGCGCCGGATGCACGCGAGAGGCGCGAGCACAGCTCGCGGTGGGAGTGCGCTGATCCGATGACGAATCCGCCGCCGTGGAAGAACAGCACGACATGATGCGTCGTCGCGCCCGGCGCGGTGATCAGTTCGCAAGGCACGCCATTGGCGTCGAACGTCTTGACCTTCACGTCGGGCGGCGTGGGGAACATCTCCTTGAAATCGTCGAAGCCTTTGCGCGCTTCGGCCAAGGGCATCGGCACGGTCGCGATCTGGGCCAGCAGCGGATGCGCGCGCAGCTGTTCCACCAATGGAGCGAGTTCTGGGCTGGGCATGAGCGTCTCCTTGCGTGATGTCAGAGCATGAACGGCGGCGGAAAGACGCCGAGGTCTTCGTAGGTGCTCTGGCGCACCACGTCGTCCGGATTGCGGAACTCGGGAATGACGTACTTACCGAAGTACTCGAGCGACTCCATGATCTGGTGGTGGCCGTTGCCGTCGATGCGGAAGATCACCTCGTCGATGCCCATTTTCTCGACGCGCTTGACCTGCTCGATGATGTGATCCGGCGTGCCGTTGAGGACCTGCGGAAGGTTGTCGTTCATCCACTCGAGATCGTCCTCGTGTCCGGCGATGAGCTTCTTCCAGTCGTTGAGGTAGGCGTAATCCGCGCTCTTTTCGCTGGTGCTGCCGAAGAACGCGACCAGGAATTTCATGAAGCCCAGGCAGGAGGGGCGCACCTTTTCCAGCGCGTCCTTCTTGGTGGCGGCGCACTGGCCTCCGAGAAAAAGGCGTGCGATCGAGCGGTTCTGGTGCACGCCGGGGATCGGCGTCGCCTCCTTGGCCGCCTGGTGGTAGAGGCGGACGGCCTCTTCGACGTGGTCCCACCCGTAGACGGTGAAGGACATGACGCCCAGGCCCATGCGGGCGGCCTGCTCGTGCGTGGCCAGACCCGTCGACGAGACGAAAGTGCGGGGGAACTGCCGCTGCAGCAGGCGCGGCCACACGCGCACCGGGTGCACCTTGTATAGATCGCTGTGGTGTTCGACGGTCTCCTGCGTCAGCGCCTTGACCACCAGGCGCAGGCTCTCCTCCCACTCCGTAGTGGTCTTGGCCGCGTCCACCTCGAAGGCCTGCACCACGTGCGGGTTGTTGCCGCGCACGGTGCCGATCTCGAGGCGTCCATCCGAGATCACGTCGATGGTGGCCAAGCGCTCGGCCACCCGCAGCGGGTGATTGAACTTGAGCATCACCGAAGACATCGTGCGCAGTTTGATCTTCGAGGTTGCCTGCGCAACCGCGCCATAGATGACTTCAGGCGCCGAGGTGGTCGCCACCGGGCCGGTGAAGTGCTGCTCCGAGCAGCCCCACACGTCGAACCCCATCTCCTCTGCGTACTGCGCTTCTCGAATCACTTCTTTGTAGCGGCGCGCCACCGAATAGCCGCGGGGTGTGTCGGCTTCCGTGAACAATCCGAATTTCATGGGTGCCTCTCTCCTTGCACGTCTTGGAATGTGGAAGCCCAGCGTCGGGCTTCGAGGACACCGTCAGTGCAACGGCTGTGCCGTGCGCTTGGAGCGCTCAAAACCCCCTGCCGGAAGCCCGGTGGTTGCAGTTCTGCAACCTTCGGTGCAACCGCGAGCCCGTTGGGGCGTTGCAGGATTGCGAAACGGGCGCACGCTCCAGAGAATCGGTTTCATGTATTGCAAAAGCGGCCTTCTGTCCCCGTCCTCCGACGAGTCGCGGCGCCTGCGCCAGGCGCGTGAGCGGGTGCAGGCCGGCGATTCCTGCCAACCGGGCACGATCCGCGATGTCATCCTGGCGTCGTGGTTGCGTTCCCGTGCGGCCGGCGTCGATCCAGGCTGGGGCGTTCACCCTATGCCGCGCGTGGCGGGCCGCGCTGGCGATGCCGTCGATCGTTATCTGGTCAAGCTCGCAACCCCGGTCTTCGACTTCCTGCGCGACGCGCTGAGCGTGCACCCGCACCTGCTGATGCTCACCGGCCGCGACGCGCGTCCGCTCGCACTGGCCGGTAGCGGGGCGTCGGTGCAGGAAGGGGAGCGGATCAACGCAGCGGCCGGCGGCCTTTGGCGTGAAGATCGCGTCGGCACCGACGCCGTGGCGCTCTGCCATGCCATCGGGGAGCCGGTGCAGGTGCACTGGTACGAACACTTTGCGCTGATCGCGGACCCATGGACGGGCAACTCCTGTCCGATACGCGACCCGGATTCCCACGATCTGCTCGGCACGATCAACCTGTATGCATACGGCTGCATTTCGCATCCGCAGGCTTTCGAACTGACGCGGGAGGCCGCTCGTTCCATCGAGCGACAACTTGCGCTGGATGAGTCGCAACGCCAGACCCGCGTGCTTCAGTCGTTCGCCGAAACGCTGGCACGCGCGCCCAACGACGCGACGCTGTGCTTGAGTCGTCAGGGGCGCCTCCTCGCGGTGTCGCCTTCGGCGCGACAGGCGTTGGACCTGGGAGCGCGGTATGTTTCCCGGCCGCTTCTTTCGGACATTTTGCGAGGTGAGGGCCTTCCGCCCAGCACGGCCGTGACCCAACCCTGCACGCTGGAACTTCGTGACGGCGGCGATCGCATCGTGCGGGCCGACCTTCACCCGATCGCAGAGGGTCGCGAGACGTTCGGCTACCACCTGCGCCTGCGTCGACCGCGCGGCGGCAGCGCCCGTCGGGCCGACCCGCCGGCCGACGCGGGGGCTTGGCGCTCGCGTTGGCGTTTCGAGGACATCGTCGGCCGCAGTCCCGCTCTGCTGGCGGCGGTCGACAGCGCGCGGGAAGTTGCAGGGTCGGATCTCACTGTCCTGTTGATCGGTGAGTCGGGGACCGGAAAGGAGCTGTTCGCGCACGCAATCCATGCCGCCAGCGAGCGGGCATCCGGCCCCTTCGTATCGATCAACTGCGGAGGACTTGGTGGCGAGCTTCTCGCTGCGGAACTGTTCGGCTACGAAGAAGGGGCTTTCACCGGCGCGACGCGCGGCGGCCGCCCCGGCAAGGTCGAGCTCGCTGACACAGGCACCCTGTTTCTCGACGAAGTCGAGGCGATGTCACCGGCGATGCAGGTGCAGCTGCTGCGCTTCCTCGAGGATCGCCGCTGCCTGCGGGTCGGCGGGCTGGCGCCGCGGACGGTCGATGTCCGTGTCGTGGCAGCCACCAACATGGACCTGCTGGAAATGGTGCAAGCGCGCACGTTTCGAGCGGACCTTTATTACCGGCTCGCGACCTGGCCCGTGACGATCCCGGCGCTGCGCGAGCGTGCCGGAGATGTGGAGTTGCTCGCTGTGCGTTTGCTGCGCGATCAGCACGTCGAGCGCGTCCTGACGGTCGAGGCCCTCGCAATGCTTCGTGCTCACGCCTGGCCCGGCAACGTCCGCGAACTTCGCAATATCCTGCTTCAGGCAGGATTGCGTGCACGCGGCCGGGAAATAGAGCCCCGACATCTTTCGATCACGCCTGGCGCGCATCCCTCACCCTCGCTGCCGGACCCATCGTCCGCCGTCGACCCACCGGGCGCGCTTTTCGAAGCGGAGCGCGGTGCCATCCGTGCCATGCTTTCGCGGCACAACGGACGCATTGGCGAAACGGCGGCGGCCCTGGGAATCCACCGCGCGACGCTGTATCGAAAGTTGCGCCGCCAGATCGTCCGCGGGCCTTCTCCGGTTCCAGACGAGCCCTCCGCTCCCAACGTCGCGTCTCCCGCGCACCCGGACTGACCGACCTGGCCACCGCGCGCTACGCAAAGCGGAGATCCCAGCAGACGACGGCAGACCGCCTGCGCGCGGCTGCGCGCGGTACTCCGGAAAAAGCTGCGTGTCAGTGACGCGCCAGTTCGAGATCGCGGGCGGCGCGTACCGCCTGCATACGCGTGCGCACACCCAGCTTGGCGTAGATGTTCTTCAGGTGGAATTTGAGCCCATCGGTCGACAGGTGCATGGCTTGCGCCATGTCGGCCGTCGAGACCAGCGCCGCGAGCAGTTTGAGCAGGGTCTGTTCGCGTCGCGTGAACCGCTCGGCCGAACGTGCGCTCGACCCACGCGGGCCTTTCTCCGACTTGGCGCCGATGACGGGGCCGTTGCCGCCTCTGAGGCGGTGAACGATCTGGCCCAGAAATGCCCCATTCGGCGTCTGCAGGTGGAGCGTCGGCTCGGCGGAATGGGTTCGCAGCTCCGGCAGATGGTCATGCATCACGCGCTCGAACAACGGTCCTTCCTCGAGGAAGGCGCGTAGATAACCGCCAGCGGCCGCCAGGCGAACCGCCTCGTCCAAATACTCGTGCGAGTGTGATGCAGCATCTCGCCGGTGATGCGCCACCGCGGCGAACTGGAGCAGCTTGATCTGGCGATGGACGCGGCCCTTGCGGCGCGCCACGCCCAGCGCGGTCGTGATCATTCGCAGCGCCTCGCTCGGATCGCGAAGCATCGCATGGAGGCGCAGCAGGCCGATCGCCGTGCCGTGGATATCCTCCGAAAACGGTACGCCGCTGCCGGTGCTGAAGTCTCCGAGGCGCTCGACGCGCTGCGCGAGCAGCATTGCGCGGTCCGATTCACCGCGCACGATTTCGCGGCGCACGCGTTCCCAGCCGACGATGGCACCCAGCCGCGGCCAGCGCTGTGCGTAGGCGATCCCCTCGGCTTCGTCGAGGCGCTCCAGGGCCTTGGCAGGTTCCCCGCTGGCGTCGTGCACCCGCGACATTGCGATGAACGTCACGACCAAGAAATCGGGCAGGGCGGTACTGGCGATGACATCGCCGAAGCGTTGAAACAGGCTGCGCGCTTCCTCCAGCTGGTCGGCCTCGTAGAGGGCAGTCACGCAGGCGGCCACGACCGAGGCTCGCGATATCGACTCGTCCTCGTCGATGCGGCGATCGGAGAGGCTGGAGCGTAGTAGCGACAAGGCGTCTTGCAGTCGACCCTGCTGGATCAGCGCGAACGACTTGATGCTCACGCAGTAGGCCCACGTGAAGCTGGTACCCGACGGCCCGCAGAAGTGCCTTGCGCGCGCGAAGTACTGATGCGCGGCCGCGAAGTCGCCGGAGGCCATCGCCGTATAGCCGCGCACATTGCACACCGCGCCCAGTTCGAACGCGCGGAAGGATCCCGCGGGGACATCTTGCGAGATGTCCACCCGGCTCAGCAGGCTGTCGCCTATGTGAAGGTCGTCCTCGAGAAAGGCCGCCATCGTCAGCAGCAGGCTCGGATCGGTTTGGTTGTCGAAACGTGCGGGGAGCGGCAGCTTGCGCAAGGAATCCAGCAAGGGGAGCAGGCGCGACCGCCGGCGCAGAAAGCGCAGCGCCCACGCGACCTTCAGCAGCAGCCCGGGCCGGCGTTTGATCTCCGCCATAGGCAGGTGGCCTGACCAGCGCTCGACGGTCACGAGCTGCCCCAACGGGATCAGTCGGTCGGCCCATCGCTCGAGCGTGTCTGCCGCTGCACCTTGGTCGCCAGCGGCGAGGTAGTGTTCGAGCGCATCTTCGATGCGGTCGTGCTCTGCAAACCAAACTGCCGCGCGCCGGCGAAGCGCGTCGGCCTGGTCGGCGCCGCGCATGCGCAGCTGGTCGACGAGAAAGTTCGCAAACAGCGGGTGATAGATGAACCATTGCGGTTCAGAGTCCACGCGACGCAGAAACAGACCTGCCGACTCGAGTTGCGCCAGTTGCGCTGCCGAATCCTTGCGATCCAGTACCGCGTCACACAGGTCGCCGCACATGCGACTCATCGCGGAACTGAGAAGCAGGAACTCGCGCGTGGCGACGCTCTGCTGGTTGAGCACGTGTTCTGCCAAATAGCTCGCGAGCTCCTGGGGCGGACAACTACACAAGCGCTGCAAATCGCGGCGAAGTGACGGCTGACGAAGCCCGAGGCGAAACAGCTGCAGCGCGGCCGGCCAGCCATCGGTCTGCTGATAGATCTGATCGAGGTCGGGTCCGGAGAGTTCCAGATCCGCCATCGATGTGAAGTACCGGGCGGTCTCGTGCCGTGTGAAGCGCAGTTCATGGGCCCGGATGATCTGGGCCTGCCCGGTCACGGTCAGGCGCGCAAGCCCGAAGTCGTGCATCGAGCGACCGGCGAAAAAGATTTTGAGGTGCTCAGGCACGCGGCTGATGAGCTTCCGCAGCAGCGTCAGAGTCGGACCGGCGCCGACCAGATGCGTATCGTCGAAAAACAGGCTCGCCGGACGGCCGATCGGGCCGAGGCGGGACGAGAGCCAGTCTGGTTGAACCTCGTTCTCCTCGTCGCACCGTGTCGCCTTGTGTGGCGCGCTTACGCGTTGCGCGTGCATGCCCGCAATCAAATCTTCGAGGCGTCCGTAGAAGCGCCGGGGGTCGTTGTCGCCCTCGTCGAGATCGAGCCAGCCGGTGGCATACCCCTGCTGTTCGCATTCGGCCCGCAGCTGTTCCAACAACGTGGTCTTGCCGTGCCCGGCCGGCGCCTGCACTCCGATCACGCGCGCGGTGCCCGCGTGCAGGGCACGCCAGATCAGCCCGTGTCGGCGAACGCCACGCCGTTCGACGACAGTCATTGACCGGGCCCTGATCGAGACCGTACGCGAGACGATCCGCCGCCGTTATCCCTGTCGTTCGGAATGTTGAAAGCCTGCACTGGCCGCCATTCACCCTCGCCGCAACGGCAGCGCACAGCGCCGTCGTGACAAGGCACCTGCAGCCATTTTCTCGCGTGAGAACGCCCCGACGGCGACGTCACGTCAGTTGCGATAGCCGGGATTGCGCCGGTCGAGCCTGCGGAGCAGTCCTGGCCACGCGAGCAGGCCAAATTTCCCGCGTGTCACCATCTCCATCTGCTCATCGATCCCGTCGAGCACGCTTTGCGAAATGTGGTCTAGCGCCCCACCACCGGCTTGTGCCCGCACCTGGATCATGCAGGCGGCCTCCAGGTAGTACATCCGCATGAAAGCGTCCGCGCAGTTCTTGCCGAGCGCGAGCAGGCCATGGTTGCGCAGCATCATCGACCACTTGTTGCCGAGGTCCCGGACCAGGCGCGGCTTCTCGTCCTCGTTCAGCGCCACGCCCTCGTAGTCGTGATACGCGAGCGAGGCTCCAGCGATCACGCCGGTTTGCGATAGTGGGAGCAGTCCCTCCTTCTGCGCCGACACCGCCACTCCGTTGATCGAGTGCGTATGTAATGCGCAGACCACGTCGCCGCGAGCAGCGTGGATGGCGGAGTGAATCGTGAAGCCGGCCGGGTTGATGTCGTATGGCGACTCGACGACCTTCCTGCCGTGCAGGTCGATCTTCACCAGCGACGACGCCGTGATCTCATCGAACATCCAGCCGTAAGGATTGATGAGGAAATGGTGATGCGGCCCCGGCAGACGCGCCGAGATGTGCGTGAACACCAGGTCATCCCAGCCGAACAGTGCGACGAGGCGATAAGTCGCGGCGAGGTCCACCCGCAAATCCCATTCTTCCGTCGTTACCTGATCGCGCACCGAGGCTGGAACGGGTTCTTGTACTGCATTCATGTCCATCTCCATTCGAGAAGCGCACGCTCAAAGCGCTACCTCGATCATTTCGAATTGACACTTCACGGCGCCGCATTCGGGACAGAACCAATCCTCCGGAACGTCCTCCCACCGTGTGCCCGCCGGGATCCCCTCCTCGGGAATGCCCTTCGATTCGTCATAAACGAAGCTGCATAGCAGGCAGCTCCACACCTTGTATGGGGTGTTCATATCAGTACCTATCAGTATTCGCGGCGGGTCCGAGCCGCAGAAAGGCCGCGGTGCAGTCAGGCAAAGGGGGTTCGCTTGGGCAAGTCCTTGCGCGGCGGAATCGGGGATCGCTTCTTGATCCGGCCGGAAGGTTTCATCATCAGTTGGGACGGCTGTTGATCCTCTAGTGTGCGAACACGCTTCTGAAGCGCAACCGCCGCCTGTTCATGGACCTGTGGGATCAGCAAAAGCACCATGCCGTACAGAACTTGGTTTTTGAAGCCATGGGCATCGAGTTCTTCCTGGATCCAGAACTCGAGGGCGCCCATGAAATTCACCATCAGCAGGCGTTTGAGGGACGTGGCCCTCACATTGGGCAGCAGAACGCCGGACCGAATGCATCGATCAATGGCCGGATCCATCAACTGCATGGCGCGGTTGAACAATATCGGATGATGCTCCGGCTCCTCCGCTCCGATCAGGAAACGCATCAGAGGCCGGTATAGGACGGGATCGTTTGCATAGAAGTCGCAGGAGACAGCCAGCACTGCGAGAAGGTCTTCGATCGGGTCTTGGCTCGACGATCGTTCGATCAAGGCATCGATCGACTCGAGTCCCTTGTTCATCAGCGCGTATAGCACCGCACCCTTCGAACCCATCAGCACGTAAGGCGTGGCAAGGGCCGTACCGGCCTTGTCGACCAGGGCGCGCATCGTGAATTCGGTGCTGCGTGTCTTTCGGATCAGGGCTTCGGCCGCAATCAGAAGCGAACTGCGCAACGAGTCCCGTCGTCGCTCCCGCCAGTCCATTTCATCCCCAAGATCCTTCGTGACCATGATCTCCTGACGCAGGTTGGCGAAGGTCGCACTGCAAGTCGTGGAAAGCTGCATTCTATCGGCCCTCCGCGGGTTCGTCGGACATCAGACGCTCCAGGTTCTGATGGAACTGACGGATGTTCATCTCCATATACTTGCCGAACATCGGTCCCGGGAATCCCTGAGAATGAAGGCCGAGTTGCATTTTGGTGAGGTTGCTGGAGTCCTGTTCGAAAACCTTCGCGCTGGTCCCGACCTCGGGAGCACCCTCTGCATAGCTCTTGTCTGCGGGGATGAAATTGACTTTGGCTGCTGGCGGACGCGTTTGGCCCTCGGCAATAGGCAGAAGGATCATCGTCTCCCAGATGCACGACTCAGGATTGTTCCCGTTCGGCCTTGCGCGATAGATCAGAGGGCCACCTTCGCCCACCCAGATGCAGGCGTTAGGGAACACCCAGTACTCGATCAAATCGAGCATCTGCGCATCACTGGCCTGCGAGTAATCCACCCCCGTGCGCTCGGCAAGGATCCTTTTCCGGAAATCGCTCAGGGTGGCGCGCGCGGTTCCGCCTTCCGGTACCTTGGGGATGGGCAAGGGGCCGCCATCTGATTTCCCCCATGCGTCCGCGAACTCCGTCGTGATCATCGAGTTGACGATCTCCTGCTCCGTTATCGGTGTTCGCCGGTGGGGACTGGGAACTCCGAGCGGAACGATCACCCGAGCGTGCTTTCCGTAGGCGTCGTATTGCGCGTTTAGGTCACCCGCATAGTTCGTCCATTGCGGATGGATGGTGAACGCGTGGTACGCCTCGACAAAAGCCTCGATCGCCAATTTCCAGTTGCAGTGGATTTCCTTTGCCACGTGAACGGCTTTCCAGCGCGTGCCGAGTGACGGCCACTCTGCGAAGTGGCGCATCAGGTCGGGCCCGAGGAACGACTCGAAGGATTCTGCGTCCGGATCCAGGTTGATGAATACCAACCCGTTCCACAAAGAAACCTTGCACGCCTTGAGCCCGAACTCCTCGTCGCGCACCGAAGGAAAGTCCCATCGGCAGGGTATGTCCTTCAGCGTTCCATCCAGGTTCCACGCCCACGCATGGAAGCTGCAACGGATCTCCTTGCTGTGTCCGCATCCGACCTTGAGGCGGCTGCCCCGGTGCCGGCATACGTTGAAGAAGGCGCGGACGCCGCCGTCTGCGTCCCGGACGACCAAGATCGACTGGTTTGCGATGACATATTCCAGGTGGTCGCCCGTGTTGGGGATGTCTTGCTCCAGGCAAGCGAGCTGCCAGACCTTACCCCAGAGCCGTTCCACCTCGCGGCGATGCCATTCGGGCGAGATGTAGCAGTCTTTGCCGAACAAGCCTGTGCCGTAGTCGCGAACGCTGGACTCGAGCAGGCTTTTCGGTACATCGCCACGGTCGGACGCGAAAAACGACGCGGCTGGTGTGATCAACGAAGGGTCTCTGCTCGCCTGGCTGCGCGCGTAATGCGCCCTTGTGTCCTGGCTCTCGGCTCGATTCGTCACGATTAATTTCTCCGGAATTCATATGAATAGCGTGGTCTATATAGAGCATGCTCTATACAGAACGAGTTCTTTGTATAGATTGTTCCGCGCCACGTCAACTGAGGTGTTGGCACAGATCCCCCACGGTTTTGGGGCCACCGCTTTTCTGAAGGAGAACGTCGATGTCGTTGACGCTTGCTGATTATGTAAACCACGACGCAACCGCGATTGCGGCGCGGATCCGCGAGGGGGAGATCTCGATGCAGGAGGTCATGAGTTGCGCGCGAGAACTGGCGGCGGCGGTCAATCCGAAGATCAATGCTTTCATCGAGATCTTCGACGAACCGCTTGAAGCAAATCCCAGCGGACCGTTTGGCGGCGTGCCGTTCGCCATCAAGGATCTGGTCTGCCAGGCCCGCGGAATGAACTACGAGTGCGGCTCCCGGCTGGGGGCCGGGATGCGAGCCGATCACGACACGGATTTGATGAAGCGGTTTCGAGACGCGGGGTGCCGAACGATCGGGAGAACTGCGGCGCCTGAGTTCGGCTACTGCGTGACGACCGAGCCGGTCGTGACGGGTCCTGTTCGGAATCCTTGGGATCTCGAGCGCATGCCGGGCGGGTCCAGCGGCGGGTCGGCCGCCGCAATCGCCGCCGGCATCGTTCCCTTCGCGCACGGAAACGACGGCGCCGGATCCATCCGGATTCCGGCGGCGTGCACAGGCCTGGTTGGGCTCAAGACAAGCCGAGGACGCGTGACGGTGGGCCCAGATGCCGGCGAATTGTTAAACGGGCTGGCCGTCGAATTCGCGCTCACCCGCACCGTACGTGACTGCGCGGGACTTCTGGATGCCGTTCACGGGTACGTGCCGGGCGATCCCTTTCCGCTGGCTCCGCCGCCCGGATCCTATGCAAGCCTGAGCAAGGCCGCCCGGAAGCCTCTTCGGATTGCGCTGATGACCCACCCATGGTCGGGCGTTCAAGTGGGGCAGGAATCGAAATACGCGGCTGAGCGTGCAGGCCGTCTCTGCGAAACGCTGGGACACGCCGTGGAGTGGGCGACCCCGAAGATGGACTACGACGCCTTTCTGGAGGCGACCCACTGCATCTGGGTAACGATGGTCTATGGGGCGGTCAATGCGGTGGCCGCCAAGTCCAACCGCCAGGTCGGTTCGAAAACGCTCGAGGCCACCACTCTCGCCTGCTATCTGGACGGTGCCGCGGCCCGGGCGCATCAGCTGCAGTCCGCATTCGGAATCGCGAACCAAGTGACCCGCTCTTTCGCGCAATTCTTCGAGGACTATGACGTTCTGATCACCCCCACACTGGCGAGTCCAGCGTTGCCTCTGGGTGCTCTCAACGCGAACAACCCTGAACTCACCGCCCAACAGTGGACCGAGAGTGTCCTGGCGTTCGCTCCCTTCACCGCGCCCTTCAACATGACGGGACAGCCGGCCATTTCGCTTCCGCTGCATCGGACCGCCACCAACTTGCCGGTCGGGGTCCAGTTTGCGGCGCGAATCGGTGAGGAGCACACGCTGCTCAACCTGGCCAACTCCCTGGAAGAGGCGGCACCCTGGCCGACAGTGGCCCCGCTATGGAAGTCGGTACTCGGTGATCGCAAATGACAGGAGGAGTCCGAGCGTCGATGAAGGACAGCTGTGAGTCGGCCCGCTGCGGCACGCCCGTTTTCGCCCGGACGTTCGAGCGCCACGAGGAATGACGAATGCGGTCTTCAAATAGCACGCTCGCCCGGATCGGAGCACCGTCACCGGCGTCAACCGGTGAATGCCCGTGCAAGCGATCGCCGATCAAACGGCGCGGCGCCAGGAGCACCCGACCCTGATCGCGCACCCGGATGTCCATGGAGTGCGCGTATTCCATGACAACTACATTTGGATCCTGGCAAATCAAGGACAGGCGCTCGTCGTCGATCCGGGAGAAGCCGCGCCCGTTCAGGCGGCGCTCCACCGGCTTCACCTCGATCTGGCCGGAATCCTGATCACACACCACCATTCCGATCATGTGGATGGAGTTCCGGCACTCACCCGATCGCGGTTTGTGCCGGTTTACGGTCCGGAAACAGAGAAGGGCGCGATCAGAGGCATCACCCATACAATCGGGCACGGAGAGACGATTTCGATTTGCGGTGTCAGCTGCGAGGTCATCGGCGTACCAGGCCACACGCTCGAACATGTCGCGTACGTCGTGCCCTCATCTCCAGCCATTCTGTTCTGCGGTGATGCGCTGTTTTCGGCAGGGTGCGGACGCATCCTGGAGGGCACGCCTGCGCAGATGCATCGGTCACTGCAGGCGCTCGGCGCGCTCCCCGGCAGTACATTGGTCTACTGCGGGCATGAATATACGGCTGCGAACATCCAGTTCGCGCTTGAGGTGGAGCCGGGTAATCGCGAACTGGAGCGATATGCGGCGAGAGTGAGGAGCCTCAGGTCCGCCGGTCTACCGACACTGCCGGCCGGCCTCGAGGCGGAGAAATCCATCAATCCATTTCTCAGGACCTCCGTTCCGGCAGTGCGGGCCTCCGCAGAAAGACGAGCAGGCCGTTCTCTCGAGAGCGAAACGGAGGTCTTGGCCATCCTGCGGGAGTGGAAAGACGGGTTCGGGGGCACAGGTCGGTTGTGAATCCGTCTTCGGGCAAGGTTTGCCCGAAATATTCGCTCTGCGACCGAGCGCAGCCTTTGAAGACAGAACCCCGAATCCACTACGCGGCGAGGTCGTGATCGTATGCACGCATTTATTGCGCACAGCAGACGGGGGTTCGAAGAGCGTTACTTTCGTGTGGGCTCTCTCCAGCCGTGCCCGACGGCAGAAACGGTGTACCCACGGCCGCCCTTACTGCTGCACGGAGACTTCGACCCTGTCGAATTGGCACTTCACGGCGCCACATTCGGGGCAGAACCAGTCCTCAGGGACGTCCTCCCAACGCGTGCCGGGCGAGAGCCCGTCCTCTGGAAGGCCATTTGCTTCGTCATAAATGAAGTTGCACAGCGCGCAGGTCCAAACGTTGTGGCGAAGTTCAGTCATGGCTCAGTCCTGTATTTGGACGATACGACCCACCGGTCATTGGAAGACGCTCCGATGCTGACGGGACCGCGGGCGCTCAGGTAGAAAGGTGGGCGACCTTTTTACGCGCGGCCTTGCGGACCGACGCGGGCTTCATCAGCTGCGCGGGCAGCAGTTTTTCGAGGCTCACGACGCGTTCGATGATCTTTTCGCGATGCTTGACCGCCACATTCGGGACCAAGGTCAAGGCGGTGCCGTACAGGACGTGATTGCGAAGCCCCACCTCGTTGATCTCACCCTGTATCCAGAACTGAAGCACCCCGACGAAATTCATCAGGAGTTGGCGCTCGTATACCTCAACCCTTAAAGAGGGCAAAAGAACGCCAGCCGCCACACCTCGCTGGATCGCAGGTTCCCACAGTCGCATGGCCCGCCCGAACAGCATGGGATGGTGCTCCGGGTTGTCGGTGGCCGACAGAAAACCGAGGAGCGGCCGATAAAGGACCGGGTCCTTGGCGTAAAAGTCTGCCGAGACCTGTGCGACGGTGAGGATGTGTTCTATCGGATCGCTGACATGTGTCCCATGCAGCTGCTCGTCGATCGCCTGGACACAGTCCATCATCAGGCGATACAGCATTGCATCCTTCGACCCCAGCAAAAGGTAGGGCGTCGCTTGCGCGACTCCGGCTTTCTCCGCGAGCTTTCGCATCGTGAAGTTGGTCCCCTTTGTTTGGCGGATCAACTCCTCCGCTTTGGCCAGGATCGCCTCCCGCATCGATGTCCGGCGTCGTTCGCGCCAGTCGGGTTCATTTATCGGATCCTTTCCTGCCATATCAGTCCAAGGGGACGCGCATCGCGCGTCGAGAGTCATGTTAAGCGCCATCTTAGCTCCCCGTCGGAACGGCGTCCGACGACATCCACAGATCCAGGTTCCGGTGGAACTGGCGGATGTTCATCTCCATATAGCGTCCGAACAGGGGCCCCTGGAAGCCGAGCGAGTGGATGCCCAACTGCATCTTCTCGAGGTTGTTCGCGTCCTGGTCGAATACCGGGGCGCTTCGTCCCAGTTCCGGCGCGCCTTGCACATAACTGGTCCCCGACGGAATGACGTTTGGTTTGGCCGCAGCTGGCCGTTCCGCCCCTTCTGCATGGGGGAGCAGGACCATTGTTTCCCACGTGCAGGAATTCGGATCATCCCCGTTTGGTCGCGAGCGGTAGATCAGCGGGCCTCCCTCGCCCACCCAGATGCAGATGTTGGGGAAGATCCAATATTCGATCAGGTCCAGCATCTGGGTGTCGCTGGCCTGCGAGTAGTCGACGCCCGTCCGCGATTTCAGCACGTCTCGGCGAAGATCTGAGAGCACGTCACGAGCAGAGCGCCCTTCCGGCACCGTCGGGATCGGCATCGGTGCACCGGTAGACGTGGTCCACGCGTCTGCGAACTCGGTCGTGACCATGGACTCGACGATCGCCTGCTCCGATATGCTCGATCGTCGGTGCGGGCTGGGCACTCCGAGCGCGACAATGAATCGTGCATGGAGGCCGTAGGCGTCGTATTGGGTATTGGCGTCACCCGCGTAGTTGATCCATTGGGGGTGGACCTTGAAGGCGTGATACGCCTCGACGAAAGCCTCGATCGCCACCTTCCAGTTGCATTTGAGTTCCTTGGCGATGTGGACCGCCTTCCAGCGGGTTGCGAGGGAAGGCCACTGCGAGAAGTGTCGCAACAAATCCTCGCCCAGGAATTTCTCCAACGGTTCTGCGTTGGGATCGAGGTTGATGAAAACCAGTCCGTTCCACACTTCGACCTTGCATTGCACCAGGCCAAAGTCTTCATCGCGGATGCCGGGAAAATCCCACCGGCAAGGGACGTCTTTCAACGTTCCGTCGAGGTTCCACGCCCAAGCGTGGAAGCTGCACCTGATTTCGCGGCTGTTGCCGCACCCGGTCTTCAGGCGATTACCTCGATGCCGGCAAGCGTTGAAAAAAGCGCGAACCTGTGTCTCCGACTGCCGGACCACCAGGATCGACTGGTTCGAGATCTGATACTCCAGGTGGTCGCCCACTTTGGGTATGTCCTGTTCCAGGCAAGCGAGTTGCCAGACACGGCGCCAGACCTTTTCGAACTCACGCTTCTGCCAGTCGGGTGAGACGTAGCACTCCTTGCCCATCAAGTCCGCGCCGTAGTCGCGGACGCTGCGTTCCTTCAGGCTCTCCGGGACGCGGCCTCGATCGGCCGCCAGATATGAGGCGACAGTCGGCATGAGGGTTGGGTCGAGCGCGGTGCCGCCTCGGCCCGGTGTCCCATCCACGATCGGTCGCTCAATCCGGTCTTCCGCTTTCGTTTTCATTGGGTCTCCTCGTGTCCGACTTGAATACACACTTTTTGATATATACCATGCTCTACGTATAGCGTGCTCTATTTAGGGCGTCAACATTTCCGTGCGGCTTTTAACTAGGAGCAGAACCAATGAGCCTCTCCAGAGCTGACTACGTGTCGCGAGATGCCACGGGCATCGCGGAACTACTGCGAAGTCGCCAGGTATCGCCTAGCGAGGTCCTCGAGTGTGCGATCGGCCTCGCCCGGGATCTCAATCCGAAGATCAATGCCTTTGTCGAGGTTTTCGACGAGCCGCTTTCTTACGATCGAGATGGAATTTTTTCCGGGGTGCCGTTCGCGATCAAGGATCTGATCTGCCATGCAGCCGGGAAGAAGAACGAGAACGGCTCACGCCTCTCGAAAGGCGTCGTTGCGGCGCACGACACCGATCTCATGAAGCGTTGGCGAGAAGCAGGTTGCCGGACAATCGGTCGCACCGCGGCCCCGGAGTTTGGCTACTGCGCCACCACAGAACCTGTCGCCGGCAAGCCCGTGAGAAACCCATGGGACGTCCGCCGGATGGCAGGAGGATCGAGCGGAGGATCAGGAGCCGCCGTCGCCGCGGGTATCGTGCCCTTCGCGCATGCGAACGACGGCGGAGGTTCGATTCGGATCCCCGCGGCATGCAATGGACTGGTAGGGCTCAAGACTTCGCGGGGACGCGTGCCGTTGGGACCCGACGTCGGCGAAGCCGTCAACGGCCTCGCGGTCGAGTTCGCACTCACTCGCACGATCCGGGATTGCGCGGCGTTGCTCGACGCCGTGCACGGTCCCGCAGTGGGCGACCCGTACCAGATCCAATCGCCCACCAGCTCCTATATCGACGCCTGCCGATCGACGCCAGGACCACTACGAGCCGCGCTCATGACGCATCCATGGTCGGGGGCGCCCGTGAATGAGCAGATGATCGAAGGCGCGGAGCTGGCCGCGCGGCTGTGCGAGTCGTTGGGTCACGAGATCGAAGTGTGTGCGCCGGCCTTGGACTACGAGGCCTTCATCGAGGCCACCCACACGATCTGGGTCACGTGCGTCCATCACTTCGTCAAGTCGGTCGCGAACCAGACGGGTCGGCTGCCCTCCCTCGACAATCTGGAAGCTACGACCTTCGCCTGCTTCAAGGAAGGCGGCGAAATCAGGGCTTCCGCCTTGCAAGCGGCGTTTTCAACCGCCAATGAAGTGACGCGTAGCTTCGCTCAGTTCTTCCTCGGCCACGATATTTTGATAACGCCCACTATCGCGACACCGGCGCCCCCGCTCGGCACCCTCAACGCGAACGACTCGACGCTGAGCGCCCGGCAATGGACCGAACGCATCTTCACTTTTGCTCCCTTTACCGCCGTCTTCAATATGACCGGCCAGCCGGCGCTATCTCTTCCTATCCACAGGACGCAGAGCGGTCTGCCCGTCGGCATACAGTTCGTGGGCCGACCAGGTGCGGAACACACGCTTCTTCAGCTCGGACGCCAGCTGGAAGAAATCGCACCTTGGCCGACCGTCGCTCCTCTGTGGTCGTCGCAGAGGTCTGTCGACTGAGTCGATCACGGGAGGGGCCGACGTGACCAGTCTGCGGCGCCGATCAGGTCTTCGAGGCGTCCGTAGAAGAGAGCCGGGACGCGCAGCGGTCCGGGGATGTTCCGACGCCCCGCCGATCATGTGCCGCGGTCCGAGCGCGTGGAGAAGGCAATCGACCCATCTGCGAGGGCGGCGCCGTGACGACACGATCGGCCAGGCAACATCGGCGCGTCGCGCGACCTGCTGGCGCAGGCGACGCGGGGTGGCGATGGTCCGACGATCACGCCCGAGGATTTTCGGGACTGCTCGCAATCCGCCGTGTCACGTCGTACCGAAAGCCTCGGCGGTGCCGACTCGTGTGAGGGCGCATTGGCACGTGGGGCGCGAAGGCGCCTATCCACCGGGTTCGCGCGCGCGGATCTTCTTGATCCGGTACTCGAGCTGCGCCCGAGTCAGCCGGAGCTGGCGCGCCGCCTTGGACATGTTGCCATTTGCCCGAGCCAACGCCGCCAGCGCCAGACGGTCCTGTGTCGCCGGCAAATCGAGGGCGCTCTCCTTCCCGTGCAACCACGCGCCCACTTCCTTGAGCGCATCCGCTGCGGCGGTATCGGCGTGGGTCTCCCGGTGCGGTGCGACCAGTTCCCCCGCGCGGCCCAGCTCCAACACGTCGCGATTCAGGCCGCCGCCCGCGGCGAAGAGGTGAGAGCGATCCAGCGGCTGGCCTTCGTCGGCCAGGATCACGCCGCGCTCCAGCACGTTCTCGAGTTCGCGCACGTTGCCGGGCCAGTCGTGATCGAGCAGGGCCGCCAGCGCGCGCGGCGTCAGTCCCGGCAGGCGCCGTGCGTGCAGGGTCGAATATCGCGCCAGGTAGTGACCGATGAGAAGCGGAATGTCGTCGCGCCGCTCGCGCAAGGGCGGGATCAGGATCGGGAACACGTTTAGGCGATAGAACAAGTCCTGGCGAAAGGTCCCGTCACGGATCGACTTCGCCAGATCCGCGTTGGTCGCGGCGATGACGCGCACATCGGCATTGCGCGTGCGCGTGCTGCCCAGGCGCTCGAACTCGCCGGTCTGCAGGACCCGCAGCAGCTTGCCCTGCGCGGTGAGGCTGAGCGTGGCGATCTCGTCGAGAAATAGCGTGCCGCCGTCGGCCAGTTCGAATCGCCCGCCCCGTGGCGCATGCGCACCGGTGTAGGCGCCGCGGTCGGCGCCGAACAACTCGGACTCGAGCAATTCGTTGGGAATGGCCGCGCAGTTCACGGCGACGAAAGCGCGCGCCTTGCGTGGACTGCGATCATGCAGCTCGCGCGCGAACAGGCTCTTGCCGACGCCGCTCTCGCCCAGAAGCAGCACCGTCGCGCGAGTCGGCGCGACGCGGTTGATCTGGTGCAGGATCGTGCTGAATGCCATCGAACCGCCTACCGGTGCGTTGCTATCGGCGTGCGATGCACTCCTGGACAGGCGTGCGAGCCGGCGTGGCGATTCGCGCCTGACCGGCGCCGCGCGCGTTTTCCCCACGAAGGGCTGCAGGTCCTGCAGGTCGCGATCCGCGTCCGGCCAGTCTTCCGCTGGTCGAGCGACTGCGCGGCACTGCAGGCCCCCACAGGCGCGACACTCGACCTCGCGCACCAGGATGTTCTTGGCCATGAAGGCGCTGGCATAGCCCGATGCATAGCCCGCAAGCATCCAGCACGCACCTTGGTGGGCCAGCAGGGTCGTGCCCACGGGTTGATCGATCTCGAAGGAATCGTGGAACACGAATTCGCTGTAGATCTGGCCCGAGCTCACGTCCATGCGGAACTGCTGAAGCCGAATTTCGGCCATGCCTTTGAGCGCGTGCAGTTGCGGACCCACGGCGAAGGCTTCGAATGCGCTCGCGGCGCCACGCAGACGCTTGGCGAACTCGGCATCCCGGGAACCGGCGCCATAGCCCATGCGCGTGATCACGCCGCGTGCGGCTTCCAGCCCAAGCCGCGCGACGAGTTCGCTGCGCATTCCGTAGAAGGATTCCGCGTGCAGCAGCAGCATCCGCCGATCCTCCAGCCAGATCCGTCCGTGCTCGGGACTGAAGTGCAGCTGGGCGGCGATGTCGCGGACCTCCGGAAAGTGCAGGTCCTCGGGAACGAGATCGCGTTTGGACTTGCCCTTCGGCTTCACCAGAGCGTTGCGGTTCCGGGCCATCGTCTCGACTCCTCGGGTAATCCAGACTTCATCGGAATATGAACGTGCCGTTCTACCGGTTTCAGAATTTGAGCAAACGCGGGCACGCGGTCAACCAGGGTGGTGCTGCCGCAGTCTCCGGAACAACCCTTCGAATCAGCGACCTGCATAAGCGCGGCAGCAATGGCACGCCGGTTGCTCTGTGACCCACGAGCGGGTGCAGCAGACACCGGCGCAACGCGCGAGAAGAAGGTTCACCGATGGCGGAAATTTCCTCCCTGGGCTACCTGTGCGTGACATCGAACGACCTCGATGGATGGGCGGCTTTCGCGGGCGAGATCCTTGGCATGTCGGTGGCCAGCGACCAAAGCAGTGGCTCGCTGGTCCTGCGGATGGACGAGTTCGAGCAGCGTCTTCGGATCGAGACCGGTCCCGAGGACGATCTGGTTGCCGTGGGATGGCATTTCGAAACCGCGGACACGCTCGAAGCCTACGTTCGGCAACTGGCGGTTCGGGGCATCTCCACCACTCCGGGTGATGTAGCGCTGACGGCATCGCGTCGCGTCGAGCAGCTCCACGTCTGCACGGATCCGGACGGCATCCGACACGAATTCTTCTACGGCCCCGCGCATGCGGCGCGACCTTTCCGCTCGCCGGTCCTGCGGGGCGATTTCGTGACCGGCGATCTGGGCGTCGGGCACTACGTATCCGCCGCGAAGGACTACGCCAAGACCGTTGCGTTCCATCGCGACGGCCTCGGTCTGAAGGTGAGCGATCGCATCCGCGCGCCGCTGATGACGCCGCACGGACCGATCCCCTTCGATGCGACGTTCTTCCACACCGCAACCGGACGGCATCACTCGTTCGCGACCGCCGCTTTGCCGTTCCCCAAGCGCGTCCACCACATCATGGTCGAGGTCAGCGACTTCAACGACGTGGGTCTGGCCTACGACCGCTGCCTCGCGGCGGACGTGCCGATCATGATGGGACTGGGGCACCACCCGAACGACGGAATGTTCTCGTTCTACGCCGTGACTCCCTCGGGATTCGCGGTCGAATTCGGCCACGGCGGATGCGTGGTCGATGACCGGACCTGGCAGGTACGCACGTATTCGCAGCTCAGCGACTGGGGCCATGCGCCGCCGGCCGCCGCGAGCGCACACCGATAGCCGATGTAAGAGGTCTCGAGAGGAGAACCCATGGACGACGACGGACAGCAGGTACGGTGCAGATTTGCGGCAGATTCTTGCGATGAAACGCTCGTAGTGCGTGGCCCGGCCGGGGAGTTCCATCGCGGCATGCAGGTTCACACCTGCGCCGAGGCTTAGGAGAGCGCAACTTGGCCGCCAACACTCCTGTGTCCGGCTGGACACCACACGACATCCGTGCGCTGGTCGATGTGGAGACCGGCACGCTGGATCCGCGCATCTATTGCGACGAGGAGCTCTACCGCATCGAGCTGGAGCAGGTCTTCGCCCGGAGCTGGCTGTTCCTTGCGCACCGCAGCCAGATTCCGAAGGCGGGCGACTTCTTCACCACATACATGGGCGAGGATCCCGTCATCGTGTCTCGGCAGAAGGACGGTAGCGTGGCTGCGTTCCTCAACCAGTGCCGGCATCGCGGCATGCGCCTGTCACGCCTGGACCACGGCAACGCCAGGTTCTTTACCTGCTCCTATCACGGCTGGAGCTACGACTCCGCCGGCAGGCTGGTGAACGTGCCGATGGAGAAGAACGGCTACTGCAGCAAGCTCGACAAGGCGCAATGGGGCGCGGTGAGAGTGCCGCGCATCGCCGAGTACAAGGGCCTGATCTTCGGCTGCTGGGACGAAGGAGCTCCGGACCTCGACGCGACCCTGGGCGACGCGAAGTTCTACATCGACGTGATGTTCGACCGCAGTGATGCCGGCACCGAGGTCTGGGGCGGTGTCCACAAGTGGGTGATTCCCTGCAATTGGAAGTTCGCCGCGGAACAGTTCTGCAGCGACATGTATCACGCGCCGCTGTCGCACATGTCCGCGATCATGGCGGTGCTGCCGGACGGCGTTCCGCCCGAGGCGGCGCAGTGGCCGACCGAAGGCTTGCAGTGGCGTTCGCCCAACGCAGGGCACGGCACCGGATTCCACACACCCGACGACCAAGGGCAGCTGCTCGCGGCGGTCGTCGGTCCGTCGGTGGCGGAGTACCTGATGGAATCGCGCGCTCGGGTCGCGGCGCGCCTTGGCCACGCGCGGACGACGGCGGTCAACGGCGCGCACATGACCATCTTCCCGACCTGCTCGTTCCTGCCCGGCATCAACACGCTGCGCGTGTGGCATCCGCGCGGGCCGAACGAGATCGAGGTCTGGGCGCTGGCGATCGTGGACGGGGACGCTCCACAGGACGTGAAGGACTGCTGGGGACAGGGCATCACCCGCAGCTTCAGCCCCGCGGGATTGTTCGAGCAGGACGACGGCGAGAACTGGATCGAGGTGCAGCGCGTGCTGCGCGGTGCCCGCGCAAGACGTCAGCCCTTCAACCTGCAGATGGGTCGGGGCAACGACAAGTCGGACGAGCGCTTTCCGGGGCCGCTCAGCTACGTGTTTTCCGAGGCCGCGGCTCGCGGGCTGTATACGCGCTGGGCGCGGATGATGGCCGGCGAGTCGCACGCACAGCTGGCACGTCCTCACGAGGACGTATCGTGACGCCGCGCGTTACACCCGAGCTGCAGTTCGAGATCGAACGCTTTCTTTTCACGGAGGCCGCTTTGTTGGACCGTCATGCATATCGGGACTGGCTGTCGCTGTTCGCCGAAGACCTCGTGTACCGCATGCCGGTGACGACGAATTACCACGAGCAGGCCGTTGGTGCGCCGCCGCCGCCGGGGCCGCAGGCGTACTACTTCCACGACGATCTGCGCACGCTCACTCAGCGCGTCAAGCGCCTCGAAACCGGCAAGGGCTGGGCCGAGATGCCGCCTTCGCGCACGCGTCGCATGATCAGCAACGTGATGCTGACGGCAGCGGACGTCGCCACCGAGTGGGACGTGGCCTGCAACTTCCTGCTGTACCGCTCGCGACTGGAACGTCAGGTGGACCTGTTCGTCGGCTGTCGCGTGGATCGCCTCCGTCCACATGCCAACGGGTCTCGCTGGACGATCGCGCGGCGCGATCTGACGCTCGATCAGGGCACGCTGCTCGCCAACAACCTGAGCATCTTTTTCTGATGGGCCGGCGAATCCATGCCTGCGGCGTGCAAGAGCTTGCGGACGGTGAAATGCGCGCAGTGGCCCACGCGCCGCTTGCGCTCGCGATCTGCCGGGTCAAGGACGAGTGGTTCGCCTTCGAGAACAACTGCACGCACGAGGACTTTGCGCTGACCGAAGGCGCCGTGGATGGCACCGAGATCGAGTGCGCTCTGCACGGCGCGCGCTACTGCCTACGCACCGGCGAGGTTCGCGCAATTCCGGCGAGCTGTCCGATCCGCGTGTTCCCCGTGCACGTCGTCGGCCATGTGGTCCAGGTGGAACTGCCCTGATCGATCCACGAGGAATCCGCATGTCCGAACTCACCGAATCCGGCACCAGCCGCTACCTCGAAGCCCACGGCCAGCGCCTGCACTACCACGATGCCGGCAGTGGTCCAGTGGTGATCATGCTGCACGGCGGTGGGCCCGGCGCAGGCGGCTGGAGCAATTTCAACCGCAACATCGGCGCCTTCGTCGAAGCCGGGTATCGAACGATCCTGCTCGATTGCCCGGGCTTCAACGATTCCTCTCCGATGGTCTCCGCCGATCCACGCGGCCTGATCAACGCCCGCGCGGTGCATGCGTTGATGGATGCGCTCGGCTTTCAGAAGGCAAGCCTGATCGGCAATTCCATGGGCGGGCTGAGCGCGCTCACTTTCGCGCTCGAATTCCCCGACCGTCTCGACCGCATGATCCTGATGGGCAGCGCAGGACTGGGCCAGAGCTTGTTCCAGCCGACGCCTCAGGAAGGCATCAAGCTGCTGATGAAGCTGTACAAGCAACCCACGCTGGAGAACCTGCAGGCGATGTTGCAGGTTTTTGTCTACGACACATCGGTCCTGACCGACGAACTGGTACAGCAGCGGTGGCGGGCGATGCAGCGCTCGCCGGAACATCTGGCGAACTTCGTGAAGAGCAACGAGATGAATCCACGGGCCCTGTTCGCCGACCTCACGCCGCGCCTCGGAGAGATCAAGGCGAAGACACTCGTCGTCTGGGGCCGCGATGACCGCTTTGTCCCGTTGGACAACGGCATCAAGGCGGTCTGGGCCCTTCCGGACGCCGATCTGCAGATATTCGGTCGCTGTGGCCATTGGGCCCAGTGGGAACACGCACGGAAGTTCAATCGGCTGGCGTTGGGCTTTCTCGGTGTCTGACACGCGATGTTCCCGTTCTTGACCCGGAGCCGATCATGAACGGACCGAACAATGCGGTGGTGCTGATCACCGGAGGCGGGTCCGGCCTCGGCCGCGCACTGGTCGAACGCTTCTTGAACGAAGGTGCGAGCGTCGCGGTGCTGGAATCCAGTGCCGCACGCGCGGCGACGTTGCGCGCCGACTTCGGCAAGGAGGTCGAGGCAATCGTCGGCGACGTGACGCTCTATGCCGACAACGCGCGGGCGGTCGAGCGAACGGTTGCCCGCTTCGGACGACTCGACACCTTCATCGCCAACGCCGGCATCTTCGATTTCTTCCAGTCGCTGCCGCAGTACGAGGGCGACGAGCTCGCCGCGGCGTTCGACGAGTTGTTCGCGGTCAACGTCAAGGGCGGCCTGCTCGGCGCGCGCGCCGCGCTGGCGGAACTGGTGAAGGCGCGAGGCAGCATCATCTTCACGATCTCGAACGCCGGTTTCTATCCGGGGGGCGGCGGTCCAATCTACACCGCATCAAAGCACGCGTTGGTGGGGGTGGTGAAACAGCTCGCCCACGAACTGGCCCCCAAAGTGCGGGTGAATGGGGTCGCGCCTGGCGGCATGAAGACGAACCTGAGCGGCCTGAGTGCGACCGGCACACGAGCACAATCGCTCGCAGACGTAGAGGAGCTGGAGCCGATGCTGCGCGAGGTCACGCCTCTACAGATCGCGCCCAAGCCCGCGGATTACTGTGGGCCTTATGTGCTGCTCGCATCGGCGACGGATGCCGGGCCCATCACGGGCGCCATCATCAACACCGATGGCGGATTGGGCGTGCGCGGGATCATGAACATCCGGGGAGGCGACGCGCTTTGATATTTCTGCATGGCTGCCGGAGCCATGTCACGTCGAATCGTTCCAACCGCCAATGCGCCCGACACGATCGGTCAGCTCTCTTGAAACGGAGTAGCTAGCGCCACCGGCCGCTCCTGGGCACCAGGCGACCTCGATCGCAGACCATGCCAGCGCGCTCAATGTGCGGTCATGTCGTCTGCTCGATACGAGGAACGGGACGATTGATATCGAGTCCCGCGCGCTCGTATCCACGCCGGAAGTCCACACAGTGTCGCTCCATCCATCGCCTGGCCTTTTCCGCGTCTCTTTCATTCAGCGCAGCGAGAATGTGCTGGTGCGCGACGAAGAGCCGCTCACCTGCCGGGGCCCTGCGCAAGACCGGAAGAAAAGCCCTGTACAGCAGGTCGCTGATGGCCGAGCGGCATAGAACGAGTGCCCGGTTTCCCGAGGCCGCGGCGATGCCGTTCATGAAAGCCAGGTCGAGTTCCAGCAGTCTCGACGGATTGCGCAGAGCCTTCGCGGTCAACCGATGGTTCTCCTCCAGAGAGGCGAGCTGATCGGGCGTCGCATTGCGGGCGGCCGCCTCGGCTGCCGCCGGCTCGATCGCCATCATCGTTTCCCAGAGCTCGAGGAAGGTGACCTGCTGAAGGATGATCGCCGCGGTCATGCGTGAGGAGACATGCACCCCGGTGGGGGCGTTGACGACCAGCTGTTTCGTCCCCCGCGGACGCACCAAAAGGCCTTCCTGCTCGAGGACCCGAATCGCCTCGCGCACCGTCGAGCGGGTCACGCCGAACGCCTCGGCCAAGGCCCATTCCCCGGGAAGCGGTGTGCCCACCGCCCACTCACCGCTCATCACCTTCCGGCTGATGCTGCTGGCGACCGCTTGGTAGGCGCGCGGCAGCTCGATGGTTTCGACTTCGACTGATGATGGACGCTTCAACGCAACCTCCGGTCGATTGCGCCAAGTTTGAGGGAACAGGACGTTTCGCGTCCGTCGCATCTGGTCGAAAGCGGCAATCGCGGGTGGACAGAATTGTACTACAGTAGTACAAATCATCCTCCCCTCGAACCGCCGTCGAGGAAACAGTGGAAGCGACTGGAGCGAAAAATGTTCAGCGACGCGTTGATTGGCAATTTGACCCGTGCGGTGCACGAGGATCCCGAAACCCGATTGGCCACGCGGCATGCGACGTTTTCGTCGTTGCTGGAGTTCGGTCCGCACACGCTGCTGGTGAAGGCGCGCGAAGGCGACGTGAAGTTCATCGCGTCTCCGACCACGGATGAACCCTGGGACTTCAGCGTGCGGGGATCGGCCGAGGCCTTCCGGCTCCTGCGCGAGGCCGCCACGCCCCTGACGAACCATCCGATCGGAATGGCCACACAGGGGTTGATGGCGGTGGGAACCGCTACGCCGACGCACCTGCGCTTCGAGGGCAACTACCAGAAGCTCTACGCGAACCTGGCCGCGGTCTGCGCCGTGCTGTCTCAGCTTCGCCACATCGAGGGATAAACCATGGTCGATTCCAATATCGAGTCCATCGTCGGTCGATACATCCATGTCGAGCTCGACGGGCGCGACTACCGGACCTATTTCGAAGAGAACGCGAATCCCAAGGGCAGGCCGATCGTGTGCCTGCACACCGCTGGTGCGGACAGCATCGAATTCCGACACCTGCTGGCGGACCCGGAGATTGCCGAACGCTTCCGCGTGATCGCGTTCGACATGCCCTGGCATGGGCGGTCGCTGCCGCCGGATGGCTGGTGGAAAGAGGAGTACAAGCTTTCGCGGCGCTTCTACGTTGCGTTCGTCGTGGCGTTCTGCGAGGCGATGGGCCTGGACAAGCCCATCCTGATGGGATGCTCGATGGGAGGCTACGTGATGTTCGACATCGCGCACGATCACCCCGAGCGGTTCTCCGCGTTCATCTCGTTGCAGGGCCGCGATCAGGAAAAGGCGTGGGATGGCCTCTCCAAATGGTTCGTTCACCCTGAGGTGAATGCGAACACGCTGATCCGGCCGCTGATCGCGAGCCTCATCCCGGCCTCGGCGCCGGAAGCGCGGCGCTACGAGATCGAATGGATCTATGCCCGCTGCGGCCCGGGCGTTCTACCGGGCGATTTCCACTTCGCCAGCGTGGATCACGACAGTCGAGAGTATGGGCCGAAGCTCAGCCGCATCGCCGAGAAGATGTACCTGATCGCCGGCGATTGGGATTGGAGCTGTTTCAAGGAACACACCGACCGCATCCAGAAGGCGATCAAGGGCATCACCGTGGTTCGCTCGCCGGATCTGGGCCACTTCCCGATGTCGGAGAACCCGGCGGCGTTTCGAAAGGCCTTGGATCCGGTCCTCAGGCAGATCGAGCAGCGCTCGATCTAGATCGGACGATTGCATCCCGCCCGCGACATCCGCCAACGACCGAGACGCATCCTGTGACTGATCCGCTGAGCCAGCCCCTCAAACTCCCCTGCGGAGCCACTCTGTCCAACCGCTTCGGAAAGGCACCACTGACCGAGGGCTTGGCCGACGAACACAACCGCGCCAACGAGCGGCTGGTGCGCCTTTACCGGCGCTGGTCGGAAGGTGGTGCCGGCCTGCTGGTTTCCGGCAACGTTCACATCGACCGGCGCTATCTCGAGCGACCGGGCAACGTCGCCATCGACGGTAATGGCGGCCTCGAATGGATCAAGGCCTACGCCAAGGCCGGAACCAGCGCCGGCAATCACTTCTGGATGCAGATCAATCATCCGGGGCGCCAGGGTGCGGTGACGCGCGACGGCACGTTTCCAGGGCCGTCGGCGATCCCGCTCAAGGTTCCCGGCCGTCCCCCGTTCGTGACGCGCGAGCTGACCGAAGAAGAGATCCTCGAGATCATTCGCCGCTTCGCGTTCGTCGCGACCACGGCACGCGAGTGCGGCTTCACCGGCGTGCAGATCCACAGCGCGCACGGTTACCTGCTGTCGTCGTTTCTCAGCGGTCTTTCCAACACGCGGACCGATGCGTGGGGCGGAAGCCTGGCCAACCGCGCGCGCGCGCTGCTGGAAACGGTGCGCGCGGTACGCAAGGCCGTGGGGCCGGATTTTCCCGTCAGCGTGAAGCTCAATTCATCCGACTTCCAGAAGGGCGGCTTCACCAACGAGGAAAGCGTGGAGGTCGTGCGCTGGCTTGGGCAGGAAAAGATCGACCTTCTCGAGATCACCGGCGGCAACTACGAGGAATTGCCGTGGCTGGAGGACGTCAAGCCCAGCACCAAGCGCCGCGAGGGCTATTTTCTCGACTACGCCAAGCGGATGCAGGCCGTTGCAACGATGCCGTTGATGATCACGGGAGGCATGCGTACGCGCGCGGGCATGGAAGAGGCGCTGCGCACCGGCGGCATGGACGTGATCGGGCTCGGTCGTCCGATGTGCGTCGACACCGACATCTGCAAGCGTCTTTTGTCCGGCGAGGCCGAGGGCGCGGTCAGTTACGAGGGCGCACTGCCGGTCGATCCACTGGTCATCGCGACGGGCGCAACACCCGCCGAGGCCAAGGCGTTGGAGATGTGGACCAACCTCGTGTGGTTCTTCGTGCAGATCTGGAGACTCGGCGATGGGCTCGAGCCCAAGCGGGACATGACAGCGCTCGAGGCATACCGGATCTACCGGGAAACGGAGGATCGGCAGACGGCCGCCTTGGCGCCGTTGGGAGCACAAGTCCGGGTGCCAGCCTGATCACGCGGAATCTGCGCGGACCTGGACCGTCGTGCTGGCGTCACTGCCGCACATCCGAGCGCCGGTAGCAGGTCGGACTGCTCGTCGGACAGAAGCGTCGACATCTGCCCGACGATGCGCCGCGAGCGCGTGACCCACGCCCGACGCGGAAAAGCGCTCGCGTCGACCGCTCAGCGGCGCGCGGAAGATAGCACCGCCAGCAGGTCCTTCTCGGTCACCGGTTTGACCAGATGCAGATCGAACCCGGCCCGCGCGGATCGTTCGCGGTCCTGGCTCTGGCCCCAACCCGTGAGCGCCACCAGCATCGGCGGGCGGTGTGGACGCGCCGCGCGGATACGGACGGCGAGTTCGTAGCCGTCCAGATCCGGCAGGCCGATGTCGAGCAGTCCCACGTCCGGATCGAAGGGTTCAAGCAGGGCCAGCGCGCCGGTGGCGTCGTAGGCGACGCGCACGTCGATGCCGGCCAGGGACAGCATCATGCTCAGCGCGTCGGCCGCGTCGCGGTTGTCGTCGACCACCAGGACGCGGAGCCCCGTCGGGGTGGATGGTGTCGGCCCGGCGCGAGACTCGACGGCAGCGGCGACCGTCGCCGCCGAGGGCAGGTGCACCTCGAACGTGGCGCCCTGAGAACGGCCCCGGCTGGACACGCGCACGGTGCCGCCGTGCAGCGCGACCAGCTTCTGCACCAGCGACAGGCCGATGCCCAGCCCGCTGCCGGTCACGGGTCCGAAGCGACGGCCCTGCGCGAAGATCTCGAAGATCTCCGCCTGCAGGTCGGGCTCGATGCCGATGCCGTTGTCGCGGACCCGCACCACGGCCTGATCACCTTCGACCGCGATCGAAATCTCGATGCGGCCTTCGTGTGGCGTGTACTTCGCCGCGTTGTGGATGAGATTGGCGAAGATCTGCGTCAGGCGCACGCGGTCGCCGACGACGGTCACGGGCCCGGCAGGTGCGCTCACCGTCAGCTGATGCCGGCGCGAGTCGATCTCCACGCGCGAGGTCTCGACGGCGTGGGCGACGGCTTCAGCCAGGCGCACACGCTCGCGCTCGATCTCGATCTTGCCGCGCGTGATGCGGGCCACGTCGAGCAGGTCGTCGACCAGGCGCACGAGGTGATCGACCTGCCGCGCCATCATCGGAAGCGGGCTGCCGGCCGGAATCGGGGCGGTGGTGCGCGACAAGTAGTCAAGCCCGGTGCGCAGCGGGGCCAGCGGATTGCGCAGTTCGTGCGCGAGCGTGGCGATGAATTCGTCCTTGCGCTGATCGGCCTTGCGCAACGCCCGGAACGCGCGTGCCCGACTCACGGCCTCCCAGCAGCGGCTGACGACGAGGCGCACCAGTTCCACTTCGTGCGGGCGCCAGCGCCGCGGTTCGCGCTGGTAGACCGCCATCACCGCGATCAGCTCGCCGTCCTTGTGCAGCGGGAACACGATCGTGGCGCCGATCTCCAGCGCGGCGTAGCGCTCGCGCTCCGGCCCGGTGAGCGTGGCGTCGGCCACGTTCTCCACGATGTATGGGCGATCGGCGCGCATCGCCGCGGCCAGCGCGGCGCCGTAGTCCTCGAGCGGGTAGGTACCGCCGACCATCGTGCGCATGCCCTGGACGTAGTCGCTCATCGCCGTTCCGACGCGACCTTCGGGGTCGACATCGAAATACGCGGCGCGGTGCGCACCCAGGTCTTCGCATAGCAGCTGCATCATGGTGGACGCGATCTGCTCGGCGTCCGACAGCGAGCGCGCCGCGTCGTCGATGCGAACCAGCAGCAGATCACGCCGCTCCGACTGCTTGTACGGCGTCACGTCGACGCCCTGCAGGAACAGACCGGAGACCCGGCCGTCCTCCGCCACGATCGGCTGGAACACCAGATCGAAGTAACGCTCTTCTTCTTCGCCCTCGGGATTGCGCACGAGCGCGCGCGATCCGCGCAGCGTCACCCGACGGGCCGTCGTATAGGCCTGGTCCATCAGATCGAAAAAGACCTGGCCTTGCAGTTCGGGGAACGCGTCGCGCACGGAGCGCCCGATCAGCTCCCGGCCACCGAAGGTCTGGCGGTAGCTTTCGTTGGCCATCACGAACACGTGCTCGGGGCCTTCGAGCACCGCCATGAAGCTGGGCACCTTCTCGAACAGCTGCTCGAGCCATCGCGTTTCCGGGCGCCACGGCGCCGGGGTTTTCGGCAATCGCATCAGCGCGCGCGCTCCCGATTCGGCCGGGGAAACGTGGCCAGTTCAAGACAGGCGACACCGGGTCCCGTGGAAGAGACGGCGCGCCCGGACGCAAGACAGTTGAACGTCATGGGCGGCGGAGCATGCGGTACGCCGATGCTAACCAAGCACGGTGGCCGAGGCCACGCGGCCTGGCGGCAAGCGTGGCCGGCGGGCGGAGCCGACCCGCAACCCCTTCCGCCGTGCCGACCGACGCGGGTGCACCCGCCGACCATCCACCGCCGGGCGCGGTAATAATCCGGCATGACCCCCTTTTGCAGTCGGCGCACATTCCGCTCGCGATCGAATCCTTGGAGCCGTAATGGCCGATGACCACCCCGAAGTCTCGCCGTCGACGGAACCGGTCGTCCCCGAGATCCCGGACCTCGCGACGATCTCCGAATCGGCCCTGCTCGACCTGCGCCTGAGCCAGCTCCCCGTCCGCATCGAAGGCACCTGGCTCGAATCCAAGGTCGCACAGCTGCACCACGAACTCGCGGCTCGCAACATCCGCTTTGCGCCGCGCTGCTACCTCGCCGACGAGTGGCTGACGCCGGAAGGCGAGCCGGTCATCGGGATCCCGTTCTACCTCGCCCATCCGCGCCTGATCGCGCTGCAGAAAAAGATGATGCTCGAGGCCGAGGGCGATACCGAGGAGTGGTGCATGAAGCTGCTGCGCCACGAGGCCGGTCATGCGCTCAGCTACGCGTTCGGACTCAACAAGCGCCGCAGCTGGCAGAAGGTGTTCGGCCGCTCGTCCGAGGCCTACGAGGAGACGTATCGCTTCCGGCCCTACAGCCGCAGCTTCGTGCGCCACCTCGACTTCTACTACGCGCAGTACCACCCCGACGAGGACTTCGTCGAGACCTTCGCGGTCTGGCTCACGCCCGGGCTCGACTGGCGCACGCAGTACGCGGGCTGGAAGGCGCTGGACAAGCTGATGTTCGTCGACAAGCTGATGGCCAGCATCGCCGGCAAGCCGCCGCTCAAGGCCCGCGGACGCCAGCTGTGGAAGATCACGTCGATCCGCAGCACGCTCGGCCGCTACTACCGCAAGCGCCGGCACACCGAGGCCGAGGACTTTCCGGAGTTTCACGACGACAACCTGCGCCTGATGTTCGACACCGCCGCCGCGAAGGACGAGACGCGTCGCCGGGTGGACCAGCTGCTGCACGCGCACCACAAGGCGCTGCTGACGTCGGTGTCGTCATGGACCGGCGAGAGCCGTTTCATGGTCAACCAGGTCTACAAGGCGGTGCTGCAGCGCTGCCGCGCACTCAAACTCGTGACCGGGGACCCTGAAACCGTGGCCGTGCTCCAGCTCTCGAGCTACCTGACGACGCTGCTGATGAACTACCGCTACACCAACCGCCTGCGCGGCAGCGCCAAGGGCAAGGGCTGAGGCCATGGCCACCAAGGTGCTGATGGTGTTCGACCTGCCGTACGCGGTGCCGCCGGACTACGACTACGCCACCGAATTCGCCGATCCCGAAGGCGCCTACACCGAGAATGACGTCTACAACGCGCTGCTCGAAAGCGGCTACGAGGTGAAGCGACTGAGCCTGTACGACGACGCGCGCCTGCTGTTCGACGCGGTGCGCGACTTCAAGCCGGACGTGATCTTCAATCTGTGCGAGACCTTCCACAACGTCACGCAGTGGGACAAGAACATCGCGGCGCTGATCGAACTGTTCGACATCCCGTACACCGGGGCGTCGTCGACCTCGCTGTTCCTGTGCAACGACAAGGCGCTGTGCAAGAAGATCCTGCGCTTCCACAAGGTCAGGGTGCCGCGCTTCCACACGTACTACCGCGGCCACAAGGTCTGGCTACCCAAGACGCTCAAGCTGCCCTGCATCGTCAAGCCGCTGACCGAGGAGGCGTCGCGCGGCATCTCGCAGGCCTCGGTCGTGGACGACGAGAAGAGCCTGTTCGCGCGCGTGCAGATGATCCACGAGCGCATGAACCTCGACGCCATCGCCGAGGAATACATCGAGGGCCGCGAGCTGTACGTGAGCGTGATCGGCGATCGCGCGCTGCGCGTGCTGCCGGCGCGCGAGATGACGTTCGGCCAGCAGGCCGAGGACGAGCCGCGCATCGCCACCTACAAGGCCAAGTGGGACGACGCGTACCGCGCGAAATGGGGCATCGCCAACGACTTCGCCCAGCCGCTCGACGCGGAGCTGGAGGCGCGCATCGTGGAGAAATGCAAGCACGCGTACCGCGCGCTCAACATCCGCAGCTATGCGCGCTTCGACCTGCGCGTGACCCCTGCCGGGCAGGTCTACGTGATCGAGCCCAACGTGAACCCTTGCATCGCCAAGGACGACGAGCTGGCGCAGTCGGCGAGCAAGGTCGGCATCACGTATCCGGCCCTGATCCGCAAGCTCGTCAACCAGGCCCTGCGGCGCAAGCGTTGATGATCCAGGTCGAACGTTCCGGCCAATCCTGCGGCGCGCGCGTGACGGGTGTGGACCTGTCGCGGCCGCTGGATGCGGACACGGTCGCCGGGCTTCGCGCGGCCTGGCTCGAACATCACGTGCTGGTGTTCCCCGACCAGGCGCTGGACGACGACGACCTGGAACGCTTCACGCGCTGCTTCGGCGGGTTTGGCGACGACCCGTTCATCGCGCCGATACCGGGACGCGAGCACGTCGTCGCGGTGCGGCGGCGCGCCGACGAGACCTCGCCTTTGTTCGCCGAAACATGGCACAGCGACTGGAGCTTCCAGGCGATCCCTCCGGCCGGCACCTGCCTGTACGGCATCACGATTCCACCGGTCGGTGGCGACACGCTGTTCGCCAACCAGCATGCGGCGCTGGACGCGATGCCGCCGAGGCTGCGTGCGCGCATCGAAGGGCGCATCGCGATCCACTCCGCGCGCCGCGCCTACGCGCCGAACGGCATGTACGGCGCCGGGGATGCGAAGGACCGATCGATGGTGTTCCGCCCGTCGAAGGATGCCGAGAACACGCAGCGACATCCGCTGATCCGCCCACATCCCGAGACCGGCCGCCCAGGCGTATTCAGCTGCCTGGGATACATCGTCGGCATCGTGGACATGGACGACGCGCTGTCCGGGCCCCTGCTGGCCGAGCTGTACCGATGGCAGACGCGTGAGGCGTTCCAGTACCGGCATCGGTGGCAGCCGAACATGCTGGTGGTGTGGGACAACCGTTCGGTGCTGCACGCCGCCACCGGCGGCTACGCGGGCCACGACCGCCTGCTGCACCGGACCACGATCGCCGGCCCCTGAGACCGATCCTTGCGAACTGCATAGAGCGTCGGCGGTCACCGCGGACTGCGTGACGCGACGGCGGCCGGTGTATCGGGCGTGTCCACGAGCGCAACGCTGCAGCAACCGCGCCGCGCAAAGCGCGCGCGGTGACCCACGGTAGAGTGCGCGGGTGAACACGACCGTCGCCGCTTCCGCCGGATCTTCATCGGACTTCCTTGCGGATGCGCCGGGCGAGATGGCGCTCCGGGTGCGCCAGTTCGACTGGGGCGCGACGCCGCTGGGGCCGATCCATCAGTGGCCATCGAGCCTGCGGACCACCGTTGAATACATGCTGCGATCGCCGGTGGCCAAGGTGCTGCTGTGGGGCGTCGACGGCGTGATGATCTACAACGACGGCTACGCCGATTTCGCCGGCACACGCCATCCGTCGCTGCTCGGATCCAAGGTTCGTGAAGGCTGGCCGGAAGTCGCCGATTTCAACGACAACGTGATGCGCGTCGGCCTCGCGGGCGGCACGCTTGCCTACCAGGATCGCGAGCTCGTGTTGCGCCGGCACGGACGCCTCGAGTCCGGCTGGATGAATCTCTACTACTCACCGGTGATCGCCGAGGACGGAAAGCCGGCCGGCGTGATGGCGGTGGTGTTCGAGACCACGCAGTCGGTGCTGGCGCGTCGCGCGCTGCAGGACGAACGCGAACAGCTGCGCCAGCTCTTCGAGCAGGCGCCGACGTTCATGGCGCTGATGCAGGGGCCGGAGCACCGCATCGTGCTCGCCAACCCGGGATATCGGCGGTTGGTGGCACGCGATCAGGTCGTCGGTCGCACGATCGCCGAAGTCCTGCCCGATGCGGTCGCCCAGGGCTACCTGCGGCAGCTCGACGAGGTGTTCCGCACCGGCAAGGCCTACTCCGCCACCAGCGCGCGCTACACCGTCGCGCCGCCGGACGGCGGCCCCGCGCTGGAACGCTGGATTGATTTCGTGCTGCAGCCGTTGAAGGACGTCGACGGCCGTGTGACCGGCGTCTTCGTCGAAGGCGCCGACGTCACCGCGCGCGCGGAGTCCGAAGCCGCGATGCGCGCAACCGAAGCACGCCTGCGCGAACTCAACGCCGATCTCGAACGCCAGGTGCTGGAGCGCAGCTTCACGCGCGGGCAGGTTTGGCGCCTGTCGCCGGACCTGCTCGGCTCGGTGGATCGCCACGCGCATCTGCTGGCCGTCAATCCCGCGTGGTCGCGCGTGCTCGGCTGGTCGGAGGAGGAACTGCGGGGCAAGGATCTGCTCGCGCTGCTGCACCCGGACGACCTGGAAATGTCGCGCGCCGCGTTCTACTCGATCGATGCGTCGACACCCGCGTTGCGCGTGCCCAACCGCGTTCGCCACAAGGACGGCAGCTATCGCTGGATCAGCTGGGTCGCGGTGATGGAGGGCGAGGTCATCTACGGCATGGGTCGCGACATCACCACCGAGAAGATCGCGGAAAAGGAACTGGAGTCCGCGCAGGCGGCGCTGCGCCAGTCGCAGAAGATGGAAGCACTCGGGCAGATGACCGGCGGAGTCGCGCACGACTTCAACAATCTGCTGGCCAGCATCACGGGCAGCCTGGAGCTGGTGCAGTTGCGGCTCGAGCGTGCGGGCGTTTCCGACCTCAACGTCGAGCCGTTGATCCGCGTGGCGCAGCAATCGGCCCAGCGCGGTGCCGCGCTGACGCAGCGACTGCTCGCCTTCGCCCGTCAGCAGCAGCTCGATCCGCGGCCCACCGACATCAGCCGGCTCGTGCTCGGACTCGAGGACCTGATCCGCAGGACCGTCGGGCCGCACATCGCGGTCGAGGTCGCCTGCCAGGAGCGGATCGGCTCCACGCAGATCGATCCGGCGCAGCTCGAAAGCGCGTTGCTGAACCTGACGATCAACGCACGCGACGCGATGCCCGACGGCGGACGGCTGCGCCTCGAGACGCTCGACGAGCACGAGCCTGCCGGTGACTACGTCACGCTGCGCGTGATCGACACCGGCGTCGGCATGTCGCCCGAGGTCCTGGGCCGCGCCTGCGATCCGTTCTTCACCACCAAGCCGCTGGGGCAGGGAACGGGCCTGGGCTTGTCGATGATCCAGGGTTTCGTGCACCAGTCCGGCGGCCACATGCAGCTCCAGTCCGAGATCGGCAGGGGAACGACGGTGTGCCTGCGGTTCCCGCGCCACCTGGGCGACGCCCATCCCGAATCGGGACCGGCCGCGAAGAGCAATGAGGAATTGCAGACGCCGCCGCATCAGCGCGAATCGGTCCTGGTGATCGACGACGAGCCCGGCATTCGCGAAGTGATCGCGCTGGTGCTGGGCGAGGAGGGTTACCGGGTGATCGAGGCGGCCGACGGACACGAGGGGCTCGAGATCCTCAAGTCCACCGCGGACATCGATCTGCTGATCACCGACGTAGGACTGCCGGGCGGCCTCAACGGCCGCGAAGTCGCCAACCTCGCGCGCGCGATGCGGCCGGATCTCAAGGTGCTGTTCGCCACCGGCTACGCCGAGCAGTCGCTGATCGGCAAGGGCCATCTCGACGCGGGAATGTTGGTGCTGAGAAAACCGTTCCCGCTGGAGCGCCTGACCGCGGCGGTGCGTGGGCTGCTGGATGGGGTGGATGGCGGTTGAGGGTTGGCGACGCGGCACCGATACTCCCGCCATGTCCGAACTCCACGTCACCCACCTGCTGCACACGGACACGCTCGATGTCCGGCACGTGCGGTGCGCGGGGACGTGTCGACATCGCAGCGCGGAGGAATGCGCGTCGGCCACGCAGCTGGTGTTCCCCTATCGCGGCGCCTATCTGCGCCACGTGGGAAGCCGGCAGTTCGTGGCCGACGCCAATCACGTGCAGTTCTTCAACGCGGGCGAGGCGTACCGGGTCAGCCATCCGGTCGACGGCGGTGATCGAAGCCTGGTGGTGGCGCTTTCCGAACCGCTGCTGCACGAGCTCGCGCCGCGCTCGATCCAGACGCGCTCGGGTGGCGCGTTGCGATTCGACCGGCAGCACCTGCGCATCGATCCGCGCGCGCAGGCGCTCGTCGCGTTGATCCGGCACGGGCTCGAGAACGGCACGCTGGAGCACCTCGAGGCCGAAACGCTGCTGCTGACGCTGGTTTCGCGCAGCCTCGGTCCGCGCACCTCGCATCATCCCGACGCCAGCCCCGCACGTTCACGCCTGGTCGACCGGGTGAAGCTGCTGCTCGCCGGCGACCTGTCGCGGCGATGGACGCTGGCGGAAATCGCCGACCAGATCGGCGGCTCGCCGGTCTACCTGACACAGGTTTTCCAGCAGGTCGAGGGCGTGCCGCTGTATCGCTATCACCTGCGGCTGCGCCTGGCGCGCGCGCTGGATCTGGTGCCTGGCCGCGACGACCTCGCGGCGTTGGGCCTGGACCTGGGCTTTTCCAGCCACAGCCATTTCACGACGGCGTTTCGCCAGGCCTACGGACGCTCGCCGTCCGAATTCAAGCGCACCACCCGGCACTAAAGAATCTGAAAGCGCGCGTCCGGCGCGGGCGTTCTACTGGTCGTGCCCCGCATCGGGGCTCAAAGGAGAACGCAAATGGCCACCAGCAGCAGGAAGACGGCGGCGGACGACGGCAAGACCTGCGCGGTCTGCGACTACAAGCTCGACGATTCGGCGATCAAGGTCCGCTTCGGGCGGCACATCGTCGAAGTGTGTTGCGAGGAATGCGCGCAGAAGCTGCGTGAAGCGCGGGCGTCCGCGAACGTCGGAGCGAAGGCCTAGCCATGTACTACCAGGCCATCGCGCAGTGCACGCAAGGCATGAAGAATCTGCTGGTCTGGCTCGACAAGGCCGAGCAGCATGCGGCGGCGAAGAAATTCGACGTCGCCGTGCTGCTGTCCAGCCGGCTCGCGCCCGACATGCTGGACTTCGTCTACCAGGTGCAGAGCGCGTCGGATTACGTCAAAGGTGCCGTGGCCTGGCTGTCGGGACGCAAGCCGCCGAAGTACGAAGACGACGAAAAAACGATCGGAGAAGTGCGCGAGCGCATCCGAAAGACGATCGCGTTCGCCCAGAGCGTGACGCAATCCGAATTCGCCGATGCCGCGACGCAGCGGGTGAGTTTTTCGTGGGCGCCGGGAAAAGTGATGGTCGGACCGGACTATCTGCTGCAGATGACGATCCCCAGCGTCTACTTCCACCTCTGCATGGCGTACGCGATCTTGCGCCACAACGGCGTCGACGTCGGCAAGATGGACTACCTCGGTCCGCTCGCGCTGATCGACGCGTGAGCAGGTAGGCCCTCGCAGCGCGCGACAGCTTCACGCAAGGGCGACTCCGCCTTGTTGCGGTGGCACACCGAACGCATCCTGGATGCACGGGTCCTGTCCCTCCGGTCGGGATCCGCTTCCATTGGCGCACGGCTCCTGCCACGACGTGTGACCAGGGGCGCTCGCGGGATGCCTGTTTCGCGAGCGCCCATTTTTTTGTTCTTCGCCCGTGTCGGGGCGCCGGCGCGGCATGCGGCAGCGTCGGAGCCCGGGCGCAGCCCGGGGTTGCGCTCCGTGTGCGATCCGCAATCCCGGGCTGCGCCGGGGCTACGAGCGTTCTGCTGCACGAGGATCCATACCCGCATCGCTTTTTAAGCGTGTTCGGTGTGTTCGGTGGCTCAACCGCTTTCCCCGTCTTCGACGAAGAACCTTTTTCATCCCAGGTGACGCTGGCCGCGCGCGCCCCGATCATGGCGCGTCCGGTTCCATGAACGGAGGCTCTCCGCGCCTTGCCGACGCTTCAGGCCCTCACGCTTTTTCTCGCCGTCACGGCCGCGTACAGCCTGGTTCCGGGTCCGGCTGTGCTGCTGATCGTTTCGCGCGCGATGTTGTTCGGGTCGCGCGTCGGCGCGGCGGCGGTGGCGGGCATCACCACGATGAACGTCGGGTTCATCGCGTTCGCCGCGCTCGGCGTCGGCGTGCTGGTCGAAGCGTTCCCGTCGGTGTTCCTCGTCGTGCAGTGGATCGGCGCGGCCTACATCGTGTGGATCGCCATCCAGACGATCCGCCATCCGGTCACGGCCGAGCAGGTGAGCGCCGCCCATACCCCGGGCGTCGGCGCGACGCGGCGCAGCCTGCGCGCCACCTGGCTCGAAGGCATCGCCGTGCAGGGCTCGAATCCCAAGGCGATCCTGTACCTGGTGGCCTTCCTGCCGCAGTTTGTCGATCCGGGCTCGGGTTCCGTCGCATCGCAGATGGCCGTGCTGTGCGGCGTGGGCACCGTGGTGGACGTCGTGATCCTGTCCGGATACGCCTGGATCGGCGGCCGGGCGGTGCGATGGATCACGCGACCTGGCGCAGCGCGGGCGTTTGCCTGGGTCGCCGGCGGGTTGCTGATGCTGGCCGCGCTGGGCGTGGCGGGGATCTTCCAGCGGTGAGCCCGAACCGTGCGGGGATTCGCGCAACGGGATTCGTCGTATAAAAGGCGGTCGAATGTGCGTGAGCCCGAGCCGATGAGCACCCGCAGGTCCCTTCGCACCGCGATGCTGGCGTCGGGCGTCGTTCTGGTGTCGGCCTGTGGTGGCGGTGGCGGTGGCGGTGGCGGCGGGGGCGGGGGCGGTGTACCGGGACCGGTCGAGGAAATCCCCACCGCGCCGACCACGCCGATCGCGCTGAGCACCAAGGCCCAGGTATTGGGTGAGATCGGCAACGCGATCGACGTCTACGCCGCGTTCTTCAATCTCGATCTGGGCGAAGGCGCAGCGGCGGCCCGGCGCCTTGCGCTGGTGCAGCCCAAGGCGGCCGAACTCGAACAGTGCGGACGCGGCGGCACGCGCACCACCGACGGCGGCAGCGCAACGCGCGCGTTCGACCACTTCGAAGTGTCGAAGACCGTCACGTTCACCACCGAGGTCGACGTCGCCTGTGCGGAAGACGACGCGGCCGGCGGCGGCCTGTTCACGACGTTCGACGGGTATCTCGAACAGGGCGACTCGGCCGTGGCACCCGACGACACCTCGCATGCCTACGAGGTGTACGGGATCGACGGCGGTCGTTATGCCGAGCAGCACCGCGACGACGACGTGCCCAACGACGTCGACTATCGGGACCTGCGCGGCCAGACCGAGTACTTCCTGTCGCCGACGCTGACCGAATCGCGCAGTGTTCGCGAGATCCGTCGCGAACGGCGCCAGGGCGCGCAATACGACGCATCGAGCGTCGTCCGTGGCGTCGGCGGCGATCCCTTCGTGATGCGGTTCGACGCGGCCAGCGAGACGCTGACGCTCGACGGACCGTACCGGTATGCGACGCGCACCTGCGTCGGCGGGCAGGCGCGCATCGCGACGATCGACCCGGTCACGCTGGACGAGAGCCGCTATCCCGATGGTGGGCAGATCGAGATCAGCAACGGCACGACCACGGTGACCGTGACCTTCGATTCGGACGGGGCCACGTACCAGGTCGCCGATGGCGCGAGCGTTACGCTTACCCGCGCCGAGATCGTGAGCAGCCCCGGACTTTGTTGACGGAGACACGCAGATGACGCTCGAAGTGATCGGCGCAGGCTTTGGCCGGACCGGAACCGATTCGATGCGCGAGGCCCTGAACCTGATCGGGCGCGGGCCGTGCCATCACATGCTCGAGGTCAACCGGAACGAAGAACAAAAGCGCCTATGGCGCGCTTTCGTGCAGGGCGCCCCGATCGGCTGGGATGCGCTGTTCGACGGTTTCGCGTCGTGCATGGACTGGCCTTCGGCGCACTACTGGAAGGAGCTGGCCGACTATTACCCGCGTGCCAGGGTCGTGCTGACCTGGCGCAGCGCCGAGAGCTGGTGGGAGAGCTTCGCCCAGACGTTGGTGCCGGCGATGCAGAACAGCACCGACCCGGCATCGCTGGGCCTGGCGCTGGTGCGCGACCAGGTGTTCGGCGGCCGACCGCAGGATCGCGATCACGCGATCGCCGTGTACGAGGCCAACGTTCGAGCGGTGAAGGACACGATCGCGCCCGAACGGCTGCTGGTCCACGAAGCGGGCGAGGGTTGGGAACCGCTGTGCGCCTTCCTCGGGGTGCCCGTTCCCGATCAGCCCTACCCGAGCCGGAACAACGCCGACCAGTTCCGCACGACCGCCGCGGGAATCGGCCTGCTGCCGCGCTGATCGCGCGTCTCCGAAATCCCTCGCCGTGCGTTCAATCCGAGGGGTACAGTACCGGCGCTTCGCATCATCGCTGCCGCCCCACGCAGGTGCAGCTCCGTTCCTCATCACGCGGGATCGTCATAGGGAGGAGTGACATGGCAGCGGCTACAGCGAATCCCGGTCGTAGAACGACGTCTCTGATCACCGGGCTGATCGTCGCGCTCGGACTGGGCGCAGCCCTTCCGACGCAAGCCCAGAACCCGGCCAAACGCGGTTTCGAAATGTCGCCGGTGCCGCTGAACCTGCACGGCCGCAACCGCGACCTGGTGGGAACGGGCAGCTACCTGGTGAACAGCGTCGGCGGATGCAACGACTGCCACACGTCTCCGGCCTACAAGGCGGGCGGCGATCCTTTTGCCGGGCAGGCCAAGCAGGTCAACGCGGATCGGTTCCTGGCCGGCGGACGGCTGTTCATTCCCAACGTTCCGTATCCGGTGGGCCTGAACGGTTGCGTGATCTCGCGCAACCTCACGCCGCAGGACGGCAAGCCGGGCGGGCTGACGCTCGCGCAATTCGTGCACGTCATGCGCACCGGGCAGGATCCGCACGACACCAACATTCCACCGCGCCTGCTGCGCGTGATGCCGTGGCCATCGCACCAGGAGATGACCGATCGGGATCTGCAGGCGATCTACGAATACCTGTCCGCGATTCCGTCGATTCCCGGCATCGCGCAATGCCCGTAGCCCGCAAGGGCGGATAGTCGACACGCACGATCGTCGTAAGGGCGCCGCCTTCCCGACGTCGTCGTGCCGGGGCGGGTAGGCTGTGCCCATGTGGCATCAGACCGACATTCGACTGCGTCCCCGGGCGCGCGGCTTCCACCTGGTCACCGACGAGATCGTCGCGGCGCTGCCCGCGCTGCGCGGGATCGAAACCGGGCTGCTGCACCTGTTCCTGCAGCACACGTCGGCTGCGCTGACGATCAACGAGAACGCCGATCCGACCGTGCGCAAGGACTTCGAGCGCTGGTTCGACCAGGCGGTACCGGACGGCGCGCCCTATTTCCGCCACGTCGACGAAGGCGCCGAGGACATGCCGGCGCACATCAAGAGCAGCCTGCTGAGCTGCGAACTCCACGTTCCGATCGGCCATGGACGCCTGCGCCTGGGCACCTGGCAGGGCATCTATCTCTGCGAGCACCGCGACGAGGCGAGCGCCCGGCACATCGTGGCGACGATTCAAGGCAAGCCGATTGCTGCCGCGGGCTGATATTCGAACGGCACCCGCCGCACCGCACCCCACCCCTCGCATGCAACTTCCCTACGACGAGACGCACACGCGTCGCCGCATCTATCTGGTCCGTCACGGTCACGCGATCGGACAGGGCGCCAATTCGGCGCGCTACACACCCGACGTGACGCTGACGCCGCAGGGCACCCGCCAGGCCGAGGCGGCGCGCGATTTCCTGAGCCAGGTGCCGTTCGACGAAGCCTGGTCGTCCGACATGACCCGGGCGCAGCAGACCGCCGGGATCATCCTGCAGGCCCATCCGGGGCTCGCATTGCAGACCTCGCCGGCCTATCGCGAGATCGGCATCGACCTCGCGCAGGCCGTGGCCCATGGGCAGGGCGGATTGAACGAGCGTCTGCACGCCTTCGCCTACCAGCTCTGGCACGCGGACGAGCCCGGCGCGCGGATCTTCGGTGTCGGTGATTTCTATCGCGAGTACGCCGACCGCGCGTTCGAGACGATGAACGCGCTGGCGCTGGACGCGACCGGGCACACGGTGCTGCTGGCCACGCACGGCGGATTCATCCGCGCCGCGATGTGCTGGGCCACGCGCTCGGCCTCGTTGTCGGCGTTCGGCGCATTCGACCAGGACCACTGCGGCATCACGGTTCTCGACGTGGACATCGACGCCGCCAGCCGGCGCGTGCTGCGCCATCACGTGCGCCTGGCCAATTTCACGGCGCTGGATCCGGACAAGCGCAACCTGCGGCGGATCGATTCCGAAGTGATGGCCGAGCAGATCTCGGCGCTCGTGGACCGGCTCAAGGGGTCGTCGCCGGACGCGTGAGCCCGGACGAAAACGTCCTCGCGGTACGCGACTTCGTCGATCGGCATCGGCGGCTGTTCGTGCTGACCGGTGCGGGCTGCAGCACCGGATCCGGCATCCCGGACTACCGCGACGCCGCGGGCCAGTGGAAGCGCACGCAGCCGATCCAGCACCAGCAGTTCGTGCGCGATCCCCGCGCGCGAGCGCGCTACTGGGCGCGCAGCATGGTCGGCTGGGCGCACATCGGTGATGCGCAGCCCAACGCGGCGCATCGCGCGCTCGCACGGCTCGAACGCGGTGGCGGCGTCGCGCGGCTCGTGACGCAGAACGTCGATCGCCTGCACCAGAAGGCCGGAAGTCGCGCGGTGATCGATCTGCACGGCCGGATCGACCAGGTCGTGTGCCTGCGCTGCGGCACGCGCAGCGAACGCTCGGCGATGCAGGTGCGCCTGCTGCAGCTCAATCCGACATACGCGGGCCTGGCCGGTGGCCACGCGCCCGACGGTGATGCGGATCTCGAACGCAGCGACTTCTCGGACTTCGTCGTGCCGGACTGCGATCGATGCGACGTCGGCACGCTGAAGCCCGACGTGGTCTTCTTCGGCGCCAACGTGCCGCCCGAACAGGTGCAGCAGGCGATGGACGCGCTCGACGCGGCGGACGCGATGCTGATCGTCGGCAGTTCGTTGATGGTGTGGTCGGGCTATCGCTTTGCGCTGCGCGCTGCCGAACGCGGCCTGCCGATCGCCGCGATCAACCTCGGGCGCACGCGCGCCGATCCGCTGCTCGGCCTGAAAGTCGAGGCCGACTGCGTCGACGTGCTGTCGCCCTTGGACGGCGTCGGCGCGGAAGGCGCAAACGGATAGGGCGCGCACGCTTTACGCGCCACGTAATTGTCCGGGTGCGTGACGAACCCTAGCGTGAGGCCTGGTTACCAGCCCCTCATCCAGGAGTCCCATCGCATGAACCCGCAGGAGTTCCACGAGGCGCGCCGGCAGGCCGACACCCCGTTCGGCCGGATCTCGTATCTCGAACAGGGCGCGGGTCGCGTCGCGCTGTTCGTGCACGGGCTGCCGCTGTGCGGCTACCAGTGGCGCGACGTGGTCGCGCGCGTCGCATCGCAACGCCGCTGCATCGCGCCCGACCTGATGGGGCTCGGCTACACCGACGTGCCGGCGTCTCAGGACGTCTCGTTCGCCGCGCAGTCGAGGATGCTGGTCGCGCTGCTCGATGCGCTGAAGATCGAGACGGTCGACCTGGTGGGCAACGACACGGGCGGCGGCGTCTCGCAGATCTTCGCGGCGAACCATCCGGAGCGCGTGCGCAGCCTGACGCTGGCCAACTGCGAGGTTGGCGAGCACTGGCCCAACGAACTGCTCAAAGGTTTTTACCAGGCGGTCGTCGAAGGCCCGATCATCGAGGCGATGCGCGTGATGCGGACCGACGCCGCGTTCGGCCAGGAACAGCTCGGCAGCCTGGTCTACGAAAACCCGAAGACGTTCAGCGCGGAGAACATCGAGCTCTACCTGGCGCCGATCCTGGCCTCGGCCACGCGCATCGAACAGTTCAGGAAGCTGGCGGACTGGCGCACCCACCGCGCGCAACTGCTCGGTGTTTCGGAGCGACTGAACGCTTCCACCGTTCCGACGCAGGTGATCTGGGGCGACGGCGACCTGGTGTTCGACACCGGGCCGTCGGTGAAATGGCTGCGCGAGAACCTGGGGGGCCTGCAGCAGATCACGACGATTCCGCGCGCCAGGCTGTTCTTCCCGGAAGAACATCCGCAGCGCACCGCATCGTTGCTCTCGCAGTTCTGGTCCACACTCGCGGCTCCGAGGTGAGGGGAGAGAGGCGATGCGCAAGGCACTGACCTGGTTCCTGGTGGCCACGCTGTCGATCAACGGGCTGGCGATGCTGCTGTTCCCCGACACCTGGTTCGGACTGATTCCGAGCGTGCCGCCCACCGGGCCGTTCAACCCGCACTTCGTGCGCGACGTCGGTTGCGCCTATGTCGTCTGCGGCTGGGCGATGGCGTGGTTCGCGCTGGATCCGCTGCGCGGCGCCGGGGCGGCGATCGCGGCGGCGGTGCTGCAGATGATGCATTCGTTGCTGCACGTCTGGGATCTGTTCGCGGGACGTTCGTCGATCGCGATGTTCCCGCTCGACATCGTGCTGGTGATCGTGCCGGCGACGCTGATGCTGTGGCTGGCGTGGCCGCCACCGGTGCAGGCGCTGCGCCCGGCCTGAATCTGCGTTGTAATCCCGGGCTCACCACCCCTGGGATTGGAACGCATGAACGACGCTGACCGGCTCCTCGGATCCTGGACGCTCGTGTCCTGGTGTCGCGTCGCGGGCGACGGGTCGGTCTCCTATCCGCACACCGAGCAGGGAACCGGGCGCCTGATCTACGCGCCGCAGGGAAGAATGTGCGGATTCCTGATGTCGCCGCTGCACGCACGGCGCGAGAAAGCCGGCGACGGACAGCCGCAGTTCGTCGCCTACTCGGGCCGGTTCGACGTGGTCGAAGGCGTGGCCTTCCATCACGTCGACTTCGCCTCCGACCTGCGCATGCTCTCCAAGGTGCTGCGGCGCCGGATCCAATGGCTCGGTCCCGATACGCTCAAGCTCATCACGCTGCCCGCGGAAGGCGCATCGGAGCGCGAGTCCGCGCACCAGCTGACGTGGCGGCGCGACGCTCAGGTGTAGACCGTGGTAAAGCCTTCGTACGCCACGCCCGTGTGGTAGAAGATCCCGCACCACAGCTCCTGCTCCGACCAGGTGATCGGCGGCATGTCGGGCTGGGCCAGGTAGCCGAGGCCGGCGAAGATCTCGTTGGGAATCCCCGAAGGATCGAAGAAATACGTCGTCGATCCGCGGGTGATGCCGTGGCGCTGCGGCGTGACGTCGATCCGCACTTTCTTCTTGGCCATGATGTCGGCCGATCGCAGCACGTCGCCCCATTCGTCCACGTGGAACGCGATGTGATGCAGGCCTGATCGCGGCGCGCCGATGAAGGCGATGTCGTGCGGCTTGGACGTGCGGAACATGAAGGCGGCGGCGCGGATGCCGGGTTCGGGTCCCACGCGGACCTGCTCGGACAGATGAAAATCGAGCACATCGTCGAAGAGCGCCACGTTCTGCTCGACGGTATTGACAGGCCGTCGTGCACGCACCAGTACGGCAGGATGCCCTGATCCTTGAGCTCGGCGTAGTTCTCCAGCAGGTCGTCGAGCGAGGCGTAGGAAGGCGATGTGATCGACGCCCACCACACCGCGCCGGTCCGGCAGCGTCTCCGACCGCGGCGCGTGCACCGAACAGTGTCCGCGCGAGGTCCGGCCGCGTCGATGCGGATCCGTGCAACGGCCTCATGCAGAAATGCGGCGAGAGGCCGGACGAATGAGGCACTCTTGCGCCACCTTGAAGACGCTCCTCGTGCTCGGCGGCTACGGCTTCTTCGGCCAGCGCATCGCGGCCACGCTCGCCGGCGATGCCGGCCTGCGCGTGCTGATCGCCGGCCGCGACCGCGACAAGGCCTTGCAGGTCGCGCGCCGGATCGGGCTGGCGGACGATCAGGCCGTGCGGGTCGACGCGGCCGACCCCGCGTTGCCCGATTCGCTGCGCGCGCTGGGCGTCGACGTGCTGGTGCACACCGCCGGGCCTTTCCAGGGGCAGGACTACACGGTGGCACGCGCGGCGATCACGGCCGGCTGCCATTACCTGGATCTGGCCGATGGACGTGCGTTCGTCGCCGGCATCGAGTCGCTGGATGGCCAGGCGCAAGCCCGCGGCGTCAGCGTGATCAGCGGCGCGAGCTCGGTGCCGGCGCTGTCGTCCGCAGTGGTGGATCGCTACGCGCCGGGGTTCGCGCGCCTGGACTCGATCCGGATGGGCATCGCCTCGGGCGCGCGGGCGCCGGGACTGGCCACCGTCAAGGGGATCTTCAGCTACTGCGGCAGGCCGATCCGGCGCCTTCAGGACGGCGCCTGGGTCTGGACGCACGGATGGCTCGACCTGCAGCGCCACCGCTTCCCCGATCCGGTCGGCGTGCGCTGGCTCGGCAGCTGCGACATCCCCGATCTCGAGGTCTTTGCGCATCGCTATCCGCAGGCGCGGACCGTGACGTTCCACGCCGGCTTCGCCAGCACCATCGGACACCTCGCGGTGTGGGCGCTGGCCGGCCTGGTCAAGGCGCGGGTGCTCGACAGCATGGCGGCGTTTGCCGCGCCGCTGAGCCGCATCAGCCGCTGGATCGAACCCGTCGTCAGCGACAAGGGCGGGATGTTCGTCGAGCTCGCCGGGCTCGGGCCGGATGGCAACGCGCTGACCCGGTGCTGGCACCTGGTGGCCGCGCAGAACCACGGGCCTTTCGTTCCCTGCGGCGCCGCAGTCGCGCTGGTGCGCAAGATCGTCGCCGGCCAGCCGCTTGCGATCGGCGCGCGCGCCTGCGCGGGGCTGCTGACGGTCGACGAGTACCTTGCGCCGCTGTCGAACCTGGACATTCAGGAAGTCCCGCCATGAGCGCGTATGTCGCCTGGAAGCTGCTGCACGTGCTCAGCGCCACGATCCTGTTCGGGACGGGACTGGGCATCGCGTTCTTCGCGTGGTTCGGTTATCGGCGCGCGATGGCGATCGGCCAGATCGACGGGCTGCGCACCGTGCTGCGGCTCACGGTGATCGCCGATACCTGCTTCACCGCGCCCGCGGTGGTGATCCAGTTCGTCAGCGGCGTAGCGCTGATGAAACTCGCGCAGTGGCCGCTGCTGGGTTCGTGGGGCGCGACGAGCCTGGGATTGTTCGTGCTGGTGGGGCTGCTGTGGCTGCCGGTCGTGGTCATCCAGATCCAGATGAGTCGCGAAGCGGCGCGCGTCGAATCCGTCGCGGCGCTGAGCGCGGGCTTCCATCGGCGTTTCGCGTACTGGTTCGTGCTCGGCGTTCCCGCTTTCCTGATCGTGGTCGGGATCGTCTACCTGATGGTGGTCAAACCGCTGCCGTTTTCCTGAGCGTCAACCGCGCTTGCGCCGGGCCCGCGGCGGCTGCTTCCGGGTCGACGGCAGCGGCAGGCGCGTGGTGTTGACCGCCTGGCTCATCGAGATCGCCGAAGTCACCTCTTGCACACCGTCGATCTGCGAGAGCTTCTGCCAGACGAAATGCTGGTACTCCTCGATCGACGCGACGGCGATCTTGAGCAGGAAATCCACCTGGCCCATCAGGCAGTGGCATTCGAGCACCTGCGGAATGGCTTTCACCGCTTCGGTGAACTGCGGCAGCGCCTCCTTGCTGTGCCGCGACATCTTCACGTTGGCGAACACCAGCATCGGCAGTCCGATCTTGCGGTGATCGAGCACCGCAACGCGCTCGCGGATGATGCCGAGGTCGACGAGGCGCTGGATGCGGCGCCACACGACGGTCTTCGACGACGCCACCTCGCGTGCGATCTGCGCCGTCGACGTGGTGACGTCCTTCTGCAGGATCTCGAGGATGCGCAGATCGACGGGTTGGAGGTCGGACAGCAGCGTTTCCATAAATCGACAGTTTCCGGAACGTTGTTGCGAAACGAGCCTACCAGAGTCCGAAAACGGGGACCATTTTCCATCCATACGGGAATACAGTGGTCGCTTCGTCGATGATCTCCTGGCGGCACCCCATGTTCGAAAGCGAAGCGTTCGATGCACACGAAAGCGTCACGTTCTTCAACGACGCGGCCAGCGGCCTGCGTGCGATCGTGGCGATCCACTCCACCGCGCTGGGCCCCGCGATGGGCGGATGCCGCGCCTGGACCTATGCCGATTCGCAGGCTGCGCTGACCGACGCGCTGCGCCTGTCGCGCGGCATGAGCTTCAAGAACGCGATCGCCGGCCTGCCGCTGGGCGGCGGCAAGGCGGTGATCCTGCGCCGACCCGGAGAAGCGGTGACGGATGCGCAGTTCGAGGCCTTTGGCGATGTCGTGCAGCGGCTCGGCGGTCGTTACGTCACCGCCGAGGACGTCGGCGTGTCGGTTGCGAACATGGCTTCGGTGGCCAGGCGGACGTCGTACGTGAGCGGCCTGCCGCCGATCCACGATTCGCGCAATGCCGGCGGAGATCCTTCGCCGCATACCGCGCGCGGGACGTTCCTGGGCATCCGCGCCGCGGTGCGCGCACGACTGGGCCGTTCCGGTCTGGCCGGCGTCACGGTGGCGGTGCAGGGCCTGGGCCACGTCGGGCGTCACCTGTGCGAATACCTGCATCGCGCCGGCGCCGAGCTCGTGGTGGCCGACCTGGATCCCGCGTCGGTCGAGCACGTGTGCGCGCAGTGGCGCGCAACCGCGGTCCACGTGGACGACATCCTGTTCCAGAACGTCGACGTCGTTGCGCCCTGCGCGCTGGGTGCGGTGCTCGACGAGGCGAGCATCGGTCGGCTGGAAGCCAACGTGGTCGCCGGGGCCGCGAACAACCAGCTGCGCAGCGACGCCGATGGCCAGCGACTGTTCGACGCCGGCGTGCTGTACGCACCGGATTACGTGATCAACGCCGGCGGCATCATCGCGTGCGGCCTGGACTACCTCGGCGGCAACACCGCGGGCGCCATCGCGGCGCGGGTCGCGAACATCGAAACGACGCTGGAGCATCTGTTCGAGACGTCGCGCGCGACACGCAGGCCGCCGCACGTGCTCGCCGATGCGATGGCGCGCGAGCTGCTGTCTGCCGGTGGCACGGAGTCGGCGCGCCGCGCCGCCTGAGTTCACGTTCGTCGATGGCCGGATGCGGGTTTGGCCCCTGACGCGCCCCGGAGGTCCTCGGTAGGCTAGGCGCTGGAGGATTCCAACAATGGGCGAGCAACGCCTGACCGAGCAGTTCCAGCTGCGCTCGCGGCTGCGATTCGACATCGACTCCGGCCAGATCTGGCTGGACGACAACCGCATGCTGCTGGTCCACGCCAAGGCGCTGGGCGCGCTGCGTCGCGAGCTGTTCGAATCGTTGGGCACCTCGCGCGCGCAGGGGCTGTTGCTGCGCATGGGCTTCGTGTCGGGACAGCACGACGCCGATCTCGCGCTCAAGCTCGAAGGACGCGGCGATCCGTACGATGTCTTTCGCATCGGCCCGGAACTCCACGGATTCGAAGGCCTGGTCAAGGCGACCGTGCTCGAGTCGAAGATCGACTGGCAGGAAGGCCGATTCGAAGGCCAGGTGGAATGGCGCCATTCCTGGGAGGCCGAATCGCACATCCAGCATTACGGCATCGGCGAGGAGCCGGCGTGCTGGAACCTGATCGGGTACGCCTCGGGATTCACCAGCCGCTTCTTCAAGCGCTTCATCGTGTTCCGCGAAACGCAGTGCATCCGCCAGGGACACGATCGCTGCGTGATCGAAGGGCGGACGGCCGACGCATGGGAAGACGACCAGGACTACGTCGACTACTTCCGCAGCATCGGCGGGCCCGACGAACTGCGCGGCGTGGAGGAGGAACTGCGCCTGCTGCGCGGCCGCCCGCGCAGTCCGGATGATCGCGGCGCGCTGGTCGGACAGTCGCCGGCGTTCATCGAGGCCTTCGATCTGTTGCGCCAGTCGGCGAGCGCTCCGATCACCGTGCTGCTGCTGGGCGAGACCGGCGTGGGCAAGGAGATGTTCGCGCGCTGGCTGCACGAACACGGACCGCGTGCGAACAAGCCGTTCGTCGCGGTCAACTGCGCGGCGATCCCGCAGGACCTCGTGGAGTCCGAGCTGTTCGGCGTGCGCAAGGGCGCCTTCACCGGCGCGCAGGACTCGCGGCCCGGACGTTTCGAGCGCGCCGACGGCGGCACGCTGTTTCTCGACGAGATCGGCGAACTGTCGCTGGCCGCGCAGGCCAAGCTGCTGCGCGTGCTGCAGAGCGGCGAAGTCGAACGTCTGGGCGACGCACAGTCGCGCCGCGTCGACGTGCGCCTGATCGCGGCGACCAACGTCGATCTGCACGCGGCGGTTGCGGCCGGAAAGTTCCGCGCCGATCTCTACTACCGCATCGCGACGTTCCCCGTGGAGATTCCGCCGCTGCGCGACCGGCGTATCGACATCCCGCTGCTGGCCGCCGCGCTGATCGAGAAATACCAGGGCCGCTACGGCAAGACGGGTCTGGACCTGAGCGAGCGCGCGTCGCAATCGATCAAGGCCCACCCCTGGCCGGGCAACGTGCGCGAACTGGAGAACGCCATCGAGCGCGGCGTGCTGCTGGCGCCTTCGGGCGGCGAGATCGAGGTGCAGCACCTGTTCGCCGGCACGCCGCCGGGACTGTCGGTCGGCGTGACGCTCGGCGCATCGGGTCGCGTCAGCGATCCGGACGTCGCGGACCAGACGCACACGCTCGATGCGCTGCTCGGCGCGGGCTTCGATCTGGATCGCCACGAGGCGCAGCTGATCGAACGTGCGATGCAGCGTTCCGGCGGCAATCTGACCCACGCCGCCAAGCTGCTCGGCATCACGCGACGCCAGCTCGGCTACCGGCTAAAGCGCGACGCGGGATCGTCGGCCGAGTAGCGCGCCGCCGCTGTACGTTTCCGTACAGCCAAATCCGTCCGTCGTACCTTCGCGTACAGCGCGCGGCCGCCTTTTCGCGGCTGGATCGGGCGCACCTTCAACGTGCTCAAGGGCTTGGGGAAATGGCACAACCGGTGCTCCGGTGTCCGTCAACGCGTCGCGGATCCCCTTTCCGACGACGCGATCGGACACCCACGCTGCGAGGAGATTCCAATGGGGACTACGTCAGTGGCCGCGGCCGCGACCTCGTTCGACATCACGCGCCGATTCGTTCGCGTGCTCGGCGAAAAGCGCGGGCTCGTCGAATTCGCATTCGCCATCGGCGATCCGGACGTTGCGGTCGAGCTGCTGCTCCCGCCCGAAGATTTCCGCGCGTTCTGTCGCGACCAGCACGCGATCGTGCTCGGCGACGACGTCTGATCGAAACAACACCAGGAAGGAGAGCCTCATGCAGATCGACCTGCGCACCGTCACGATCGAACCCCAGCGCCACGCGTACGACCATCTCGAGCAGCGTTTCGGCGCCAAGCCCGCGAGTCGATACCAGGAGGCGAGCTACGACATCCAGGCCGTCGAGAACCTGCACTACCGTCCGACCTGGGATCCCGAGCAGCAGCTGTACGACCCGGATCTGTCTCGCGTTCGCATGCGCGATTGGTACGCGATCAAGGATCCGCGCCAGTTCTACTACTCGAGCTACACGCTGACGCGAGCGCGCCAGCAGGACACCGCCGAGGCCAATTTCGCGTTCGTCGAATCCCGCGGCCTGTCCGCGCTGATGCCGGGCGAACTCACCGCACAGGTGCTCGCGCTGCTGATGCCGCTGCGTCACGCGGCCTGGGGCGCCAACCAGAACAACACGCTGATCTGCGGCTACGGATTCGGCACGACGTTCACGCAGCCATGCATGTTCCAGGCGATGGACCAGCTCGGCATCGCGCAATACCTGTCGCGCCTGGGCCTGCTGCTCGGCGACCCCGAATCGCTGGGGGCCGGCAAGCGTGCGTGGATGGTGGACGCAACCTGGCAGCCGCTGCGCCACTACACCGAGGACACGATGGCGCTGCGCGATCCGGTCGAAGTGTTCGTCGCGCAGAACCTGGTGCTCGACGGTCTGCTCTATCCGCTGGTCTACGAGCACCTGGTGGACGACGTGCTGTCGGCGCGCGGCGCATCGTGCGTCGCGATGCTCACGCAGTTCATGAGCGAGTGGGGCAGTGAAACCCGCAAGTGGATCGACGCGGTGACCAAAACGCTCGCGGCCGAGTCGGCCGACAACCGCGCCGCGCTGTGCGACTGGATCGACCGCTGGCTGCCGCGCGCGGCGCTGGCGGTGCTGCCGATCGTCGCGATCGTTCTGGGCGATCAGGCCCAGTCCGCCGTCGAGGACCAGATGACCGACTTCGCCGGACGTCTCGGCAAAGCCGGCGTCACGCGCTGAGGAACCCGCCATGTCACAGGTCTTCATCGTGCTGCAGTCCAACGAAGAGACGCGGGCCATCGTCGAGGCGATCGAGCAGGACAACCCGCGCGCCAAGGTCACCCGCCAGCCCGCGATGGTGCGCATCGATGCGCCCGAGCATTTGGTGATCCGTCGCACGACCGTCGAGGAGAAGACCGGCGGCGCGTTCGATCTGCAATCGCTGCACATCAATCTCGTCACGCTCGGCGGTCACGTCAGCGAGGACGAGGACGAACTCAGCCTGAGCTGGAACCACTAAGACACATCACCGGAATCGCCGACATGGACATGAAAGTGCAGAAGGCCAAGCTGGGACTGAAGGAAAAGTACCGGCTGATGACGCGCGACCTCGGCTGGACGCCGAGCTACCAGCCGCACGAAAAACTCTACCCCTACGCCGCGTACGAAGGGATCGTGATCCACGACTGGGACAAGTGGGAGGATCCGTTCCGCCTGACGATGGACGCGTACTGGAAGTACCAGGCGGAGAAGGACCGCAAGTTCTACGCGATCATCGATGCGCACGCGCAGAACAACGGGCATCTGAACATCACCGATGCACGCTATCTCTCGGCGCTGAAGATCTTCCTGCAAGCGATCAGCCCGGGCGAGTACTGCGCACACAAGGGATTTGCACGCGCGGGCCGCGAGTTTCCCGGTGTCGGAACGCAGGTGGCTTGCCAGATGCAGTCGATCGACGAACTGCGTCACGCGCAGACGCAGATCCACGCGCTGTCGAGCTACAACCGCTACTACGACGGGTTCCACGCCTTCATCCAGATGCGGGATCGCATGTGGTACAACTCGGTGCCGCGCTCGTTCTTCGACGACGCGATGACCGGCGGGCCGTTCGAGTTCATGGTCGCGATCGGTTTCTCGTTCGAGTACGTGCTGACCAACCTGCTGTTCGTGCCGTTCATGTCCGGCGCCGCGTACAACGGCGACATGGCGACGGTGACGTTCGGCTTCTCGGCGCAGTCCGACGAGGCGCGGCACATGACGCTCGGCCTCGAATGCATCAAGTTCATCCTCGAGCAGGACCCGGCGAACCTGCCGATCGTGCAGCGCTGGCTCGACAAGTGGTTCTGGCGCGGCCTGCGCCTGCTGTCGCTGGTCGGGACGATGATGGATTACATGCTGCCCAAGCGCGTGATGAGCTGGGCCGAGGCCTGGGAGATCTACGCCGAGGACAATGGCAGCGCGTTGTTCAAGGACCTGGCGCGCTACGGCATCCGTCCGCCCAAGGGCTGGAAGGACGCCGCCAAGGCGCGCGACCACATCTCGCACCAGTTCATGCTGGCGTTCTACCAGTGGTCGTTCGGCACCGCGTTCCACGGCTGGATCCCGAGCGAGGCCGACCTCGACTGGCTCTCGTCGAAGTACCCGGAGACGTTCGATCGCCATTACCGGCCGCGCTGGGATTACTTCAAGAAGCTCGCCGACGCCGGCACGCAGTTCCGCAACGTGGGGCTGGCCAAGCTGTGCCAGTGCTGCCAGATGCCCTGCGTGTTCACCGAGCCCGACGATCCGACGCTGCTGTGCCATCGCGAGCGCGTGATCGACGGGCATCGTTATCACTTCTGCTCGGACCACTGCCGCGAGATCGTCGAGCACGAGCCGGAGAAGTACGTGCAGGCCTGGATGCCGATGAACCAGCTGTTCCAGGGCACCTCGGGTGGTGGCGGCATCGAGAACTGGATGCGCTGGGTCAACCTCGTCGACGGCAAGGACAACGGCGACTTCGTCGGCTCGCGCGATCAGCGCAACTTCGCGGCGTGGAGAGGCATGGCCACGTCGAACAACGGCACCTGAGGAGGAGAACGGACATGGCCGTCGTCGCCCTGAAGCCCTACCCATTGCGTCCCGTGGACGGCATCGAGCACTACCACGGTGACCAGCTCGTCTACTGGAGCTGGGATCACCACCTGATGTTCGCCGCGCCGTTCATCACGTGTCCGTCGCCGTCGACGCGCGTGGTCGATTTCCTCGAGGCGACGATCCGCCCGCTGATCGCGGCGGATCCGGATGCCGATCGCGTCGACTGGACGTGCGTCGAGTGGATCCGGGATCACGAACCGATCGCGATCGACGTCGGCAAGAGCTTTTCGGAGAACGGGATCGGGCACAAGGATCTGCTGCGGTTCCGCACGCCGGGGATGAACACGCTCTGCGGGTGATCCCTTGTTTCTCTCTCCCGCGTGCGGGAGAGGGGCGGGGAGAGGGTGCCGGCCGTGGCGAGGCCGTCTCCCGGCGCTTCGCGCCACCTTCTGCCGCAAGCGGGAGAGGGCCCACAGGAGGACCATGACCTACCAACTCACCATCGAGCCGCTCGGCGCGACGATCGAGGTCGAAGACGGCCAGACGATGCTCGACGCCGCGCTGCGTGCCGGCATCTATCTGCCGCACGCCTGCTGTCACGGCCTGTGCGCCACCTGCAAGGTGCAGGTGGTCGACGGCGAGATCGAGCACGGCGAGGCCTCGCCGTTCGCGTTGATGGATTTCGAGCGCGACGAGCGCAAGACGCTGGCCTGCTGCGCGACGCTGCAGTCGGACACC
>NZ_JAJFBP010000064.1 GCF_020697055.1 Panacagrimonas sp. | reverse complement strand
GGTGTTCGCTGCGGACTGCGCGACGTTGGCTTCGATGGCCAGGTAGTAGCGCATCGCGTTGCGCTCGACCGAGCCGCGCATGCCGCCGACGCGCGCATCGCCCTGTCCGTCTACGCGCGTGAAGCCGACCTTGTCGCCGCCCTTGGTGGCCAGGTAGGCCTTGGTCGCCAGGCTCGCCTTGAGCCCGTAGCGATACGAGTAGGCCATGCGCAGCACCGAGCGGCGCTCGTCGAGCGCGAGCGCCTCGACCTCGATGCGGTAGTCGGACGTTCCGATGGGACCTTTTTCCGCGTCGAGCTCGACCGCCGTGTAGCGCTCGTTTGAAGCCTGCGGATGAAACGCGAAGCGCGCGGCGGCGCCCTTGTCTGGCGGCTGGTCGAACTTGCGCGAGAGCCGCACGGCCAGGTGCGCCGGTGATCCGTGCTGCGCCTCGCAGCGCGAGATCGACGGTGTCAGCAGCATGATCTCGCACCAGCGTGCGGGATCCTGCAGCGCCTTCTGCACGGCCGGCAGCGGTTGGTCGAGCAGCGCCAGCACCTCGCCGCGCACGCGGCTGTCGGTGTCGGACGATTGAAGAATCATCGGACGGCCGAAGTCGCTCTTCGCCATCTCGGCGCTCGCCGCCTCGTAGCGCTGGCGCAGCGCGTCGGCGCCGACCGCATCGGCGGCGTGGACGCCGGTATGGGCGCCTGCAAGCAGCAGCAACGCGCCGAGGGTGCGACGACCGAAGTTCATGGAACGCGCTCCGAACGGATTTCTGCCGGCGGCCCTAGCACGCGCGATGCCCGGTGCATCGCTAGGCGGCGACGCGCCGGGTGTCGCAGTCCATCTCGTCGTGTGGGACGGCCGTCGCCGTCGACGTCGTCAGTTTCAGATCGCGACGGTAGCGCTCGAAACAGCGGGCGCCGGCGGCCAGGCGCAGCAGCGCGCCTTCGGCGATCGGCCGCGCGGCGTTCGGATCCGCCGCGACCAGCGGTTCGATCACCTCGCGGTTCCAGGCCAGCGAATGGCGCACGTCGAGTCCCGCGTGCAGCTGGAAATAGCGTCGCACCTCGGCGGGCAGGCCCAGGCGACGCATACCCTCGTTGACCTTCGACACGCGGCCGGGCGCCGTCATCTCGATGGCGCCGAGCGCGCCGACCGACTGGTAGGCGAGGTGGCGGTTGGCCGCGAGCGCGACCATCAGGTTGGCCAGCGCCAGCGATTCCCACGCGGTGGTCTCGACGCTCGGACGCAGGTCCAGCGCCTGCGTCGTGCGCTCGAGCATCGGCCCGTGCATGCCCGATTCACGACCGCGACCCATCTCGTCCCAGTAGTTGTTGGCCATCTCGAGCTTGGGCCGGCTCGGGAAGCGCACCTGCGTCAGCGCCACCAGATCGTCGAAGCCCGCTTCGCCCGCCGCTTCCTGGCGCAGGAACCAGCGCATCTGGTCGATCGTCGCGTCGGTGGCCAGCCAGGCAAACAGCGCATCGCCCTGTCCGGGTCCGTTGTCCTTCAGCGCGTGGAACCAGTCCATGAAGCCGGGCGCGTCGGTGGGCAGGTCGGACAGTCGCGGCGCGATGGCGGTGCGCTCGGCGTGGACGAAGCGCGCTTCGAGGCTGCGAAGCTCGATCTCCTCGTTCAAAGCCTCAGGCCAGCACGGCTCCTCGAAGGTCGGCAGCAGGCGCTTGCGATTGAACGCTGCGAGGCGCCGATGCACCTGCAGCGGGGGCAATGCGGTGCTCGCATCGTGCAAAAGGAGCCGGGACGCGGGGGCCGTGTGCCATCTGGCCATGGAAGGGTTCTCCAACAAGGGGCGCCTGAGCGGCGCGGACCCCTTGCCGTCACAACTAGCGTGCCCGGCGTTGCGGGCCGAGGGCCCCTCACCCCAGTCCCCTCCCTCCCCAGCGGGGCGAGGCGACCTGATGCTCCCTCTCCCCATGCGGTTTCATCGCATGGCGAGACAGGGGTGACGGCGGCAACTCAACCGATCGACGAACCCTTTGCCGCGAACCGGTCCCGCAGCTCGCGCTTCAGGATCTTGCCGCTGGCGTTCTTCGGCAGCGCGTCCACCACTTCGACGATCTTCGGCGCCTTGTAGCCGGCCATGCGGTCGCGGCAGAACCTGAGCAGCTCGTCCGGCGAGATCGTCTGGCCCGCACGCGGCACCACCACTGCCATCACCGCCTCGATCCACTTGGGATGCGGCACGCCGAACACGGCGACTTCCGACACCGCGGGATGGGTGAAGACGATCTCCTCGACTTCGCGGCTCGCGACGTTCTCGCCGCCGGTCTTGATCATGTCCTTCTTGCGATCCACCACCGTGAGGTAGCCCTCGTCGTCCATCACGCCGAGGTCGCCGGAATGGAACCAGCCGTTGCGGAACGCCTCGGCGGTCTTCTCCGGGTTCTTCCAGTAGCCCAGCGTCACGTGCGGACTGCGGTGCACGATCTCGCCGACGGTGCCCGGCGGCACCGGCTTGTCGTCGTCGTCGACCACGCGCGTTTCGACATTCAGGCCCGGGCGTCCGGCCGAGCCGAGCTTGCGCATCTGGTCTTCGGGCTTGAGCACCGTGGCCAGCGGCGCGAGCTCGGTCTGGCCGTAGAAATTGAACAGGCGGATGCCCGGGATGCGCTGGCTGATCTCCTTGATGATCTCCACCGGCATGATCGACGCACCGTAATAGCCCTTCTTCAGGCTGGACAGGTCGGTCTTGTCGAACGCCGGATGGCGCAGCAGCGCGATCCACACCGTGGGCGGACAGAACAGCTTGGTCACCTTCTCGGACTGGATGGTCTTGAGCAGCGTGCCGGCATCCGGCGCCGCGAGCACGATGCTGGTGGCGCCCAGGTAGATGTCGGGCGTCAGAAAACAGTCGAGCTGCGCGCAGTGATAGAGCGGCAGCGAATGGACCTCGATGTCCTCGCTGCTCATCTCGCCGTCGATGATCACCGTGGCGTAGTGCGAGTACAGGCAGCGCCCCGTCAGCAGCGCGCCCTTGGGCCTCGACTCGGTCCCGCTGGTGTAGAGCATCTGCACCGGCGCGTCGTCGTCGATGGCGATGTCCGGCGCGGTGGCATCGGCGTGCGTCATCCACGCGTCCTGCACGCACTCCCAGCCGGCGGGGACGGTCTTGTCGTTCTTTTCGCGGATCGAGCCGCGCACCTTGAGCTGGACCTTCGATTCGGCGATGGCCGCATCGGCGGTGGCGGCCAGCGCGTCCTCGACGATCATGCCGCGCGCCTCGGCGTTTTCGAGAATGAACGCGATCTCGGAGGCCTGGAGCATGAAGTTGATCGGCACCGTCACCGCGCCAAGGCGAGCCAACGCGAAGCGCACGACGACGAACGCGTGGTTGTTGTGGGACAGGATCGCCACGTGATCGCCCTGGGTCACACCGCGCGCGGCCAGCGCGTTGGCGGTGCGGTTCACCGTCTCGTCGAGCTCGGCGAAGGTCTGGCGCAGATCGTTGTAGATCAACGCGGTCTTCTTGGGCGTGCGCGCCGCGCTGCGCCACAGCAGGTCGCCGAAGCGGTTGCGGCGGGCGGAAGCGATCAGGGCGGGAAGGTCGGTGGGAGTCTGCGAGGGCGTCGTCGGGTTCATCGTCATCGTTCGTCGTCAACGTGGGAAAAAATGTCGGGCGAAGCAGCGGGATTCTCGCATGCGTCCCGGCCCGGCCTCGCTCCTGCCGGGTCTCGCCGGGCCCTGTCCTGCTCCCGCGTCCGATCCGGCGGACCGCCGCCGCAGCCTGCTGATGCAAGGGAAGGCAAGGCAAGGCAAGGCAAGCAACGCAACGCCCGGCATGTGCTGGGCGGGATCGTCGATGACGGGGATGGATCGTCGAATCGAACGATCAATCCCGATCCAGCGGACTGCGCACGCCGCGCCCGCCGCGATTGAGCACGTGCGTGTAGATCATCGTCGTGCTGACGTCGGCATGACCGAGCAGTTCCTGCACGGTGCGAATGTCGTAGCCGGCCTCGATCAGGTGCGTGGCGAAGGAATGGCGCAGCACGTGCGGCGACACCGGCTTGGCGATGCCGGCCCGCTGCGCCGCCAGGCGCACGTGGCGCTGCACCTGTTTTTCGTCGAGATGATGGCGTCGCTTCTTGATTGCAGTCGACGGACCGTCCTGGGCGGCTCGGGGATCGATCGAGAAGGAAGGCGCGACGAACACGTACTGCCAGCCCCATTCCCGCGCCGCGTTCGGATATTTGACGGCCAGCGCATCCGGCATCCAGACCTCGGCGCGGTCGCGCGACAGGTCCAGTTCGAACAGCGTGCGCCGGATCGCCAGATGCGCCTGCAGCGGTCGCACGAGGCGTTGCGGCAGCATCGTGATGCGGTCCTTGCCGCCCTTGCCGTCGCGCACGACGATTTCACAGCGTTCGAAATCGACGTCCTTGACCCGCAGGCGCACCGCTTCCATCAGGCGCATGCCGGTGCCGTAGAGCACGCGGACGATCAGGCTCAGCGGCGAGCTGGTCGCGATGCGGTGGACTGCCCGTGCCGCGGAACCGTTGTGGCGATCGGCGTACTCGTCGTCGTCGACGACGTCGTCGTCATCATTGAAGTCGCCTTTGGGTTCCAGCCGCGCGAGCAGGCGCTGCACTTCGTCTCGGGTCAGCACCACGGGCAGTCGCTGCGGTTTTTTTGCGCGGACCACGTCCTGCATCCACGGCAGGTCCAGCTCGAGCACTTCGCGATACAGAAACAACAACGCCGCCAGGGCCTGGTTCTGCGTGCTGGCCGACACCCGGCGATCGACCGCCAGGTGTGTCAGGAAGGTCTGGACTTCACGCGCCCCCATCTCCCGCGGATGGCGCGCCTTGCCGGTGTGCAGGATGAAGCGTCGGATCCAATCGACGTAGGTATGCTCGGTGCGCAGGCTGTAGTGGCGGGCGCGCAGGCGTTGGCGAACCTGGGCGAGGAGGCGGGGTGGGGGCGTGGTGGGTTCCCTGTGCTTTTCTTCTTCTGATGCGCTATGGAAGGATGCGGGCGTCGAGTTCGGGTTTTCGTCTCGACCCGCATTGGAATCCTGATCGTTGTAACCAACAGCTGATCCGTTCATGGCGCCCCAATCCGGCAGAGGAGGAATGACGAACGTGTACCCGTCAGGCACTTGCGAGCGCAGCTGTGTAAATGCGCGGATTAGATCCAGGTTTATTGGATCGATTCGCGCACACCGTTCGTCCCCTATTTGGCGTTGG